>DATDGG010000349.1:0-2575 GCA_036522235.1 Xanthobacteraceae bacterium
GGATGCAGCGGGCCGTTGCGCTGCGGCCCGATCGCGGTCGCCAGCGGATGGTCGTTGGCCTGGGTGTCGTGGCCGATGACCTTGACCTTCTTCTCCACGAACCATTCGCCGGCCGAGGGCACGAAGCCCGGCGCGTAGCAGAAATAGTCCTCGCTATCGTCGTATTTCTTGTGCCAGCCGGTATTGACGATCACCACGTCGCGCGGGCGCACGGCCTTGCCGGCGGCTTTTTCGAGATCGTCGTAGGTGATCGGCTCCCATTTCTTCTTCGGGATCGACACCACGATGCCGCTGCCGAAGAAATGCGGCAGCGGGACCTCGTCGATGAACGGGGTGCCATAGACCACATGCGCGGGCGCATCGATATGGGTCGTGTTGTGCATGCTGGTTGTGATGCGCTGCGACAGCACGCCCGACTTGGCGTGATAGTGGATGCGCTCGATCTTGACGTCCTCGAAATAGGGCCAGTTGGGAGACTGATAACCGAAGCGATGGGACAGGTTGACGAACTCGAGCCCCATGCTGTTGTTGTTGTTCTCCTCGAACATCACGCCACGGATTTTCTTCGCCACGCCATTCCTCCCCGAGCAGGCCAGAACTTTATAGGCTTGATTCTATCACCGAAGCCGTAGGGTTGTATCGGATATCGATAATGCCGTACAGAGACGCACCAGCCGGCGCATGAGCTGCAAACGAGGCATCCATGGTTGCGAAGATCGCGCTCGAGGAGCACTTCATGTGCCCGGGCTTCATCGAATACTGGAACCCGACGGCTGCCGATCTTCCCCCGCATATCCGCGAGCGGGCGCTGGCGCGGCTCTGCGATTTCGGCGAGACCCGCCTCGCCGCCATGGACCGTGCCGGCATTGCCCGCGCGGTGCTGGGACTGGCAGGCCCCGGCGTGCAGGCGGAGCGCGATACCGCGGCCGCCGTCCGCAATGCCCGCTCGGCCAATGATTTCCTGGCGCGCGAGATCGAGAAACGGCCGGACCGCTATGCGGGCTTCGCGCATCTGCCTATGCAGGACGCCAAGGCGGCGGCGGACGAGCTCGAGCGCTGCGTGCGCGATCTCAAGTTCTGCGGCGCCATGATCAATGGCCACACCAATGGGCAATACCTCGATCATCCCTCGCTCCAGCCGTTCTGGCAGCGGGTCGAGGCGCTCGGCACGCTCATCTATCTACATCCGGCCGATCCGGTGGTGCCGGCGCCGGTACTGGAGGGACATAAAGGGCTGCGTCGGGCCACCTGGGAATGGACCTTCGAGACCGGCTCGCATGCGCTGCGTCTCATTTTCGGCGGCCTGTTCGACCGGTTTCCCGGCGTCAAGATCGGACTGGGACATCTGGGCGAGACGCTGCCGTTCCTGCTCTGGCGCTTCGACAGCCGCGCCGGTCCTGAATTCTACGCCGTCAAGCTCGGCAAGCCGCCCTCGCAATACTTCAAGGACAATTTCGTGGTGACCACGTCGGGGATGTGCGCCGCCGATCCGCTGATCTGCACCCTCAGCACCCTGGGCTCCGATCACGTGATGTTCGCGGCCGATTATCCGTTCGAATCGGCGGAGGAGTCCGCGAACTTCATCGACGGCGCGCCGCTCGCCGAGGACGTGCGGGCGGACATCTGCTTCAACAACGCCGCCCGGCTCTTGGGAATGGCGAAGGCCTGAGCCAGCCCGGGACCGCACCCAATGCCGCGCCTGCTCATCTTGCTTACCCTTCCGCCGCCGGTCCGCGAGCAATACCGCGCCCGGCTCGCCGCCCGCTTCCCCGAGCTCGGCATCGACATGGTGGACCACCATTCCAAGGCCGGCGCGTTCATCCACGATGCCGACGCGCTCTTGACCTTCGGGCCGATGATGAAGGAGGAGGTCCTGCACGGCGCCGACAAGCTCAGATGGGTGCAGGCGCTCGGCACCGGGGTCGACAACCTGATCGACCTGCCGTCGCTGCGAAAGGACGTGATCCTCACCAATATCCGCGGCATCCACGGGGCGCCGGTCTCGGAAGCCGCCATCATGATGATGATGGCGCTCGCCCGCGACTTCGCCACAAGCGTGCGCAACCAGGATCGGCAGGTGTGGACCCGCTGGCCGACGCGATTGCTCGACGGTAAGACGGTCGGCATTTTCGGGGTCGGGCTGATCGCCGAGACGCTCGCCCCCAAATGCCAGGCGCTCGGCATGACGGTGGTGGGCTTCACCTCGGCAAGGCGCGATGTGCCGGGCTTCGACCGCATGCATGAGCGCGGCGAGCTGATCGCCCAAGCCCCCACGCTCGATTTCCTGGTGCTGCTTGCGCCCTATTCGGACGAGACCCGCAACCTCGTCGACGCGCGGGTGTTCGCTGCCATGAAGCCTACGAGCTATCTGGTCAACCTCGCCCGCGGCGGCATCGTCGACGAGGATGCGCTGTTGGCCGCGCTCGCGCGCGGCCAGATCGCCGGCGCTGCCCTCGATGTCTTCCAGGAGGAGCCGCTGCCCGCCGGCCATCCGCTGTGGTCGGCCAAGAACGTCATCATCACGGCCCATCTCGGCGGCTTCTGCGACGTCTATGCGGAGCGCGCGCTGCCGACG
>DATDGG010000350.1:0-3228 GCA_036522235.1 Xanthobacteraceae bacterium
ATCCTGCGCCTTGATCAAGGCCTGCGCAAGGCGGTCGATCTCGGGCTTGGTATTGTAAAGCGCAAACGATGCCCGGCAGGTCGCCGATACGCCGAAGCGCGCGAGCAGCGGCATCACGCAGTGGGTGCCGGCGCGCACCGCCACGCCTGACCGGTCGATGATGGTGGCGACGTCGTGGGGATGGGCGCCGCGCATCTCGAAGGAGACGATGGCGCCCTTCTCCCGCGCAGTGCCGAAAATGCGCAGCGAATTGATCTCGCGCAGCCGCTCGTGGGCATATCGGGTAAGCTCGGCTTCGTGCGCACGGATGCGCTCACCGCCGATCGAGCCGACATAGTCGATGGCGGCGCCGAGCCCGATCGCCTGCACGATCGGCGGCGTGCCGGCCTCGAACTTGTGCGGCGGCTCGCCATAGGTGATGCGATCCTCGAACACCTCGCGGATCATCTCGCCGCCGCCGTTGAACGGCCGCATGGCGAGAAGATGCGCGTGCTTGCCGTAGAGCACCCCGATGCCAGTCGGCCCATAGAGCTTGTGACCGGTGAAGACGTAGAAGTCGCAGTCGATGTCGACCACGTCGACGTCGAGATGCACCGCCGCCTGGCTGCCGTCGATCAGCACCGGAATGCCGCGCGCGTGCGCCAGCGCAACCACCTGCTTCACCGGCACCACGGTGCCGAGCATGTTCGACATCTGCGTGATGGCGACGAGCTTGGTGCGCGGCGTGAGGAGCCTCTCGAACTCGTCGAGGAGAAAATTGCCCTCCTCGTCGATCGGGGCCCATTTGATCACCGCGCCCGCCCGCTCGCGCAGGAAATGCCAGGGCACGATGTTGGAATGATGCTCCATGATCGAGAGCACGATCTCGTCGCCGGCCTGGATGCGCTCATGGCCGAACGAATAGGCGACGAGATTGATCGCCTCGGTGGCGTTGCGGGTGAAGACGATCTCTTCCTTGCGCGGCGCGTTGATGAACGCCGCGACCTTGGCGCGGGCGTCCTCGTAGGCTTCGGTGGAGGCATTGGCGAGGTAATGCAGCCCGCGATGCACGTTGGCATATTCGGCCGTATAAGCAAGATGGAGGCGATCGAGCACCGCGCGCGGCTTCTGCGCCGAGGCCGCGTTGTCGAGATAGGTGAGCGGCTTGCCGTAAACCGGCAGCGCCAGGATCGGAAAATCCTCCCGGATGCGGGTGACGTCGTAGGCGCCATTGGTCACGGCGGGATGCATCATGCTCGCTCGTACATTCATCGGCGCGCCCCGAGCCAAGCCACCACCTGGTCCATCAAAGCGTCGCGCAGGCCGGCGTGCTCGATGCCTTCCACCGCCTCCCCGACGAAAGCCTGGATCAGGAGCGTCTCGGCCTCCTTCTCGGGGATGCCGCGGGACTTGAGGTAGAACAGCAGATCCTGGTCGAGCGCGCCGGAAGTGGCGCCGTGGCCGCATTGGACGTCGTCGGCGTAGATTTCGAGCTCCGGCTTGTTGTCGGCTTCGGCGCTGTTGGTCAGCAACAGCGCGTGCGTGGCCATCCGGGCATCGGTCTTCTGCGCGAGCGGCCGCACGATGATCTTGCCCTGGAATATGCTGCGCCCGCTGTCGTCGAGCACCGACTTGAACATTTCGCGGCTGGTGCAGGCGGGCGTCGCATGATCGGCAAACAAGGTCACGTCGGCATGTTGGCTGCCCCTGAGCAGCGTGGCGCCGCGGATGCCTGCAACCGTGTCGGGGCCATCGAAGCGCACGAACAGCTGGTTGCGGACCACGGCGCCGCCGGTGGTGAAGAGAAACTCGTTGAAGCGCGCGCGCGCGCCGACGCTCGCCATCAGGGTCCACACGTGCAGCGCGCCGGTCCCGCTGCCGGTCAGCTTGACGTGGTCGACATGGGCCTCATCGCCGACCTTGAGTTCCAGGACGGCGTTGACCTGGTCGGCGCAGTCGGCCGCCCCTTCGTGGCTTTCCACCACCATGGCGCGGGCCCCGCGCTCGACCACGATCAGCGAGCGCGGGAAGGTCGCGGCCGGCCGGGCGCCCGAATTTACGAATACGAGGTGTATCGGCCGGTCCAAGGTGGCGCCTGCGGCAATCTGGATCACCGCCCCGTCGCCCATGAAGGCGGTGTTGAGCGCGACCGCGACATCGTCGCTGCGCGCGACCTTGCCGAGATGGGCGGCAATGAGCGGCGCGCCCGCCGCCAGCGCCGCCACCATGGAGCCGATCGAAAGCCCGCTTTCGAGATCGGCCAGATCGGAGAGCTCCGGCAGGAAGGTGCCGTCGACGAAAACGATGCGGCGCGCCTCGAGCCCGGCGAGCTCGGCGCCCGCACCGGCCCCGCGCCTCTTGGCGGCGGCATCGGGCGGTGCCGCGAGCGGCAGCGCTTCGCGCATCACCGCGCGCAAGTCGGTATATTTCCACTCCTCCACGCGCCGGCTCGGCAGCCCCGCCAGCTCGAAGCGGCCGAAGGCCTCATCGCGCATGGCCGCAACCTCCTGCGCACCCGGCAACGCCGCTTTCGCCGCCGCAAAGTGGGCGGCCAGCGCACTTTCGGCAGCGGTCTTGATCGGGCGGACTTCGGCGTTCATATCGCGTTCAAATCCTTAAGCATCCTGTGGCACGCTGTGTCCGCTTACGCGGCATTCTCCTGGTATTGCGCGTAACCCTGCGCCTCCAGCTCCAGCGCGATCTCCTTGTCGCCGCTGCGCACGATCCGGCCGCGCGCCAGCACGTGCACCACGTCCGGAACGATATAGTTGAGCAGGCGCTGATAGTGGGTGATCACGACGAAGGCGCGCTCCGGTGAGCGCAGATGATTGACCCCTTCGGAGACGATCTTGAGCGCATCGATATCGAGGCCGGAATCGGTCTCGTCGAGCACGCAGAGGCGCGGTTCCAGGAGCGCCATCTGCATGATCTCGTTGCGCTTCTTCTCGCCGCCGGAAAAGCCGACATTGACCGGCCGGCGCACCATGTCCTCCTCGATGCCGAGCTTGCCGGCGACCTCGCGCACGCGCTTGAGGAAGGCGGGCGCCAAAAGCTCAGGCTCGCCGCGATACTTCCGCTGCGCGTTCAGCGCCGCCTTGAGGAAGTTGAAGGTGGCGACGCCGGGAATCTCCAGCGGATACTGAAAGGCCAGGAAAATCCCCTTGGCGGCGCGCTCGTCCGGCCGCAACGCCAGCACGTCCTCGCCGCCGAACAGGACCTGCCCCTGCGTGACCGAATAATTGGGCTTGC
>DATDGG010000351.1:0-6377 GCA_036522235.1 Xanthobacteraceae bacterium
CGGTCGGTGCTCGGCTGCGAGCCCATCCACAAGAGTGCTCTCGACCTCGGCATCGTGACGTCGCTGGCGATCGTGAGGAGCAACGATCAAGCCGAGGTGCGTGCGATGCTCGGCGAGCGCCCCAAGGCTTCCGGCTTTGCAGCGATCGATGATATCGGGAAGTTTCCGCTCACTAACGAAAATGGACGCCAAGGGTATCAGCGCTTTCTGGCAGCCGCGCTTCCGAGAGCGATCGCCTTGTCGACCGACGCCAAGTTTTGGGCTTGGAAAGGGGGGGTATTCGATGCGATGGCGCAGGCTTTGGCGCGTTGCGCGCAGGTGTCGAGTCAAGCATGTAAATTCTACGCTGTCGACGACGATGTCGTGTGGACGGCGAATTGATCAGCGGAGAACGCTCGCTATCAACCTTTAAACGGCGCGCGCTCGGCATCGAGGCGTCGCCGAAAATGCTCACCATCGCCGACGAGGTGGATCGGATTACGGTGCGAATTGCTGCATTGCGGCGCTCGCCCTTGACTTAAATCCATGATCAAAGCGAACTAATCCAACCGCCGTGAGGGGATCGCTGTGAGTGCCCGAAGCCCAACGCCCTGCGCGCTCGGTCGCCGCAAGTTTTCCTTTCGCACATGCTCCGCAGTCTTGCTGGTCGCTTTGATCGCCGCTTGGCCGCAAGCGCGGCGGTCGCTCGCGCGCGAACCCGACAGTACCTCGATCGCGAGCCCCCAACCGCCAACATTGCCGGCAGTTCCTTCCACTATAGCGAGCCCCCCAGCGAAATTGAGCCAGGCAGTCCAAAACCAAAACACCGCGGTCGTCAATCCGATGACCGCGGCTTGTGGTCAGGAGCTGCAGCAATATTGCGCCGGGGTGCAACCTGGCGGCGGCCGTCTTATTCAATGTCTCGAAGGCATGAGCAGCCAGGTTTCCGATACATGCAAGTCCTTCTTACAGCTCGCCAATGGAGGCTGCGCGCCCGAACCGGTGAACATCGTTCGATGCATCACTCCCTCCGACACCGACCCGGCGATCAAGAATTACAATCGCCTGCACTATGTCTTGTTTGGTCCGACCGTGAAGCCGAGTGCGAACCTGCTTCTCTTCCTCATTGGAACCGGCGGCGTGCCGCCGGGCCCAATCCCTTTTTTGCACGCCGCAGCCGACGCCGGTTATCGGGTCATCTCGCTTGATTACAACGACGAACCGGCGGTCGCGGTGTATTGCCCGCCGAAGCCGCCGGGTTGCTCCGGAAATTTTCGGCGAACGCGAATCTATGGCGACGGAATTTCGATCGATCAATCGATCAACTACACAAAGGCTGAATCGATCGTCAATCGATTGATCAAGCTCCTTGGCTTTCTCGACCGGCAAAATCCGCAAGAAGGATGGGGCGCATGTCTGGACGGCGGCACACCGAACTGGAGCCGGATCGCGGTTGCCGGGCAGTCGCAAAGTGCGGGTATGGCCGCCTAGGTCGCCAAAGAGCAGACGGTCGCCCGAGCTATACTGTTCTCGAGTCCTTGGGACTTCGTCGGTCGGGGCGCCGCACGCAGCCTGGCGCCATGGATTGGGTCGCCGAGCAAGACGCCACCGGATCGATGGTTCGGCGCCTATCACGCGCGGGAAGCCGAAGCGGAGCTGCTGGCGAAGTTCTTTGCCGCGATACGCATTCCGCCGGAGAACATGCGCGTGTACAAAGGCAACCTGTGGGCGGCCTTACAAAAGCGTGGTTTGGAGAACCCATTTCATGGCGAGGCGCTTACGGATCCCGCCTATGCGGCAGATCGCGCTTTCTTTTTGGGACGATCACCGTAGTGAGCTGCCCGAAGCGCCTCTGCCGCCGCAGGCGGCCACCTCACCGCATCGAGCTGATCGTCCCCCGCGACGTGATCACCACCCAATGGCCGTCCTGGCGGCGGATGGCGTCGATGCGGCCGAGGCCGGGCAGCACGTCGCCGGCTTCGACCTCGACCATGCCGCCGGCGCGGCTCTGCAGCAGGGCGATGCCGCGATAGACGTCGCGCACGCCCCATCCGGGCACGACCACGGACTGCGGAAGGGGGGCCGGCGCGACCGGCAATGGCGCCGCCGCTGCGCTCGGCAAGGTCACCGAGCCGGTCGTCTCCTTGGGAAAGGCTGCGTCCGCCTTGCTGGTGGTCGCGGCCTGGCCGCGCTCCATGCGGTCGAAGCGATCGGTGAGCTTGGTGAATTGCGCGGTGTTGCCGCGGCTCTCCGCGTCGACGCTCGATTTGAGCGCCGCGATCTCGGCGCGCATCTGCCCGATCGTGGCCGGCAGGTTCTCGGCCGCGGGGGCGGGCGCGGCCGGCGACAACACGGGCGCGATCTGCTCCAGGCCGATGATGCCGGCAGCGCCAGCGGCAGCCCCGCACGCCACCGCCAGCACGACCGAGGCGGTCGGCAAGGTGAACCTGCGGGAGCTGCGGGACGCGCGTGCGCCGGCTGCCGCGGCGGCGGCTTCAAAGGCTTTGAATTCCTCCCGCGGCGACACCGGGGCCAAGATCAAGCTCCGCCGCTTTACGGCTTCCCGCGCGTCCACGCCGGCGTCATCCGTGCCCGGATTTGCGGGCGCGATGGTCGGAGAATCGATGCGTGCAAGCTCGATGGCCGGCTCGGCCGCGGCTTCACTCGCCGTGGGCTCGCCGGCCGCCGGCGCCACCGGATCGTTCGCCGTCCCGGGCGTGCCCGCCGCCTTGCCGTCCTCGTGCTTGTCCATGTCAGGTCCCCAATTCGCGGTTGACGAATTGGAAACGATCGCGGTTACCAATCGGTTACGATTTGGCGCGCGTTGGCGGCAGGCGGCACAAAATGCCGGGATTTCAAGATATTGGCTTATCCCCACCGCCGGCCTATAAGAGGCCATTCCCCTTCGGAACAAAGGCCGCAACCAGCCTTAAGGAAGAACGCGCTATGCATGAAGTCAGCGACAAGAAGCACTGGCACGAACCCAGTGGCGAGAACCGGGCCGGGTTCGGCAAGTTCGGCCGGCCGAAGACGCCCTACGACCTGTTCATGGAATCGGAGGGTATCCCGATCTTCCGCGATATCGGGCTCAAGAGCGCAACGGACCTGCCGATGGCGCCCTGGAAGCGGCTGGGCGGCCGCGGCAGCTACATCCAGCTGCACGGCACCGAGGGCAAATGGGGCAGCTACGTGGTCGAGGTGCCGGGCGCCGGCGCGCTCAATCCGGAGAAGCATCTCTACGAGGAAGTCTACATGGTCGCCGAGGGCCGCGGCACCACCGAGGTCTGGCTCGAAAGCGACAGCAAGAAGCACGTGTTCGAGTGGCAGCGCGGCTCGTTGTTCTCGATCCCGGTGAACGCGATGCACCGCATCGTCAATGCGAGCTCCTCGCCCGCCATCCTGATCGGCGGCACCACCGCGCCGAACCTGATGAACCTGGTCAACAATACCGACTTCATCTTCAACGCGCCCTACCAGTTCAAGGACCGGTTCAGCGGCGCCGACGACTTCTACAAATACAAGGACGACATAGAGCCCGATCCGGTGCGAGGGCTGGCGATGCGCCGCACCAATTTCGTCCCCGACGTGATCCATTGCGACCTGCCGCTCGACAACCGCCGCTCGCCGGGCTGGCGCCGGGTCGAGCCGTTCATGACCGGCAACACGTTCTATCTGTGGATCGGCCAGCACGAGAACGGCCGCTATTCCAAGGCGCATGCCCACACCTCGGCCGCGGTGCTGATCTGCCTCACCGGCAAGGGCTACACCTACACCTGGCCCGAGCGTTACGGGGTCAATCCCTGGAAGGATGGCCACGCCGACAAGGTCAAGCGCGTCGATTACGAGCCGTTCGGCATGGTATCGGCGGCGCCCGGCGGCGCGCGCTGGTATCACCAGCATTTCGGCGCCTCGAAGGAGCCGTTCCGGCTCTCGGCCTGGTTCGGCCCGCACAATCCCGGCCGCGAGCCCGGACCTCCCGGCGAAAAGCACACCGATTATACCGCGATGGATCTCCCCGAGGGCGGGACCGCGATCCCCTACTACATGGAGGATCCGTATCTGCGCGAGGAATATTCCGCCAAGCTCAAGGCCGAGGGCGTCGAGAACAGGATGGAGCCCGAATTCTACAAGAAGGGCGCCGTGGTGCCGAAATTCGTGGGTGCCTGAGCCCCGCAAGCGAGTGTCAAGCTATCGCTTCCTCCCGTCATTCCCGCCCCACTTTTTGGGGTGGACTCCGGCAGGAATCTAATCCCTTCGCAAATCTTGGCATCAGCGCTCATCAAGCGCATTTTGCGAACAAAACTGGGGCCCCGCTGGAGTTTACCCCGCGAAAGCGGGGGCGGGGACGACCGGTTTTGCCGCTTGCGGCGCTAGCATGTTCGAACAGGCAATGAGGTAGGAGCGCAGACCGCATGAACGACGAGAGCGCCGGGGGGCGGATATTCTTCTCGAGCACGGGGCGTTCGCTCGTCGATGAAGACGAGATCGTGGTGCTCAGCGTCGGGGTCGATATCGGCTCGTCGACCTCGCATCTGGTGTTCTCGCGCATCGTGCTGGAGCGCCTCGACAGCCGCTACGTGGTCACCACGCGCGAGACCTTCTACGAATCCGACATCCTGCTGACGCCCTATTCGGCCGAAGAGACGATCGACGCCGACGCGCTCGGTGCCTTCATCGAGCGCCAATACAAGGACGCCAAGGTCGATCCGGACGAGATCGACACCGGCGCGCTGATCCTGACCGGGGTCGCGGTGCGCCGCCGCAACGCCCGCAAGATCGGCGAGCTGTTCGCCCGCCAGGCCGGCAAGATGGTCGCGGTCTCGGCCGGCGACAATCTGGAGACCGTGATGGCGGCCTATGGGTCGGGCGCCGTCGCCCGCTCGATCCGCGATCGCACCACGGTCATGAATGTCGACGTCGGCGGCGGCACGTCGAAGATTTCCGTGTGCCGCGAAGGCCGCGTGGTCGACCTGACCGCCGTCGATGTCGGGGCGCGGCTCATCTGCCTCGATGCGTCCGGGCGGGTCACGCGCATCGAGGAGGCGGCACGGCGCTTCGCCAGCGAGCTCGGCATCAAGCTTGCGCTCGGCGAGCAGCTCGAGCCGGAAGCCGCGCGGGCGCTGGCAGCCCGCATGGCCGATTGCCTGTTCGAGGCCATGGCGGGAGGCTCCCCGACCGCCGCCGGCGCCGGCCTGTTGCGCCTCGATCCGCTGGTCCAAGGGCACAAGATCGATCAGGTCACCTTTTCGGGGGGCGTCGCGGAATATATCTACGGCCGCGAGGCCGAAATGTTCGGCGATCTCGGGGCACTGCTGGCGCAGGAGATCCGGTCCCGGGTCGCGAGCTCAGGCCTCAAGCTCGAACCATCGACCGAGGGCATCCGCGCCACCGTCATCGGCGCCTCCCAATACACCACGCAGGTGAGCGGCAGCACCATCTATGTATCGCCCATGGAGGCCTTGCCGCTGCGCAACGTTCCGGTGATCGCGCCGGCGCTCGCGCTTGACCCCGAGGCGATCGATACCGAGGGCGTGGCGACAGCGATCAAGGCCGTGCTGAAGCGCCTCGATCTCGGCGCCGGCGACACGCCGGTCGCGGTGTTCGTTCCCTGGCGCGGCCCGGCGACCTTCCAGCGGCTCGACGCCTTCTGCAAAGGCGCGACCCGAGGCCTCGAGGACGTGCTGGCGCAAGGCCATCCGCTGGTGCTGGTCGGCGACGGCGACGTCGGCGGGCTGCTCGGCATCCATCTGCGCGAGGAGATGCGCATCAGCAACGCCATCGTCTCGGTCGACGGCCTCGAGCTCAAGGAATTCGATTACATCGATATCGGCACCATGCTGCCGACCTCGGGCGCGGTTCCGGTGGTCATCAAGTCGCTGATCTTTCCGACCAGCGCCGCGCCCGGAAAGGAATGGCAGCCGGCGCCGCGCGCGCTCGGCACGCCCGCCGCAACGCCTTCGGCTTGAGGGCGCCCGATGGCGCGCTACCGCGTAACGGTCGATACGGGCGGGACGTTCTCGGATTTCGTCCATCTCAACGAAGAGACCCGCGAAGTCTCGATCAGCAAGGTCCCCTCGACGCCCGACGATCCCTCGCGCGCCATCCTGGCGGGCATCGAAATGCTGCTCGCCAAGGGGGTCGCGGGCGCCGACATCGGCTTCTTCTGTCACGGCACCACGGTCGGGACCAACGCCCTTTTGGAGGGCAAGGGGGTCAAGACGGGCCTGCTGGTGACCGAAGGTTTTCGCGGCATCTATCCGGTGGGCGAGCAGGCCCGGCCCTATGGGGCGGCCATCTTCGACGTCATGTACGACAAGCCGGCGCTCCTGGTGCCGCAGAGCCTCACCGGCGAGGTGAAGGAGCGCGTCGACTATCAGGGCAAGGTGCTGCAGAAGCTC
>DATDGG010000352.1:0-12458 GCA_036522235.1 Xanthobacteraceae bacterium
ACCCGCTGTCCCACCGACAGCCCCGTCGTGCCATAGCCGAGAGCGCTGACCACTCCGGCCAGCTCCTGCCCGGGAATCGACGGCGTCCGGTCACGCCCGAGGCGATCGGTCCAGGTCGAGGGCCACGTCAGCTCACCCGAGGTGAATCCCGACGCATGAACCTGAACGACGACGTCGTTTATCGCTGCCTGCGGCTCGGGCCGCTCCACCAGCGCCATCCCGGCCGTTCCCGCAGCCTGGTCCGTTACCACGATCGCCTTCATGGTAATTTTCTCCTCGGGTATTTGTCTCTTTGCTGGATATGTTCCAGCGATAAAAAGCCCGTTCGACATCTAATGCCAGGGGCCATGGGTAGCCAGGGCGCGCTTGAGCTCGCCCTCCTCGGACGCAAGGGCGTCCATAAGGGCTGGCGCTATCGTGAGCCGGTCGCATCCCAACGCCTCGATCTGGCCGGTGTTGCGATACGACGCGCCCATGACGATCGTCTCGACGCCGTTCGACTTGTAGTACCCGTAGATGTCCCGCACGGAGCGGCCCCCCGGATCCAGGGCTCGTCGATGGGCTCCAATCATTTCCGCGTCGACATGCCGCGGCTGGTCGAGTTCTACATGCGCGGCAATTGCACCTGGAAGACTGGATCCCGACAAATCGCTGGTCGACCGCGCCGCGCCCTCTGCCGAAGTCGCCAAGATACTCCAGACGGCAATCGGCCAGTAGACTCTAGGATTAGGGATGTCTTGTCCCTACTCGGAGCGACGGCCCCGTCGGTAGTTTGTTGTGAGCCGAGGCAGCACCAAACGCGCGCTCTCCTCCTCTGCTGCTGTAACGCACAAGAGGAAAGAGAAGAGCCACTCAGATTCTGCATACAGCTTACGGAGTCCGGCGGCGCTGCGCCCTCTCTCCATCAAAAATCGGCCCGAGCTTGACGTCTAGCGCCTTGGCTATGTGCCACAGCGTTACGACAGTGGGATTCCGCTGACCTAACTCAAGACCGCTGATGTAGGCGCGATCTACACCCATGCGTTCGGCGAGTTCTGCTTGAGATATCCCGGTCAACCAGGCCGCGACCGAAGCGGTCGGGCCAGCATGCTCGATCATGGCGGTGCAACCCTCTGTTTCACCAAAACATGCCGGAAAAGCGAGCCATTCATCAAAGCATCACCAGACCGCGCTGCGCGGCCTTGGTGACGGCTTCGGTCCGGCTGTCGGCGTCGAGCTTGGCCAGGATGGCGGCGACGTGGAACTTGGCGGTGTGGAAGGAGATTCCCAGCCGCCGGGCGATCGCCTTGTTGGAGGCGCCGTCCGCCATCGCGGCCAGCACCTGGAGCTCGCGCGGCGTCAGCGGCGCGGCGGCCGCCTCTGACTCCGCGAGCGGGTGGTCGTCGAGCAGCGCCGGCAGCAGCGCACGCGGCAGCACTGCGAGCCCGCAGGCCGCGGCCTTGACGGCGGCGACGATTTCGGCAGGCGCGGCCGAGCGCGGCAGGACGGCGGCGGCGCCGGCGTGGAGCAGCGCGATGCTCTGATCTAGCCCGGTCTCGTCGATGAGGACGACGAAGCCGCTGAGCGCCTGCCGGGCGCGCCAATCCGCCAGCGCCGCGCGCGGCGGCGCATCCACCACGACCGCATCGAGCGCCGTCCGATCGATGAGCCGAAGCAGCGTCGCTGCATCCTCCGCGACACCCACGATGTCCGCATCGGCGCGCAGCAATTGCTCGAGGCGGCAGCGCATGGCCGGATCGTTGGAGAAAATCGCGAGCGCGATCATCGATGCCCGGCTGCGCCGGCCATGCGAAACCTCCGCCGTGAAGGTGGATTGCAGCGTCGTCTTCATGTTACAAGAACCCGCTGGACGCTCCTGTCATCCATGAGGAAATGGGGAGGAATGACATGGAAATGCATACGCCATCCAAATGGACGTTCTGGCTTTCGGTGGTGCTGGTGCTGCTCGCCATCGTGTCGGAGTTCGTCCACATTCCGTATGTGAGCATGTACGCCTTGTGGGTTGCGGTCGTCGGCTACGTCATTCTGGTGATCGGCTGCCACGTCAAGACGGCCTGAGACCAGCCGGCGGGCCGACCTGACAAATGGTGAGAGCGAAATCGCGATTCAACCTGAAGCGATTTCGCTTTGGCATTGTTCGGCCGCATGACCCCGCCTACGCGGGGGCAGGCCTTCTCGGGATCGTGCTCCAATCTTACCGAGTCAAGACTAAGCCACGGCGCGCTCCCCGATGACTACCTTGAGGGCCGCCGGGGCGCCGCCGCGGAGAAGTCCGAGATCGACGGTCTGACCGACGCTGTCGGTTCCAAGATGGCGCATGACCTCGCGCACGCGCTCGATCGGCTTGGCGTTCCAGGCCGTGACGATGTCGCCGACCAGGAGCCCGGCGCGCGCGGCCGGTCCCTCGGGATCGAGGCTCGCCACCAGAATGCCGCGTCCGCCGCCGAGCCGTATGGGCTGCAGGCCGGCGCCGAGATAGCCGCGATAGACGTGGCCCTTCGCCAAGAGCTGATCGACGGCGCGGTCGATGGTCGAGGCCGGAATGGCGAGCGCGCGCCGGCGCGGCCCGAGCACCGCCATGCCGACCACGCGCCCCTGCACATCGACCAGCGCGCCACCTTCGGCAGCCGGGTTGAGCGCGAGATCGAGCCGGATGAAGCTGTCGATGGTGCCGCCGCGCTGGCTGTGCCACGGCCCGCCCGCGAGCGCGACGATGCCGAGGCTCGCCAGCGGCGCGCCTTGATGATTGCCGACGGCGAGGACCAGGTGACCTGCCCGCAGCGACGCCGCATCGGCGGTCGCCGCCACCGCCGATCCATTCGCCTCGAAGCGCAGCACCGCGACATCGGTCGTGGGGTCGCGGCCCGCGAGCGTAGCCGCCGCCACGCGTCCGCCCGCCAGCGTCACCTTGATGTCCTCGTCGCGCTCCAGCGCTTCTTCGGCGGTGACGATGACGCCCGCGCGCCAATGGATGCCGCTCGCGCTGCGGCGGCCGCCGCCGTGAACCGCAACGACGCTGCCGGCGGCGCGCTCGACGAGCTGCGCGGCGTGATCGGAAAAGGCGGCGAGCGGAGGGGTGGATTCGGTCATGTGCAAGCTCTCCCTGACAACGACATGGCCCGGATATGGCATCGGCGGCAGACCGCTTCTACTGGCCGGATGGCGGGGTACGCGGCGGCCGGCATCGGGATGGGGTCAAAAAAATTCTCCCGGCGATGTCGTTTTCCCCTCCCCCTGTCCGTCTTTAAGGTATGCCGCGGGCCACAACAGGTCCGGGGCAAGCAAGGGGAAGCCCAGGGGAAGCCCAATGACCGCCGCAGTCGATACCAGACCGATGCATGTTGAACTGGCGCCCGCCAACGAAGCGCGGCCGCGCGGTGCGCCGACGCCCGCCCGGCCGGCGAATTCGAACGACGCCGGGTCGGACGAAGCCCTGATGGCGCGCCTTGCCGAAGGCGACCGGCAAGCGATGCGCGCGCTCTACGCCCGCCATCACGTCAGCGTCTACCGTTTTGCACTCCGCCTGGTCGGCAACCCGGCAACCGCCGAGGATATCGTGAGCGAGGTCTTCATCGAGGTGTGGCGCCATGCGGCGAGCTTCGAAGGCCGCGCCCGGCTGTCGACCTGGATCCTCACCATCGCCCGCAACAAGGCGGTTTCAGCATTGCGCGGGCGGAGCGACCAGCCGCTCGACGACGCCGCGGCGGCAGCGATCCCGGATCAGGCGATCACCGCCGAGGAGCGCCTGGATGCGAGCCAGCGCGGCGCGGTTCTGCGCCAATGCCTGGCCGAGCTCTCGCCTGCTCATCGTGAGATCGTCGACCTCGTCTACTATCACGAGCGCTCGGTCGAGGAGGCCGCAACCATTCTCGGCGTTCCCGCCGCCACGGTGAAGACCCGCATGTTCTACGCGCGCAAGCGGCTCGCCGAATGTCTGCAGGCCGCCGGCATCGCGGCGCTCCAATAGCGAAGTGGCCGGCCGATTAAACGGCCGGCCACGCTCTTCACGACTGCGGCGGTTGCGGCTCCGGGCGATTGCGCCGCTCGGCCATGAACTCGTCGAACTCGGCCTTGTCCTTGGCCATGCGCAGCCGCTGCAGGAACTCGCGGAATTCGCGCTGCTCCTCTTCCAGCCGCTGCAACGTCTGCGACCGGTATTCATCGAAGGCGCGGTTGCCGCTCGAAGGACCAGCCCACCCGCCATGGCCGAAGCGCTCCATCTTGGCGTGGAGGCGCTCCATCTTGGCGCGCACGCGCTCCATCTTTTCCGGCCAATGCTCGTAGCCGTGTCCGCTCCAGCAACTCATGCGCCGACCCCACAGCGTAAAGAAGAGGATCGCCAGGCCGACGGGCCACCAGAGGACGAACCCGAGAACCGTGAGCACGATCCATCCCGGATGCCAGAACCAGATGCGGCGGTAACCTGGATGTCCCCATTCAGGTCCCCATTCGTCGCTTCTTGACGCACAGCTCATCGGACCCTCACCTCGTTGGTTAATGGTGAATGTTAATTACATTTACATAGCTAGCGCTGGCCCGGGCACCTGTCAATGGCAGGGTTCGGAAATTGCTTGCCGGGGCCGGGCTGCAGAAAAAGATAATTCCACCCAGTAAGTTAGGCACTACCATCCGGCAGGCCAAGGCCGCGCAGATAGACCAGGACGCCGGCTTCGAGCAGCTCCTCCGGCGACATCGGGAGCGTCCGCCGCCCCGCGTCGGCGCGGCCGAAGAGTGAAGCGACGCCGTGCGACAGGGCCCAGACGTGCAGCGCCATCATCAGCGCCGGCGGACGCTTGTCCGCCGGCATGCGCGCGATCAGCGCCTCGGCCGCGCCGCGCAGCACCGCGAAGGCGCGCTCGCCGGCTTCGCGCAGCTCGGGATTGGCCTCGAGCGGAACGCCGGCCTCGAACATCGCCGAATAATAGGCGGGCTCGGTCCGCGCGAATTCGAGATAAGCGCGCCCCACCCGCTCGAACGCCGCAAACGGATCGGGACGCCCCTCCCCCCAGGCGCGCGCGAGCGCCTGGGTGAATTGTTCGAAGCCGCGGCGCGCCACATCGATCAGCAAATCGTCGCGATCGCGATAGTGCCGATAGGGCGCCGCCGGACTGACGCCCGCCGCGCGCGCCGCTTCCGCGAAGGTGAAGCCCGCCGGCCCCTTGCGGGCGATCAGCTCCAGCGCCGCGCGGATCAGCGCTTCCTTGAGATTGCCGTGATGATATCCGCGCGGCCCCTGATTATCTCTCGACCAGCTCATGTGAATGGTCTTTACATGAGCCGGCAGCGCCCGTCGACCCCGCCGGCGGGCGTCGGCTTCCACGACGGACCGCGCACGGGGCGACGCGCGGCCGAGACGCGCCTCAGAATTGGGGACGGCAGCGTTCGAATCTCTTCGGGCGCGCCAGCTCGAATACGCTATCGGCGCCGAATGCCGCCGATTTACCGACGTAGGCGGCCAAGTCGCGTCCGCCGCCGATTTCCCGATCACTGGGTGGTCTCAATTTGACCACACACTACGGAACTTCCAGCCAGCAACTCGCGGAGTCAGTCGGGCTTGGCGCCCGAGAGCTTAACGACCTTGCCCCACTTCTCAGTCTCTTCGCCAATGAGCTTGCCGAAGTCGGCGGGCGAGCCGGGAAGCGTCGCGCCGCCCAGGTCTGCAAGCCGCGCCTTCAACCCAGGATCGGCAAGCCCCGCGTTGATCGCCTTGTTGAGCCTGGCGATGATATCCGCCGGCGTCTTCTTGGGCACACCCACGCCGTAAAACGTGCTTGCCTCGTACCCCGGCAGGAATTCACCCAAGGTCGGGAGTTCCGGCAGCACCTCCGAGCGCGTCGCAGTGGTTACCCCCAACGCGCGCAGCTTGCCGGCTCTGATGAACTCGATCGACGCGGCGAGGCCCGGGAAGTGAACCTGCACTTGGCCGCCTAGCAGATCACTGAGCGCGGGAGCATCGCCACGATACGGCACGTGAAGCATGCTCACGCCGGTCATCACCTTGAACAGTTCGCCCGACACGTGGGACGTGGACCCGTTTCCGGCCGATGCCATACTGATTTTACCCGGGCTGGCCTTAGCGTAGGCGATGAACTCGGGAACGGTCTTGGCCGGAAACGCTGGATTGACCAGCATGACTATGACTCCGCGGGCAATGCTCGCGACTGGCGCTATGTCGCTGATGAAGTTGAAATTAAGTTTGTCGTAGAGCGTCGCGTTAATTGCGTTTGACGAGAAAGCCAGGAGCAACGTGTAGCCGTCGGGGGGCGCGCGCACGACCGCCTCGGTCGCGATATTGCCGCCGGCACCTGGCCGGTTCTCAACAACAAACTGCTGGCCGAGGCGCTCCGACAACGATTGACCAATCAGGCGCGCGTTGATGTCGACTCCGCCGCCAGCCGGAAAGCCAACGATGATGTGCACCGGCCGCGTTGGATAGGCTTGCGCCCTCGCGGTCCGTGCAACGGTCGAGAGTACGGCTGCCCCCGCTGCCACATGCAGGAATCGACGGCGCGGAAGGTTCATGGGTTCCCTCTCTGAGCGATGTCGATGTAGCCGCAAACATTTGTCGGTTGACTATCAGAGTGCCCCGCCTGCCGAAGGCATCAGCGTTGCCGCACAAGCGGGACTTCGGTACATGCCGCCGGCGGCTTTGAAAACTGCACTACCGGCCCACTGAAACCGTAGGTTCCATTGAGCATAATGAGAATTGCCCATTTGTTTTCTCCCCTATAACCTTGGGTTCATGTCGAGAACGACGATCGATTGGGAAAGTCGGATCGGCCGGCGCCTTGGGATGCGCGATTTGCACGTCTTCGTCACGGTCGTTCAGCGCGGCAGCATGGCCAAGGCGGCTCAGCAGCTCAACGTGACCCAACCAGCGGTGTCAAAGGCAATCGGCGACCTCGAGCACACGCTCGGTGTGCGGCTTCTCGATCGCAAACCACAGGGTGTCGAGCCCACGATGTATGGCCGCGCGCTGCTGAAGCGCAGCAACGCAGTTTTCGATGAGCTCAAGCAAAGCGTTCGGGATATTGAGTTCTTGGCCGACCCAACGGTTGGCGAGGTAAGATTTGGGTGCCACGACACTATTGCGGCTGCGATCCTCCCGCGGGTCATGAAACGATTTGCCCTTCGACATCCGCGCGTGGTCCTGCGTATGGAACAGATCGGCGTTGTCGGTGCCGCTCTAGAATTGCCAACGCTGCACCAACGGCTGATTGATTTTGCGATCCTCAGGCTGCCGAAGCCACTTGCAGACGAGCAACCCTTTGATGAATTGAATCTCGAAATTCTTTTCGATGACCAACTGGTGGTCGCCGCAGGAAGGCAGAGTCGTTGGGCCGGTCGCCGCAAGATCGATCTCTCGGAACTGATCACGGAACCCTGGATTCTCTCTGGGCCCGATGCATGGAATTACATCGAATTGGCGGAGGCATGCCGGGAGCGTGGCATCGACATGCCGAAGATCAGATTGGAAACCATCTCCAACGCAGTCAAGGTCAGTTTGCTCGCCACTGGCCCCTATATTGCCACGTTCCCAGGTTCGGCCATGCGCTTCTATGCGAACAGATTCTCGCTCGCGGTGCTGCCAGTTGCTTTGCCCATTCGGCCATGGCCGGTCGTGATCGTTACGTTGAAGAATCGGACATTGAGTCCGGTGATTGAGCGCTTCATCGAATGTACCCGTGAGGTCGCAAGGTCATTTGGTGCCCGGCCGCACGCGCTCAAGTCATGAGTCGACAATGGCCGCTCCGGACGAGTTGCCTTCGCGCGATGGGGCGGCGTCATGCAAGGAGCGCTCGGATTGAGGTCGAAAGATGAATCACTTGCGCCCCGCGGCATTGGACTATCGGCCGGCGGTTTCGCCGTCTGCGTGACGGCAGTGACGCTTGCCGCGGGCACAGCGCGGGCAGAGTCATCGAACGCCAACCCGCAATTTTCCTTGGCCAATTTCGGCTGGCAGTCGAACCTTGAGGATTGGGAGAATCCGCCGCCCGGAGCCGGTCATGGTCCGATCAAGCATTCGGAACACTTGACGCCGTCCTCGTTTGGCGAATCGATCGGCCATTACGAAAACGGCGGCTGCGCCGGACGCACGATCAGTGCGGCCGAATCTGACCCACACCGGACTCTCGGCTCGTCGGGATTCGCTGAACGGGGGGTTATGGAATGTAAGGGCCGCGATCACTCCGGCTTGATGTTCGCGAACTTGATCACCTTGGCCCATTTTTCGGTCTCTTCCTCGATCAGCTTTCCAAAATCGGCGGACGAGCCAACCAATGCCGTCCCGCCCATCTCAGCAAGGCGCGCTTTGATCTTGGGGTCGGCGAGCGCCGCATTGATCTCCTTGTTCAACTTATCAATGATCCCCGTGGGCGTGTTTCTGGGCCCACAGATACCACCTCGGTAACTAGCTTCGTATCCGGGCAGGAAGTCGCTCAAAGCCGGAACGTCCGGCAGCGCCTCCGAGCGCGTTGCGGTCGTCACCGCTAAAGGCCGCAGCGTTCCAGCCCTCGCATGCACAACGGCTGATGACATCGATGCGAACATCATCTGCAGCTGACCGCCAAGCAGGTCAGTGAGTGCCGGTGCCTCGCCCCGATATGGCACGTGAACCATATCCACCCCAGCCATCATCCTAAACAGTTCCGCGGCTATATGGGGTGTGCTTCCGCTGCCACCCGAGCCGAAATTAACTTTGCCTCGATTGGCCTTAGCGTAAGCGATGAACTCTGGAACCGTCTTGGCCGGGGACGAGGAGTTGACCATCAGGACGAAGGGCAACCGAATTATGCCCGCGATTGGTGCGACATCTTTGATAAGATCGAAATTGAGTTTTTCATAGAGCGTTGCGTTGACTGCGTTCGGAGTGCCGACCACAACGAGAGTATAGCCGTCTGGCAGCGCTTTCACTGCCGCCTCAATGGCGATGTTGCTGGAAGCTCCTAACCGGTTCTCGACAATGAACTGTTGGCCGAGGCGCTCCGATAGCCATTGAGCCATCAAACGCGCAAAAACGTCAGCTCCGCCGCCCGCAGCAAAGCCAACGAGGATGCGCACCGGCCGCGTCGGGTACGCTTGCGCCCACGCGACTTGCGGCGCGAGCGGCAGCGCGGCAGCCCCCGCGGCCAGATGCAGAAATTGCCTGCGAGGAATTTTCATGCATGCCCCTTGCAGGCTCGAACCGAGCCCGCGTCTATACAAACCTCGATTGTTCCAAGAAGTCAGCCGGCCGATGACTAGGACGCTGCCGCTGAATGCATCGGGGCTTCGGCCCATCCCCGTTTGGCAGCTCTCCGCTCAACTTACATCATCTTATGCGAGAGAAAGAGGGCGCGCAGATGCTTATCCTCGAACGTGTCTTATTGGCCCACAGGAGAAGAATCCTGAGATCGCGAAATTGGGCCGCTTATTGGGGTACTTCCGCCATTCCGCGGACTGGCGCGTCATCGCAGGTCGGGCACATCGTGACTGGGTGTGCGAACCCGCATCGTGGTGACGGAGCGTAGCGTGTAATCGTAAGCCCTCGCGTTTTCAGCTAGGGCGGCGTGTCGTAGGCTCCCACATTATAGTGCGATGGCGAACGAGTATTGCCCATCTTCATCGACCGTGGCGCGCCGCCACTCTACGCCAGAGCACGCTTGAGCAGCCGGCGAGTACTCTTTCCCGCGCCATTATTCCTCGGCCGCGACGATGCGGCTTCGCGGAAGGCCTGTCGCCTGACGATGCCCAGTCGCCGATGCTGGGTGCCAAAAGCTCCGATCGAACTGAGGACGACTGCGCAGTATCGACCCACCACAATGTCGAGGGAGGAGGAATTAATCATCATCACGCCGCCGGGGGGCGCCACGCGATGACGCCTTCCGTCCGCGCCCGCACCTCGGGCGAGGCCAGGCAGGTAGCGACTGCCTCGTAGCCGGGGGCGCCGGTATAGGGGGCGACCCGGGTCGGCGGGTTGTGATTGGCGGGCAAAAGATGATCGCTTCGTCGAAGCCCACGGCAGCCAAGTCCAGGATCGCGGAAGACCGCGTCAGCAGGAAGAGCGGGCGCGCGCCCGCCCCACGACGTTGGCGCAGGTGGGCAATCAGGGCTTCCTGGGCGGGCTGATCCAGCCCCTGTTCCACCATGTCGACGACCAGGATAGCCGGGCCTTCGGATTCCAGGCCGACGAGTAGGGCAATCAGGGCCTCCGACGCTGCGGCGCCGTCATCGACGAGCCAGGCCAGGGCCTGATCAACCCGCGATTTGAGGGCCGGGTCGACGTCTAGTCGCGCCCGAGCCGCTGCGCCACCGTCCGCCAACCGCTCCAGGCCCAGGAACGCGGCGTTAGGCAGAGTCTCGGCCAAGCGTAGCGCCAGCCGTGTCTTGCCGCTGCCAAGCGGACCGATGATGTAGTTCAGGCGCCGGATGTCGCTCAGCTCGAACTGTTCGCCGCCCCAGGGCCACGGAAGTTCAAAGGCGACGCGGAGTTCGGCGGCGGGTGCCAGCAGGCGCGCCAGTTCTCCAGGCTTCGGTGCTTGGCCCTGGGTTAGGTCGGCCCGAAGCCCGCGGACCTTTTCCACCATACTGACAAGCTGGCCGATTCGATCTTCGAGTGTCGCCTGGTGCGCGGCCAAGGCGGGCTCCAAACCCTCGGGGTCGCCTCCTAGCACTCGCGCCACCTGGGCGAGGCTGAGGCCGAGCGCACGCAGAGCTACGACCTCGGCGACGCACGCCACCTCGGCGGGGCCGTAGGCCCGCCATCCGGCGGCGGTGCGGCCCGGAGCGATCAAGCCGCGCTGCTCATAAAGTCTCAGGGCCTTGGTGGAGACGCCGAGCTGCTTAGCCGCTTCGGAAGGCTTCAGAAATCGGGCGGAAGGGCTCACGAATCACCTCGTTGTTCGCTGACCGCTACCCTTATCGGGGCAGTCCCAGGGGCCGGGTCAACTGGGTATCGCCCGCCCGCGAGGCGTGGCGCGAAATCGCAGGCCGTCGCAGATTTACCGTTTGGAGCGCGTGGCAGGCTGCAGCATCATAGCGCCATGTATGGCCCGGCCCGATCCTTGGCGAGAGCACATCAGTGTTGGAGCTCAGAATTTCGGGCAGTATCTTGCGCAAGGACACCGCGCCTTGCCGCACCGTGATGCCGCGCTCGATGAGGAAGCTACGAATTTGATTGATCACATTCGTCCGCTGGCTGACGAGGCGCGAGCGCACCCGATGCAGTGACAGCAAGTCCATCTGCTCCGGCGTCTTGATCGCCACAAAGTGCATGGTCGGCCGCTGCACGGCTTCCGCGATCGCCCCGGCATCGCGGTAGTTGTTCTTATGCCCTTTGAGGAACGGCTTGACGTATTGCGCCGGGATCAGACGCACATCGTGGCCGAGGGCAACCAGCCGGCGGCCAATGTGATGCGCCCCAGAGCACGCCTCCATGCCGATCAGGCAGCGGGGAAGATTGGCGAGCCGCCGTTCGATCTGACCTCAGGATATCTTTTGCCGCAGAACGATGGCACCCCGCTTGTCGAAACCGACGATATGAAACGTGTTTTTGCCGAGATCGATCCCGATCGTGGCGATGGCTGCTGATGTTATCTGAGATGTACGCATCGCATGCTCCTCCTTGAGCTTGCTTCACGCCTCCCAACCAAGCCCAGCAGATCAGGGTGCTGAGCACGGCCGGGCCATCCCATTATGGCGAAACAGTATTGCCCATCATCATCGACCGCGGCGCGCCATTGCACGACTTTGCGCGACATTGTTGCCGGTTAGCACGCAAGCGCCGCGCCAGACCGCCAATAACCGCATCCAGATGCTCGACACGCGCCGCTGACCAGAGAAAACCTCAATTTTTCGCTGGGACGTATCCCACCACAGTGGCCAGAGAGATGCGCAATGCGCGAATGCAAGGCACACCGCCCATCTGCTTCGGGTCGCCGCTAATTCGTGTGAACTTCACGGGCATCTGCCGCCCTTCTCAACCGCATGCGGCACTCGTTTCGAGTTGCGGCCAGGATTCGTGGTGTAGTTCAAGGAACAGCGCGCGAGTGCGCGTCACCTTGTTGCATCGCTTTGCTCGCTTACCCCGAGGGTCGTGCGTCACATGCTTACCCTCGACACCGGGAAGGCCCGGAAGACCCGGCGTCGCCTGGGAGCCGGGAGGGCCTGGCATCCCCGCCGTGCAGACGGTGGACGTCGGCGCTCACCAGGCAGCCATGCTGCTGAACGCCCGCCCTACCAGCGCGCCAGCTGGGTGATTTGAACGAGGTTGCCGCAGGTGTCGTTCAGCTGGGCGATGGTCGAGCCGGTTACCTCGGTCGGCGGCATGGTGAACTCGACGCCGCGCGCCTTGATGCGCGCGTAGTCGCCCTTGACGTCGTCGGTAAAGAACATGACCGCGGGCTGGCTTTGCTGGAATATGGCTTGCTGGTAGGCCTTGGCCGCCGGGTTGTTGTTGAGCGCGAGTTGTAGCTCGGTTC
>DATDGG010000353.1:0-5274 GCA_036522235.1 Xanthobacteraceae bacterium
CGACCCGCCGTCCTGCGTGCTCCAACTTCCGCGGTGTCAGGACATCGTGGTCTCAGGCCGGTGACGGAACGGTGCACTCCGGCGTGCTCGGGCCGGTTCTGGACCGCTTATCCGCTGTTCCTGCTCGGCCCAGGAATGGGAAAGCCCGGACATGAGCGTCGTCGCGGTGATCCCGGCCGGAGCGGTGCCGTCGATAATCCCGGTGATGATGCGCGGCGACACGAAAGCGAGCCGCACAAGATGACGAATGTGGCGTTCGGCTTTTCCTTCTCGATCCGCGATGTCGGCGAACGTCTGGCCACGCTCGATGCCCTTGACCCATTTGCGCGCTTTGGCGAGGGCAATCAGCAGGGTCTCGCGGCTGCCGGGCTTCAGCGGGGTGTTGTGCGCCGGCACGTGGATGATGCCCTTGACCGGCGCCTCGGCCGGAATGGTCCAAGGAATGGTGACTTTTGCGGCGGCGGCAGTGCCGGCAGCCGGCAAATCCTGCGGGCCAGAGGCCTCGGGATCGGCGATCTCCTGGCGCAGGTGCAACGTGATCGCCGTCATGCTCAGCGTCGCCCGCAGCAGATGCCGCTCGATGAGCTCACGATCGGTCTCGGCAATGGGGTTGGACGCGGTGCTGTCTACCTGCAAGTGCCGACGAACGGCATCGACCACCCGCGCCTCCAGCTCAGGCGCCGCTACCCGGCCGATCAATACCGCTGAGCGTTTTCGCAGCACCGCGTGTGAGACGTAATAGGAGTAACGCACGCCTTTCTTGTTGGTGTGGGTTGGCGTCATGCAACGGCCCTGCTCATCGAACAGGCGTCCGGTCAGGAGAGCTGACAAGCCGCGGATGCGGCAGCGCCGGTCCACGGCTTGCGAGGCCAGCTTGGCCTGGACGGCGGCGAACAGGGCGAGGTCGAGGATAGGCTCGTGGCCTCCTCGGAACGTCTCGCCGCGATAGACCACCTCGCCGATATAGAACCGGTTGCGTAACAGATGCGCGAGACCGCCGACCCCGAAGGCAACGCCCCCCACGATGCGGCCGTCCTTCAGCTGGCGCTGCTTGCTTCGGATGCCGCGGCGCTCAAGGTCCTCGGCAAGCCCCTTTACCGAGCCAAGCTCCAGGTAACGGGTGAATATGGCGCGCACGGTCTCGGCCTCCGCCGGCACGACGATGGCTTTCTTGTCCATGGCCGCATAGCCGAGCGGGACCGGTCCCCCGACCCAGATCCCTTTACGCTTCGACGCCGCGATCTTGTCGCGCACCCGTTCGCCGATCACCTCGCGCTCGAACTGGGCGAAGGACAACAGGATATTGAGCGTGAGCCGCCCCATGCTGGTTGTGGTATTGAACGACTGCGTGACCGAGACGAAAGACGCCGCATGGGCGTCAAAGATCTCGATCAGCTTGGCGAAATCGGCGAGCGAGCGGGTCAGCCGGTCGACCTTGTAGACCACCACGACATCGATCCTGCTGGCCCGCACCTCGGCGAGCAGCGCCTGCAAGGCCGGGCGGTCGAGCGAGGCTCCGGACAGGCCGCCATCATCATAGGGCTCGGGCACAAGTCGCCAGCCCTCACCGGCCTGGCTGCGAATATAGGCCTCGCAGGCTTCCCGCTGGGCATCGAGCGAGGTGAAGGCGAGGTCGAGATTATGCTCGCTCGATTTGCGAGTGTAGACGGCGCAGCGCATGGGCCGGGTGGTCGGATCGGTCATGTCACGCCCGCTTGCGGGCCGGCGGTGCCCGGCGCGGTGCTGGCTTGTCCTCGCCGAGGCTGCGGCGCAACGCCTCGATAAGATTGATGGCCCGGCGGGGCACGGCACAACTTTGCTGGGGCTGCGGCGGCAGGCCGGCCTGCTTGGCCCTCAGGTGCGCCAGCAGGGCCTCCTCATAGCGGTCGCGGAAGGCCGCCGGCGCGAAGCTCGCGGTCTTGCTGTCGAGAATGTGGGCGGCGAGCCGGAGCAGCTCGGGTGCCGGCGTCAGGTCGGGTATCTCGTCGAAATAGTCCGTCGCATGGCGCACCTCATAAATGTCCCGATCATTCTGCCCATGTCGGCCAGGAGTTCGAGGTCCATTACCAATGGCATCCGCTTCACGGTCGCCGTGTACGGTGGCGATACAGCGAGCAACGCGCCGCCGGGCAATTTGTTCACGTCGAGACGGCGCCCGGCGTGGTGAGCGTGATAGCGGCCTGGATGCTGGATCCGATCGCTTGCGCTGGCATGGAGATCGGCGCACCGCGTGTGACGGTGCCGGCACTTGTCGAATTGCACACTCTGCTGATTGAGGGCGGCTTTAGACGAAGCTCCTCGGACGATTCGCGCATCGTTGAGGAGGAGATCGATGAGAAACCTGCCATTACCGGCGCTGCCGTCGCGCCCGCGCCAGCTCAGCATGGCGCTCGATTCCGCAAGTCTTCGGGGGATAAGTCCATCCGAACGCCGGACAGCACTTGCGCAGCTGGCCTTGATCTTGATGGAAGCCGCGGGCGTCGAGACGGGGGAGCGCAGCGATGACGAACGCTGATGTTCTTCCCGCTGCCGTACTCAAGCGCAAAGCGGTGGTTTATGTCCGGCAGTCCACTCCGACCCAGGTTCAAACAAACCTCGAGGGCCAGCGCCGACAATACGAGCTCGTCGAGGTTGCTCGGTGCCGCGGCTTCCGCGACATCGAGGTGATCGACGACGACTTGGGCCGCTCCGCCAGCGGGATGGTGACGCGGCCGGGCTTCGAGCGGCTCCTCGCGTGGCTGTGCGCGGGCGAGGTCGGGGCTGTTCTGTGCTTCGACGCCTCTCGGTTAGCCCGCAATGGCCGCGACTGGCATCATCTGCTCGAACTCTGCGGCTTGGTCGAAGCGCGCGTGATCGACATGGATGGGGTTTATGATCCATGTCGCCCCAATGATCGATTGCTACTCGGCATGAAGGGTAGCATCAGCGAGTTTGAGCTTGGCGTGCTACGTGCCCGCATGGTGGACGCTGCTCGCGCCAAAGCGCGGCGCGGTGAGCTGCGCATTGCCGTGCCGGTGGGCTTCATCTGGCATCGCGAGATCGGTCTTGGCTTCGATCCAGACCTGCGGCTGCAAGAAGTTATACGTCTGATCTTTGCTCGTTTCCGCGAGCTTGGGAGCGCGCGACAGACGCTGCTGTCGTTGCGGGCTGACCAAGTCCACTTTCCACGGCCATCCAATGGCAAGAAGTCGGTCGCCTTCGAGTGGACGCCGATTCGGTACCGCACCGTGATCAGTGTACTCAAGAATCCATTCTACGCGGGCGCTTACGCTTACGGCAAAAGTGAGAAGCGCACCGAGATTGTCGATGGGCGCGTCTGCAAGAGCCGTGGCCGCGGCAAACCACTTGCGGAGTGTGATGTTCTGCTGAAGGATCACCACGAAGGCTATATCGATTGGGCAGAGTTTGAACGGAATCGGAAGCAGCTCGCAGCCAACAGCTATGCCAAGGTGGGAGGCGCGAAGTCGGGACGCGGCGGACGCGCGCTGCTGGCTGGCGTGCTTTGCTGTGGACGTTGTGGACGCCGCTTGATGGTCGCCTATTGCGGGCGCTCACCAGGACAACCCGTCTATCGTTGTAATCGTCCCAGCCAGATGGTGGGGTTGCCCCGGTGCCTGACGTTCAGCGGTCCGCGTGCCGACGCCGCGATTGCCCGAGAGCTTCTCCGCGCCGTCGAACCGATGGCGATCGAAGCCGCTGTGGAAGCCGAGCGCATGCACATGGAAAGCCGAAGTGAACAACAGCGCATAGTGGAGCTGGAGCTGCAGCAGGCGCGGTATGAGGCTTCACTCGCCGAGCGGCGCTACGCCGCCTGCGATCCCGACAATCGCTTGATCGCTGCGCAACTCGAGAAGAGCTGGGAATCCGCGCTTTGCCGCGTTCAAGCTTGCGAAGCGCGATTGCAGGCAATGCAGATGCCGGAGTCGACCGCCGCGCCGCCTGACTTCGCCGCTCTTGCCGATGACCTCCATGCTGCCTGGAACGCACCAGGCGTGGCCATGCGCGCTCGTCAACGCCTCCTCAGGGCTCTCGTCATCGACATCATCGCGGACTTCGATGACAAGGCGCGCGAGATCATTCTGACGATCCATTGGCGGGGCGGCCAGCATTCGCAGCTGCGGGTGCGCAAGCCAAAAGCCGGTGAGAATGGTTGCCGCACGCGGGAAGAGGCTCTCGCTGTCATGCGGAGCATGGCGACCCGATGGTCCGACGAGGAGATCGCCGCAACGTTGAACCGGATGGGAATGGTCACTGCTCAGGGGAAGACCTGGACCGCACAACGTGTCAACACACTGCGGACGTGGCACGGCATTCGCCCCTATCGCTCCACCGAGAAGAATGGTGAATGGCTTACGATGTCGGAAGCTGCCGCGAAGCTCGGGGTCAGCCGTCACCGGATACGTCGCCTCATCAAGGATTGTGTGCTCTCTGCCGAACATGTCGTCGCGAGCGCGCCGTACCAAATCCGTGCCCGCGACCTCGAGGACGAACGGGTCATCGCCGCGCTCGGGCGAACCGGTCGCCCGTGTCGCATCGATCGCGAAAATCAAATTCCACTGTTCCCCGATACAACTCATCGAGCACCGTTACCGCCACCCACGGCGTGCGATATCGGCGCCAACGCCGATTCCGCCGTGCCCGCAGGTAAGCCTTTGGAGCATGATCCCGTCGGAACCTCGCACGACGCTTGCACGGTTGGCAGCCTGTTGATGGCAGCCGCAAGCGCCGCGGCGGCGGAGCGCGCCGATGACGAGCTCTGATCTGCGGCGCATCGCCGAGTGGGATTTGCAGCAGGCTCAATATCAGGCCTCACTCGCGGAGCGCCGCTACGCCGTCTGCTACCCTGATAATAATCGTCTGTTTCGCTACGCAGCTCGAGGGCCAACGCGTCATCGCCACACTCGGACGAACCATTCGCCCGTGTCGCATCGATCGCGAAAATCAAATTCAATGTTTCCAGATACTTGAAGAGGGGGTGCACAATGAACGCGTCATCTAGGGATAGCGCAGCGTGGTGCCGATCAGGCCCTTGTCATAAGGCTCAAGCGCCATCACCCGCTCGCGCTTGCTCAACACCCCGCGCCCCAGCGCCACCAGGGCCTTGCTGCGCATCGCCTCGCGGATCACCGCAAAGGCGTCCTGCCCGACCGGATCGTCGGGGGTAATGTAATAGGGCGCATCAAAAAAGCGCTGGTCGATCTCCGCACGCGGTACAAAGCTGTCGATGTCGATCGTGTGCGTGCTGGCGATCTCGATCGCCTCCAGCTCCTCATC
>DATDGG010000354.1:0-4029 GCA_036522235.1 Xanthobacteraceae bacterium
GGCCACGTGGCGCTGGAAGATTTCAACATGTCCATGCAGGTGACCGCGATCACCCGCAAACGCGCCCCTGTTTTCGTTTCGATCGTGAGCCAGGTGACGCCGAGCGAATCGAGCGTGCTCAAGAAGGTCGCCTACGAGCCCCTGTTCCTCGCCCATCTGCGCGACCAGCTGGCGATCCGCGGCATCCGGCGGGTGGTGATGCACGAGCCCTTGACCAATCTGCGCAAGGTCATCTTCTTGCAGTTCGCCCACGGCGCCGTGCGCAGCGAAATCTGGCGCGGCCTGCACGGCGCCGCGACCTTGCTGGCGGATTGCGGGAAAATCTGCATCGCGGTGAGCGAGGACATCGATCCGCAGAACGCCGACGCGATCTTCTGGTCGCTCGCCTATCGGTCGAACCCGATCGAGGACCTGCATGTGGCGCCCTACCGGGCGAGCGGCCATGGTCCGAAATCCGGCCGCAGCACGCAGGATTCGACGCTCCTGATCGACGCGACCCTCAAGCACCCGGCGCCGCCGCTGGCGCTGCCGGCGCGCGCGTTCATGGAGCGGGCGCGCGCGATCTGGGAAGAGCTGCATCTGCCGACGCTGTCGCCGCAGCCGCCCTGGCACGGCTATTCGCTCGGTGACTGGTCGGACGCCTGGGACGTCTTCGCCCGCCGCGCCGTCGAAGGCCAATGGGAAACGAGCGGTGCGGAAACCTACGCCCGCCGCCGCGGCGGCGTGACGCCGGAGACACCGGCACGCGAGGTGGAGAAGGATAAGAAGTAGCGGGCGGAATATCCGGCCGCGTGGTATACTGGTGTCATGACCAAGGAACAGATCAAGGCAGTCCTCGACCGTGTGTTGACCTGGCCTCTGGAGGCCCCAGGCGGAGGCGGTTGCTTCATTGCAATCGATCGAGGAGGAATTCATGGGCCCGCACGAGCTGTCGGCTGAGGATCGCGACGCTCTGGCGCGCAGCGCCGAAGACGTCCGGCTCGGTCGATTGGCGAGCGAAGAGCAGGTCCGAAAGGTTTTTGACCGCTATCGGCGCACATGAAGGTTAGCTACACGGAGACCGCTCTCGCTGAGATCGACGATATCTACTCCTTTATTAAGCGCGACAATCCGACCGCTGCCGCTGCTGTCACCACCGCAATCGAACGAACGGTTGTAAGGGTAGCAAAGCGCCCAAATTCAGGCCGATTGTTCATGAAGGAAAGGTGCGGGCCAAGCTGGTGGAACGATATCAATACAGAGTTTTCTATGAGGTCATAGGAGACGAGGTCATTGTCAGAAATGTTCGCGGCACGAGGCGGCAGCGCCCCTGGGAGCAACCTCCGCGTTGATATGGGATGGCGTCGAAGGGTCTGTTGAGTGAGTCGGGTGGGGCGCGACGTGGTTTTGTCGGAAAATGGCTCAGGTGATACACTGTCGGCTATGACATCAGAAGAGATCGATGCTTTGTTGGAGACAGTGCGCTCCTGGCCGGAGGAAGATCGGCAGGAGCTGGCGGAGTGCGCGCGCGAGATCCAAGCCCGTCGCACCGGTATCTACATCATGAATGACGAAGAACGCGCGGCCATGCGGGAGGGGCTGGAGCAGGCACGACGAGGCGAGTTTGTGTCGGACGATGAAATGGACGCGTCCTGGAAGAAAATGGGTGTCCTATGAGGCTCTCGTTTACACAGGCGATCGCCATGGCGACGCTATTCGCCTTGCCCGCCCACGCGGCCGACAGGGTCAAGGTCTCCTATCCGACCATGACCTCGTCCTACATCTTTTTCTTCAGCGCCATCGCGAAGGGCTACTACAAGGACGAGGGGCTCGATCTCGATGTGATCGAGGCGGCCGGCGGGGTAGCGACGCCGGCGCTGGTGTCGGGCGACGTGCAGTTCAGCACGTCGGGCTCTTCCGCGATCAGCGCCGTCATGAAGGGCGCCAAGCTGAAAGTTCTTGCGGTCGGCGAGGACCGGCCGAGCTGGCAGATCTGGACCACAAAGCCCGAGATCAAGACCTTTCAGGACCTCAAGGGATTGCAAGTCGGCATATTGAGCCGCGGCGATACCGGCGAGGTTGCGATCCGTTATGTGCTGCGCAAGCTCAACCTGCCGCAGGACTTCGTCTCCTATACCCCGATGGGCTCGGCGCTCGGCACCCGCATGGCGGTGGTGCGTTCGGGCTCCCTGCCGGCCGCCGTGTTGCAGCCCGCCGAGGTCGAGACCTTGCGGGCTGCCGGTGGCCTCGCCAACGCCCATATGATCATGGACCTGGCCGAGGAGGTGCGCTCGACCTTCAACGGCCTCGCCAGCTCCGACGACATGATCAAGAACCACGCCGACGTGGTGACGCGTTTCGTGCGCGCGACCCGCAAAGGCATGATCTATGCGCGCGACAATCGCGACGGCGCGATCGAGGTCTTCGTCAAGCAGATGAAGGCGCAGCCCGATGCGGCCGTTCACGGCTATGACGAGTTGCGCAAGGTGATGGCACAGGACGGCACCATCTCGACCGAGGCGCAGACCAACGAGCTTGCGCTGCGCGCCGACATGCTCAGCATGCAGGCGGACAAGATTCCGCCGATCGCATCGGTGTTCGATTTCAGCTGGCTCGAAAAGGTCAATGCCGAGCTGAAGGCGTCGGGCTGGAAGCCTTGAGCACGACCTATCCACGGCGTCATGGCCGGGCTTGTCCCGGCCAGCCACGTCTGTGCCCGCAACAAGTGCGGGCATGACTCGGAGATTTTTGATCGCCCCTCACACCACCACCGTCAATTTCTTCGCCGCCCGGGTGACGCCCGTATAGAGCCAGCGCTCGCGGCTGTCCGGGAACGCGAAGGATTCGTCGAACAGCACCACGTCGTCCCATTGCGAGCCCTGCGCCTTGTGGACCGTGAGCACGTAGCCGAAGTCGAACTCGTCGTAGCGCTTGCGCGCCGCCCATTCGACCTTCTCGATCGCGCCGGTGAAGCATTCGGGGCGGACCGATACCTTGACGGTGCGCCCGAGCGCGTTCTCCTCGGGCTGCAGCCGCATGCCGATGATCTCGCGGCGCGTCTTCGGCTTCTCCTTGATCACCCAGAGGCCGCCGTTGAACAGGCCCTTGCGGCGGTTGTTGCGCAGGCAGACGAGCTTGTCGCCCTGCATCGGCAGCGCCTCCTTAACTCCGCGGCGCTCGCGCATGCGCGCGTTGTAGGCGCGGCGCGTGGCGTTGCGGCCGACCAGGATCTGGTCGGCATCGAGCACGCGCTGCGGGTCGAGCGCGTCGCGCCGCACCACCTGCGAGGCGCCGTATTCTCCCGGCACCAGGCGAAGGCCGGCGCGAATGTCCATGGACAGGCGCACGATCGGATCGTCCTGCGCCTGGCGATGGACCTCGGTCAGCATGGCGTCGGGCGCGGCCTCGGTGAAAAATCCGCCGCCTTGGATCGGCGGCAGCTGGGCCGGGTCGCCTAGCACCAGGACCGGCACCTTAAACGACATCAGGTCGCGGCCGAGCTCGGCGTCGACCATCGAGCATTCGTCGATCACGATCAGCGCCGCGTTGGCGGCCGGCGCATCCTCCCAGAGCTCGAAGGTCGGGGTCTCGCTCTCGCTCTCGAGCGGCTTGTAGATGAGGCTGTGAATCGTGGTGGCGCCGGCGCAACCCTTGCGGCGCATCACCAGCGCGGCCTTGCCGGTGAAGGCTGCGAACAGCACCTTGCCGTCGGCCCCTTCGGCGATGTGCTTGGCGAGCGTGGTCTTGCCGGTGCCCGCATAGCCGAACAGGCGGAACAGCGGCGGCGTGCCGTTCTGCCCGGGCTTGGCCTTGAGCCAATCCGCCACCGCTTTGAGCGCGGCATCCTGCTGGGGCGAGAAGGCCGGCATGGGTGCCTCCGGCTAGGCCGCCGCGGCTTTGGCGTCGGAGGGGAAATAGGCGGCGAGCCAGTCCTGGATCACGTGGTGCACCCGCGTGTTGCTCTCCGCGAACATGAAGTGGTCGACATCGGCGAAGAGATGCAGCTCGCTCGGCTCTCCGGCACGCGCGAACAGGGACACCGACTGTTCC
>DATDGG010000355.1:0-16276 GCA_036522235.1 Xanthobacteraceae bacterium
AGGGCCTTCTGCCTTCCCTCCCCGCATAAGCGCGCTTACGCTTTGCTATGCGGGGAGGAAAAGTCCGGAATTTGGTTAGTGGCAGACCACGACGGGGCCGACCCGGTCGCAGTCCCTGCGGTCATGGTCGCGATCTCGATCACGGTCGCGATCCCGGTCACGGTCGCGATCCCGGTCCCTGAATCGCCGATCTCGATCACGGTCGCGACCGCGATCGCGATCGTCATCGTCGTGTACAAAGAAGCACCGGGTACGGCAGAAGCCGTCATCGCAGTCCCGGCGGCACACGCGCTCAACCTTCTCGACCAGGCCGAGTTGCTCTTGCGCCGATCGCAGACCAGCGGCATCGAGGCTCATGGCTTCGGCGCGGCCGGGCAACATCGCGGTGCCGAGCAAGATTGCGGCAGACAGCATGACAAAGGGCAGCTTTGGCATTTCGTCCTTCTCCTCGTTGTTACGATTATGGTCGGGGCGCAGGCGCCTCAGTAGCACGGCACGCGCACCCGCTGCCACCGGTAGACCCCATAGTAGGAATCGAATATCTGCTGGCGGCCGAAGCAAACCGGTTCCGGGTAATAAGGTTCCGGCGCCACGTAGACGGGCGGCGGATAGGCCGGCCGCGGTGCCACCGCGGAGCCCACGATGGCGCCCGCAACAAGGCCGCCCAACAGACCTGCCGCGACATCGCTTCCATCCGCGCGAGTCTCACGCGGTGCCCCTATGGCGGCGGCGATCATCGCGGCCACGGCAAGGCAAGCCACAGAGCGGTTCATGGCGCATCTCCTTTGAGGTTCTTTGCGGGCGGTCGCGCCGGATTTCCGGGCCGCCGCCCTGCAATCCTTGTGACGCCCGTATGAAGCTGCCTAAAATATGAATAAAAATGTAATTTCGTCGCCGCCACGGCAAAAATTCGATCGGATCCCGCAACGGAGATGCCACTCATGAGCTTTGATTTCGCGCCCCTGCTGCGCGCGGGATTGCCCCCGCCGCCCGCTAAATATGCCGGGCTCGCCAAGTACAATTTCATCGGCGGCAATAACGACGCGGAACAGTTGCCACTCGACGGCCTGATCGCGGCGGCCACATCCGTGCTGCAGCGCGAGGGCCGCACGCTCGCAACCTATGGGCTCGAAAGCGGGCCGCTCGGCTACCGGGCGCTGCGCGAATTCCTCGCCCGCAAGCTCAAGCGCGACGCCGGCATCGCCTGCGGCACCGACGAGATCCTCATCACCTCGGGCTCGCTGCAGGGCCTCGACCTCGTCAACGGCATCCTGCTGGCGGGAGGCGACACCGTCCTGATCGAGCAGGAGACCTATCAGGGCGCGCTGACGAGGCTCACGCGCCTCGGCGTCACGGCAGTGGGGATTCCGCTCGACCACGAGGGGCTACGCGTCGACGCGGTCGCGGCGGCGCTGGCGGACCTCAAGGGCCGGGGTATCCGCCCCAAATACATCTACACGATCCCGACCGTCCAGAACCCGACCGCCACCATCATGGGCGAGGCGCGCCGCCGCGAGCTCCTGCGCCTGTCGCAGGCCTATGGGGTGCCGATTTTCGAGGACGATTGCTACGCCGATCTCACCTGGGACGGCGCGCGGCCGCCGGCGCTCTATGCCATGAGCCCGCATGGCGGCGTCATCCATATCGGCTCGTTCTCCAAGTCGATCGCGCCGGCGCTGCGGGTCGGCTTCATCGTGGCGCCCTGGGAGATGCTCGCGCGCATGCTCGCGCTCAAGACCGACGCGGGCTCCGGCGCGCTCGAGCAGATGGTGCTGGCGGAATATTGCGCCGAGCATTTCACCACCCATGTGCCGCAGCTCACGCGCGGCCTGCGCGCCAAGCTCGACATCCTGATGGAAACGCTCGCCGAGCAGTTCGGCACCGCGGCCGAGTTCGACGAGCCGAGCGGCGGCATCTTCCTGTGGGTCAAGCTGCCCGACGCGGTCGATACGTTGAAGCTTTCGCAAGCCGCGCTCGCCGCCGGCGTCGCCATCAATCCGGGGCCAGAATGGTCGACCGACAAAGCCTATGCCAGGAGCCGCATGCGGTTATGCTTCGCGAGCCCGACGCCCGACACGATCCGCGCGGGCGTCGCCACCCTGGCCGATATATGCCGGCGCGAGTTCGGCGTGCCGGCGCGCAGCGCTAACGTGGAGCAGCCCCGGGCGCCCGCGGGCTGATCGCGGGGCGCCCTCGCCCGCCCTCAAGGCGTGACGACGCCGAGATCGTTCCGGGCGACGAGCCCGCCCTTCATCACGAACTTGACCTTCTCCATCTCGTTGACGTCCGCAAGCGGGTTGCCGCTGACCGCGATCAGGTCGGCGAACTTGCCCTTCTCGAGGCTGCCGATCTCGTTCTCCCAGCCGTAGTTCATCATGCGGGCGGACGGCAGATAGGCCATCTGCAAGGCCTTCGCCGGGCTCATGCCCCATTTCACGAAATAGGCGAACTGATTGCCCTGCATGCCGTGCGGGATCGTGGGCGAGGTGGCGCCGCTGCCGAATGCCATGGGCACGCCGGCCGCGAGCGCGCGGCGGAACGCCTGCTCCATCAGCTTGAGCCGCGAGTTGCGGCCATTGGTTTCCTTCAGGTCGGGCTTCTCCAGCGCGATCAGATCGTCGATGGTGGGAACGAAAGTCTCCTTCTTCTGCAGGATGACCTTGATGCCGTCCTCGTCGAGCTCGAGCAGGTGATTGGGCGCATCGACGCCGGCGTTGAGGCAGCTGAACATGCCTTCGCCCCCGTAGGTGTGGCACGCCACCTTGAGGCCGAGCCGGTGCGATTCCTCGACGATCGCGGAAATCTCGTCGAACGTCAGCGAGGGGCTGTTGACGAGCGTCGCGTCCGGCTTCCACATATGCATCTGCCCGACGAAATCCTGCGTAGTGTAGATCTTCACGAAATCGACGCCATGCAGCTTGGCTTCGCGCACGGCGGCGCGGGCGAGCTGCGGCGAGTTGACGTTCTTTTCTTCAGTGGGCTTTTCCTGGAAGCGCAATTCCGTGTCCGGATAGTAGTTGGTGGCGCGCTGGTTGAGCGACTGGCCGACCACCTGCATCCGCGGCCCCATCACGTAACCGGACTTGATCGCATCGCGCAGGTCGACCGTGTTGTAGCCGCCGCGCGAATCCATATCCATCACCGTGGTGAAGCCGGCATGGAGATCGGTCTGCGCGTTGGCGAGCGCGATCATGGCGCGTTGCGCGGCCGATTGGCCGCCGGTGTTGACGTGCACGTGCGTGTCGATCATGCCGGGCAGCACGGTGGCGGCGCCGAGATCGATCACCTTGGCGCCGGGCGGGATCTGCACCGCCGCGCCCACGTCGATGATGCGGTCGCCCTTGATCAGCACCACCTGGTTGGTCAGCATCTCGCCGAGCTTGGCATCGAACAGACGCCCGGCCTTGACGGCGATGATCTGATCGGGCGGCGCGATGACGTGCGGCACCTGCGCCTGTGCGGACGTGGCGGCGGCCGCCATCACGGCGACGGAGACTGCGAGCTTGCTCTGCCAATGCATGGAAATCCTCCCTTTTTGGCGCGTTGCGCTGTTCTGAAATTCTCGCGCGCGGCGCATGCTACACGAATAGGGCGGGCTTGAAGAGGGCTTGTGTAGCCCGGATGGAGCGAAGCGCAATCCGGGAACGCTGCTCCCGCATTTCGCTCCGCTCCATGCGGGCTACAAGAGCGTTCGGATTTCACTTCGGTGGGCAAGGGCCCGCATAGGGCGGCACCGCCATGCTGCCGCCGGCGGGCGCGGCCTTGCATATTGCGATCCGCTCCTTGGTGACCTGCCGGGCGAGCGTGTAGGAACGCATGCTGTAGATGCCGATCTCATTATAGTAGTTGCAGAACGGCAGCTGCGTCGTGGTGCGATCGACGAACCAATCGCCGCTCGCCCCGTCCTGATAAGGCGCGCCGTCCGCCTGGCCGACGGTCTCGAGCGAAGGCACTACCGACCAGCCGGCATCGGAGACCGGATCGACAGGGTCGCATTTGAAACTCGACTGAGCGCGGCCCGGGCCGCCGGAGGCCGCCAGCGCAAAGATAGCCGCGAAGACGAAAACGAAAATCCGCCGCTGCCTGGTCACAACGTGCATCATGACGCGCCTCGTTAACCGACCGCGCCGCCGGCGACGCAATCTGCGCGGGCTGTCTTGACCTCGCGGCCCGCAAAGTCAAGGATCGTCCACAATAGAAGGTCGAGCCATCGACGATCGAGCCTTTGGGAGGAACATCATGGGCAAGAACCAGAGCAAGGATGCGGCCCGCGCGGTCAGCCGGCGTGCGTTCCTGTCGAAGGGTGCCGCTGGCGTGGGAACCGCGGCCTTGGTCGGCGTCAGTGCCAACGAGGCCAAGGCGCAGATCAAATGGGACCTCTCCGCCGACGTGGTGGTGATCGGGGCCGGCGTCTCGGGACTTGCGGCCGCCATCACGGCGCGCGACAGCGGCGCCTCAGTGATCAGCGTCGATGAGAATTTCGACATCGGCGGCCGCGGCATGCTGAGCGGCGGGCGCGTCCACCTCGGCGGCGGTCACGCTCTACAGCAGAAATTCGGGATCAAGGATACGGCCGACCAGGTGTTCAAGGACTGGGTGCGCCACGATTCGACCGTCGCGCGCTACAGCGACCGCGACCTGGTGCGCGTGTTTGCGGACGAGAATGTCGCGACCTTCAACTTCCTGATCGACAACGGCGTCGAGTTTCACGAGAAGCCGATCGGCCCCGAAGCCGCCTCCACGGTGCCGCGCACTTTCGTCACGGTCGAGTGGCAGAACAAGGACGAGATCTACGCGCCCGGCGGCGACCGCAACGGCTCCGGGCTGGTGCGGCGGCTGGAGCAGAGCGCGCGCCGCAAGGGCGTGCAGATCCTCCTGCGCCACGAGATGAAGAGCATCATCCGCGCGCAGCCGACTTCGGGCAAGGTCCTCGGCATCGCGGTCGCGTCACCGGGCGGCAATCTCAATATCGAGGCCAGGCGCGGCGTCGTCGTCGCGACCGGGGGCCACACCGGCAACGTCAATTTCCGCCGCACCTTCGATCCGCGGCTGACCGAGGAATATCAGCAGGCCTGCCTGCCCTATGTGTATCAGGGCGCCAAGGGCGAGCTCGCCGCCATGGACATCGGGGCATCGCTGTGGGCAACCGCCAACCAGTCGAGCGAATCCGGCGCCGCCATCACCAAGACACGCCATATCGGCTGCCGCTGGGGCTACAGCTCGCTGGTGTTTCAACCGGAAAGCAAGCTGTTCCCGCTCGCCAAGGCGACCGGGCTCACGGTCGGCGATTGGCAGAACATGATCTTCGTCAACCAGAACGGCCAGCGGTTCTGGAACGAGGTCGACGGCTCATATCGCTTCTTCGCGGCCGCCATGGCGTATCATGGGGATCCGACCAAGCTCAACGGCGGCGGCCCGATCTGGGCGATCTTCGATGCTGATGCGGCGGCGCGCGAGAAATGGGATCCCAAGCCCCCGCATGTCGATCCCGACGGCTACTTCTACAGCGCCGACACGCTCGCCGAGCTCGCCCCCAAGATCAAGAACCCGCATCAGAAGAAGCCGATCGCGGGCGCGGTCCTGGAAGAGACCGTGAACCGCTACAATTCGTTCGTGGCGTCGGGGACCGATACCGACTTCAAGAAGCCAACCCCGATGTACAAGATCGAGAAGCCGCCGTTCTACGCCGCCTGGGCGACACCGATCCTCCACGACACGTTGACGGGGCTGCGCGCAAGCACCAATGCCGAGGTGATCGACACCCGCGGCAATGTGATCCCGGGTCTTTATTGCTCGGGCGAGACGCAAGGCGGCTTCGCCCAGCATGGGCTCGCGCGCTGCCTGGTGTTCGGGCGGGTCGCGGGCCGCAGCGCCGCCAAGGGCGCGGCGTGAGGGATTTGCGAATGCATTCGATCGACGTAGAGCTGTGCGAGCCGGTCCCCGCGGAAGTGCCGGTCGGAGCCGACCTGGTGCTGAAGCTCAGGGTGTCGTGTCCGGCCGGATGTGATCTCAGCGGCTTGGCCGCCAAGGTCACGGGCCCTGGCGAGCAGGCAGTGACGATCGCGCCTGGCGAAGCGGCTGATGACGCACCCCTGGAGATCGCGCTCAAAACTCCGCAGCAGGTCGGCGAGCATGCTTGGAGCATCGCGTTTCCGCCGCACGAGAGCGCGGGCGTCTTGCATGAGGGATGCACGCTCCCGGTCCGCCTGCGCACCAAGCCGCACGCGACCAGCCTGGCGGTGTGGGCGGTGCCATCGCCGGTGGTCATGGGCGAGCGGTTCCGGATCAAGGTCGGGGCCAAGTCCTCGGCTGCGTGCGCGCTCGAAGGCAGGGATATCCTGGTCACCAATCAGGCCGGCACCGTCGTCGCCCACGGCAGCCTGGGTGCAACGCCGTGGCCGGGAACGAGCGCGCTCTATTGGACCGAGGTGGAGCTGCCGGCGCCGGCCCAGGAGGGGATGTCGTGGTGGTCGGTGAGCTTCGCGGCCGCCGATATCGAAACCCCGCACGAGGGCGCATCGTCAAGGTTCAGCGTCGCGGTGGTGCGGCCGCCCGAGCACCGGCTGACGGTCGAGGTCTTCGAGAAGGACACCATGGCTCCCGTCGAGGACGCGCAGGTGCGCCTCGGCGCCTACCGGGCGGCCACCGACCCGTCCGGGCACGCGGAGGTGGCGATGCCCAAGGGCACCTATGACCTCACGGTCTGGAAGGTCGGCTACGAAGCACCCGGTCAGATCGTGGACATCCGGGAGGACGCCACCATCCAGGTCGAGGTCGTGATCGTGCCGCCGGAGAATCCCGACGCAGCCTGGATCATGTGAGCGGGTGAATTGATTTTGACGGCTTAAATCGACCCCGCAGTGTCATGCCCCGCGAAGGCGTTAGGGCGTTACGCCCGTCTTCGCGGGCTGTGGCACCCAGTAACCCTTGCGCTGTCGACGGAGCTCATGCTCTGCTCCAATTGAAGTACCGTGGCTACTGGGTCGCCCGCATTCGCGGGCGATGACAACAAATAGGGCCGATGGCGGAGGAAATAATGAAGACGCGGTTTCTTGGTATTGCGGCGGCCGTCCTGCTGACGAGCGGCCAATGCATGGCGGACGACCTCAGGGTGCTGAGCGCGGGCGCCATGCAGCGCGGCCTCATCACGGTCGCCGCCAAGTTCAAGGAAAAGTCCGGCACACAGGTCCAGATCCGCTACGCGACCGCCCCGGAGCTCAAGAAGATCCTGACCGAGAACGGCGCCGCCGCCGATGCGATCCTGGCTCCCAACCCGACGCTCACCGACCTCGCCGGCGCCGGCAAGATCGCGGCCGACACCCAGAAGGAAATCGGCGGCGTCGGCTCGGCGGTGTTGATCCGCCCCGACGCGCCGGTGCCGGACATTTCCAGCATGGCGGCGTTCAAGCGCGCCCTCACGGAGGCGGACGCGCTGGTCTACAATCGCGCCTCGAGCGGCGTCTATATCGATTCGATGCTGCACAAGATCGGCGTGTTCGATCAGGTTCAAGCCAAGATCGTCCGCGTCGACGACGGCGAGGCGGTCGCCACCCGCATCAAGCAAGGTCACGGCAAGGAGTTCGGCTTCGGCGGCTACACCGACGTCCTGCACAATGAGGAGATGGGCGGCGTGAAGCTCGTCGGCCCGATCCCCGAAGAGGTGCAGAACTACACCATGTACTCCTCGGCCCTGATCGCGGCGGCGCCGAGCCCGACACCGGCGCGCGCGCTCCTGGCGTTTCTCGCCACGCCCGAAGCGCAGGCGATATTCCTGGCCAGCGGCGTGGTGCCGAAGAAGCGGTAGTGCCTGGCGGCGCGCCCCCTACTTTTGTCCCGGCCTTGAGCCGGGACAAGCGAGCGCGTCGAATCAGAGCGATCGCATTTGTTTGTTCGTCTTCAATCCGCATCTCTTCAACCGGCATCCTTTCCTCATCTCATTCGTTTTCCTCATCGTATTCGCCCCATCATCGTACCTTCAGCAAGATTTGAAACCTTGCCTCTCGCGCGGCACTTAACCCATACTTAACCATCCATAGGACTGCGGAGGATCGGGATACCTTGGTCCTCTGCAAGCGAGTGCGCATTCAAACCGGACCAATACCGGGACACATGGGAGAAGGCATCATGAGCAAAGCTCTGCAACTGATGAGCAAGCTTGCGAAGGATGAGGAAGGCGCCGCGCTTGTCGAGTACACCGTCCTGCTCGGCATCATGCTGGTTGCCGTGATTGGCACGATCGGACTAGTCGGCGGGTGGGTAAATACCAAATGGTCGGCGCTCTGGACGGCGCTTTCGGCAAACTAGAGCACGATCCCGAAAAGTTGCAGGCTTTTCGGACAAGATCATGCGGCCGAACAAATGGTTAGAGCAACGGCCGCGCGCTTGGCAGCGAACGCGCGCAAGCGCAAAGAGCGGACGTGATCGACCGCCGCTGGAGCGCATCTGCTCAGTGTTGATGTCGATGAAAGGGGGCCAAGGAAGAGCGGCCAGATAATCGGGGAGGAGTTCAACCAGTGCGTCGCAACAACGTCACTATTCTTTTTCTCGCCATCGTGATGGGCGGCGTCGCCGCCTTTCTTGCGCGCAACTGGATCGAAAGCCGTTCGCGGGCGTTTGCCGCCGGCGATGCGGTCGGAACGATCGTCGTGGCGGCGGAGCCGCTCAAATTCGGCGCCGAGGTGAGCCCCGACAGCGTCACCGAAATTTCGTGGATCGCAAAGTCGCTCCCCGACGGAGCATTCGTGTCCAGGGATGAGCTTCTCAAGGACGGCCGCAGGGTCGTGCTCTCGCCGCTGGGGCGAGGCGAGCCGATACTGCGCTCGAAAGTCACCGGACCCGGCCAGCGCGCCCTGCTCTCCTCGCTGCTCGACGAAGGCAAGCGCGCCGTGACCGTGCGGGTCGATGACGTGCGCGGCGTGGCGGGCTTCATTCTGCCGGGCGATTTCGTCGACGTCGTTCTCATCGCGGAGGACGGACCGCCCCGGCGCGAAAATTATTCCGAGATCCTGCTGCAGCACGTGAAGGTCCTCGCGGTCGACCAGCTCGCCAGCGAACGGCAAGAGCAACCGACGGTGGCCAAGGCCGTGACGGTCGAGGTCACGCCGGAGCAAGCCCAGAAGGTTCTGCTGGCCACCAATATCGGTAAATTGTCGTTGATCCTGCGCCGGCCCGAAGAGGCCAATGCAAACTTCGGCCGCCGGGTCACCGAGCGCGACCTCGGTCGTATCGACCCACGGACCATCAGCGAGACGGCGCGACCCGCGCCCGCGCCACCGCCGGTCGCGGCCACGCCCCCGCCGGCGCCCCCGACCAACACCGCCAAGGTCGCGGTCGTGCGCAACAACAAGCGCGAGGAATACACCGTGCACCGGGTCGACAACTGACAGGAGGCGAGCCGCGAGCTGGGCAGGGACTCGCACCAGAAACGATCCTGCATCGCCCGACACTTGCGCACATTTGCAACGTGTCGCGCATCGAAATGGGGAGGGGGGTTATGTTGACTGGATGGACAACCGGCAGCGGAGCTTTGCGCGGCCGCGAGCGATCCGCGCAGGCGATTTCCAGACGATGCCTCGGCCTGCCGCCGCGCGGCATGCTGCTCGTCATGTTGGCGGCGGCCGGCATCGCCGTCTTGGCGCCCGTGCGATCGCCGCACGCGCAGTCGAGCCGCGCCGGCTGGCAAAGCGAGGGCGAGGCCGTACGCCACGTGGTGGTCACGCTCAACAAGTCGCGGACGTTCCGTATCGACAAGCCGTTCTCGACCGCCGTGGTCGGATCGCCTGACATCGCCGACGTGCTGCCGATGACCGATCGGTCGCTCTATGTCCAGGGCAAGAAGGTCGGCACCACCAACGTGTCGGTCTACGACCAATCCATGACGCTGGTTGGCGTGCTCGACGTCGAGATCGCTCTGGACGACCGGAACCTGCAGGAAAAGATCGAATCCGCCACCGGCACCCGCGGCATTCGCGTCTCCTCCACCAACGGCCAGGTCGTGCTCAGCGGTCAGGCGAGCGACGCCGTGGCGGCCGACCGCGCGCTCGCGGTCGCCAAAGCGCTGTCGCCCAATGGCGTCATCAACGCCATGAACATCAGCCCTTCGCAACAGGTGCTGCTCAAGGTGCGCTTTCTCGAGGCGTCCCGCGACGGCGGCCGGCAACTGGGCGTGAATTGGTTCGGCGGCAACGCCGCGGGCACCCGCGGCTTCAACACCGGACAGGGCGGCTTGGTGAACGGCACGCCGACCAATGCCACCCCGGGTGCGCTCACGGTCCTGCAAACCGCCGGAACCTTGGCTGGAACCACCTCGGGGCCGTTCGGCGTCGCGCTCGCCAATGTGATCAACAGCAACGGCACGAGCATCGACGTTCTGGTGACGGCGCTGGAGACCAAGGGCCTGGTGCGCCGCCTGGCGGAGCCGAACCTGATGGCCCTGTCGGGTGATACCGCGCGTTTTCTGGCCGGCGGTGAGTTTCCGGTGCCGATCGCGGCGACCTCGGCCAATGGGATCGTGACGCCGACGATCGAGTTCAAGCCGTTCGGGGTGCGCTTGTCGTTCACCCCCACCGTCCTCGCCAAGGGCATCATCAATCTGCGCATCGCACCGGAGGTGAGCGAGCTCGATTTCGCCAATGCGGTGACGATTTCCGGGACCACCATTCCGTCGCTGGTGACGCGCAACGCGCTGACCACCGTCGAACTGCGCGACGGCCAAAGCTTCGCGATCGCCGGCCTGCTGCAGGCCAACGACTTGCGCGCCCGCTCGCAAATTCCCTGGATCGGCTCGGTGCCCGTTCTCGGGACGCTGTTCAGCAGCAACAATTACCTGAAGCACGAGACGGACCTGGTCATCATCGTTACGCCCTATCTGGTTCAGCCGGCCGCGCCCGGCCAGCGGCTCGCTACTCCGCTCGACGACCGGCTCCCCAGCAACGACGTCGATTTCTTCCTGATGGGCCGGATGGAGGAGCAAAAAAGCCGTTCGGACTACGTGAACAATGCCGGAGACGTCGTCGGTCCGTACGGCCATATCATCCGGGTCCAGCCCGGCCCGAACCAGTGATCAAGCGGTGAACCAAATGATCGTTCGAACCATCGCCGCCGTCGCGCTTGCCGCCGCCTGCGGCGGGTGCTGGAGCAGCCCCTACGAGTATCCGGGCGCCGAGTATCTTCATCGCAGCGACACCATCACGCTCAGCGCCGGAAACGCCAAGGACATCAACGCCGCGACCCACATCATCGATCCGTGGCCGCGCCACGCCTACAATCGACGGATCCCCGCCAATGGCGAGCGCATGGCGCACGCCATGGAGCGCTACAAAAGCGGCGCGCAGACGCCGGGCGCTTCCAATCAGAGCGGCCCGCAGGTCATCGGCATTCCGGTCGGCTCGGCGACGCCGTCGCAAGGTCCGGGATCGAGCGGCGCGCCCGGTCAATGATTGCCGGCGCGCCGCATTCCGGGGGCAACGTGGTGACGGCGCGCCCAATCGCGCGGAGCCTCGGACGGCTCTGGGACGATACCCGCGGCGTGATCTTGCCTTACGTGACCATCATGCTCGTGGTCATCGTAGGCGTGGCAGTGCTGGCGCTCGACGGCGCCCGCCTCATGAGCCTGCAGACGCAATTGCAGAACGCCGCAGACGCGCTGGCGCTCGCGGGCGCCGCGGAGCTCGATCGTCTGCCCGATTCGGAGGCGCGCGCCACCAACGCCATCAATCACCTTCTGACCAATTCGAGCCTGTTCGGCTCCGACACCGACCGCGACGTTCGGGTCGCCGGCATCTCGTTCTATGCTCGGCTGCCGCCGAGCGCTGTAAGCCCGATCACGACGGGCACGCCCGCCGGCAGCCCGACCAATGCCCGCTTCGTCCTCGTCGTCGTGCACCCGGTCACGCTGCGGACGATCTTTCCGGCGGCCCTGTTCGGCGGATCGAACACGGTGACGACCGGCGCCTCGGCGGTCGCCGGTTTCGATCAAGTCGTTTGCCAGGCCACGCCGCTCTATGTCTGCAACCCGTACGAAACGCCAGGCATGGCGTACGAGCAAGCCTCGGAGGCGTTGCAGGCCGCCGCGACCGATCCGGCTGCGCGCGCCCGGCTGATCCGGCTGCGCGAATATCCGGGCGGCGATAACCGATATGCGCCCGGCGACTACGGATTCCTGGTCGCGCCGACGATCGGCGGCGAGGTGAGTGCCGTCATCAATGCCACAGCCGTGGCGCGACCGCCGGCATGCTTCGTGCAAAACGGCGTTAATTTGAGACCCGGCTTCCTGGTCTCCGCCCGCGAGGCGTTCAATGTGCGGTTCGACATCTATGAAGGCGCCATGAGCGGTAACGAGGGCGACGCCAACTATCGGCCAGCGACCAATGTGCGCAAAGGCTATGTCGGCGCCGGCGGCCGCGGCGGCTCCTGCAGCGCGCAGGCCGCGAGCAATTGGCCGATCGGGTCTCCACCGAACCAGGCCACCGGCTTGCCGCTCGATCGAACCTGGCCCTATCTCGACGGCCGCATGGGCAACGGCGACTGGGACTTCGAAACCTATTGGCAGGTCAATCATGGTGCCGACGGCCGCCCGACGCCCGTGATCAACGGCGCGATGGCAAGCAATTCATCACCGCCCAGCCGCTACGCGGTGTATCGCCATGAAATCGAGCAGGGCTATGTGGCCGATCGATCGGCCGGTGGAGAGACTGGCGCGCCCGCGTGCTACGGCGGCAGCGCGCTATCCGACGCCCCGGATCGCCGCGTGCTCGATGCGGCCATCATCAATTGTCAGAGCATGGGCCTTGCGGGCGAAGGGCTGACGAATGTGCCGGTCGCGGCTTTCGGAAAGTTCTTTCTGACCTTGCCGTTGGCGCGATCGCAAACCGACCTTTACGTCGAGCTGGTGGGCCTGGTAAAGCCCGGCGACGAGGTCGACTTCGACATGGTCCAGCTCTATCGATGAGAGCCGCAGGTGGGCTTGTGAGCCGATGCGAAGAGTACCGGCGATTTGGCAAGACCATGAGGGCTCCGCGCTGGTTGAAGGCGCGCTCCTGGTGCCGGTCCTGTGCGTGCTCATGTTCGGAATCTACGAGTTCTCATGGCTGTTCTATCAGCAACACTTGATCTCTACCGGGCTGCGCGACGCCGCCCGTTATCTCGCCCGGTCGCCGACGCCATGCAACAACGCCTCCGCCGATTGGCTCATGGCGGAGGAATATGCTAAAAACCTCGCGACCACGGGATCGGTCAACGGCGGCGCCGCGCGGGTCAGCGGCTGGACCGCCGCGATGGTGACGCCGATGTGCACGGCCGTTGAGAATCCTTCCCAACCAAACGGACTGACCAGCTATCGCGGCGGCCCGACCATTTACGTCGTCACGGTTTCCACCCGATTCACCGATCGCTCGCTCGGATTCTTTGGACTTCTGGGCCTGCAGTCTCCTGTCATCTCGGTCGCGCATTCGGAGCGCGCGATCGGTCCCGGCTGAGTGTCGGCAATGCGGCTCAGGCATTTTATCCGCGACCGCGACGGCGCGGTGCTGGTCGAAGTGACGATCGTCATGACGATCATGTTCGTGTTCCTTCTGGGATCGATCGAGTTCCTGTTTGCGCATTACCAATGGAACGCCGCCACCAAGGCCGTCCAGATCGGTGCCCGAATCGCGGCCGTGTCGGACCCGGTCGCGGCCGGCCTCGACGATCTCAGCTTCGCGGTCGTCAGCCCGTCGGTGCCGCCGGGGAGCGCCATGCCGAATTTTACCGTCACCTGCGACGGCGCGACCGAAAGCTGCACGTGCAACACGGTCGGCGCCTGCCCGGGGGTGGGCGGCTACGATCAGGCCGCAATGAACACGATCGTGTTCGGTCGCGGCAGCTCGTCCTGCTCCGACGCGACTTCGGTCAACGACGCCGGGATGTGCGATATTTTTCCGCGGATCAGCCCGTCAAACGTCATTATCGTCTACACGCAGACCGGTCTTGGCTATGCGGGCCGCCCGGGCGGTCCGGTGCCCACGATAACCGTCTCGATCCACAATCTGCCGTTCCAGTTCTTCTTCTTGAGCGGCCTTCGTGGCTTCAAGGACATTCCAATTCCCGCCTTGACGACATCGATAACGGCTGAGCACCTTTCCTCCAGCGCGCCGTCCTTTTGAGCGAGCCAGGCCGTCAAATGGCAATCTACCTGTTGAACGCCGACTTCGACGCGCACAGAGCCGGAGCGTTCGAGCAAAAGCTCAGAGCCGCGATTCCGAGCCTGATCAAGATCACAACAATCGAGAGCGTTCTGCACGATTTGCAGTCACCGGACAGGCCGAGCTACCTGTTGTTGATTACGCCGCCGCGCGACACGACAAACCTCGAAAAGATTGTCGAGATCGCACCGCACTATCGCGATCGTATCTTCTTTGTCCTGGTCGGTGACGAAATTTCCGCCAGCCAATACAAATCTCTGGTGCGCACCGGCGCCGCCGACTGGATTTCCACGAATGCCGAGGTGCAGGAAGTTCTGGATCTCATTGCAAACCGGCAGGCACGCGGCCGCGCGGAAGCGACATCCGCTATCCGCGGCGGTTCGAAGCGAGCCGCGATTTCCTTCGTTCCCAGCGCCGGAGGAGTCGGAAACACCACGCTCGCGGTCGAAATCGGCGTCTCGCTCAAGACCCGCAAGCCGACGCGAAACATGAATATCTGCATTGTCGATCTTGATTTCCAATCCAGCCACGTCTGCGATTATCTCGATCTCGAGCCGCGCCTGAAGATGCAGGAAATCTCGAGCAACCCTGAACGCCTCGACGCCCAGCTCTTCGACATTTTCATCAGCCGCCACGCGAGCGGCTTGCATGTCTTCGCCGCGCCCAGAAGCAAGAGCGATCCTTGCCAGCTCAATGTCATGGCGCTCGACAGGCTGCTCGACATGATCGCGACCCGCTACCAGTTGATCCTCATCGATTTGCCGGTGACCTGGTTCTCCTGGACGCCGCAGATCGTGTCGGCATCGGACGGTGTCTTCGTCACCGGCGTGAATACGATCCCAGGCTTGCGCCAGACCGCCGAGACGCTGGCTGCGGTGCGAGAGACCGCGCGCGCCCCCGCGCAAGTGGCAATTGCCGTCAATCGATGCCAGCGCCGATTTTGGGGCGGCGTGGCGCGGCGTCATCACGTCGAAAGGGTGCTCGGACGCGATAACGTCTTCTATATCGCGGAGGAACCGACGGCGCTCGACAGCATCAACGCCGGAACCCCGATGGCGTTGTCCAGGCGTAGCCGCTCGATCGGACGGGACATTGCGGCGCTCGCGGACTTCTGCGTCAACTTGAAATCGCTGCGCGCCGCGCCGGTTGAATGACAGTCACGGCACGCCCGACAGGCATCCCAGCATGAAAATACCGATGAGCGCCGCAGCCACCGAGGGAGCAAAGGCGATCCGCGCACGCTTGTCCTCGCCGACGCGTTTTACGTCCACCCATCCGAGCTTGCCGGCGAGCGCGTGCAGTGTTGCGAAGAGCGAGAGCAGGAGCGCGAACGGCAGGGCGCAATCGATCCCCGCCCATAAGAAGGCGACCGCGAGCAATTTGACGTCGCCGCCGCCCAGCAGGTCCTGGGCGTAGAAATAGAGCATGAGGGCGAGGATCAGAAGCGCAAGACCGACGTTCCAGGGGATGCCGGGCCAGCGGCCGGACACGACGGCATGCAGGACGAAAAGCCCTGTGAGAACGACAATCAGCTCATTGCGAATCTGGAAGTGCTTGAGATCGGTCAGCGCGGCATAGAACAACACTGCCGCGGTCGCCACCAAAATCGCATCTGCCAAATAGTGTTGACTGGTCATTGGTTGACGAATAGCGCGGCCCTGTACCCGTTTGCGGCATCCGACGAGGCCGCGCGGTCAGTGTTTCTCGACATCCGGGCTGCGCCCGAGCGCATGGTGGCTCGAATCCAGCAGCCAGAGATTGTTCAAGATCGTCGGATTGCGTGGCTCGCGCTTGAGCGCTTGCACGAATTTCTTGCGCGCTGCGTCATAGTTGCCGCGCAACATGTACGAATAGCCGAGATTGTTGAGGAGGTCGGTGGTTTCGCCGGTAAGCCTTATCGCCGACGCATAAGCGCGGTCGGCCAGGTCGAAACGTCCGATCCGGTCATATGTGGCCGCAAGCCCGACCCACGCCGTCGCATCCTTGGGCGCCTTTTCAACCGCGTCGCGGAAATAGCGCTCCGCGATGCCGTAGTGGCCGCGGTTGAAATGCTCCATGCCGAGCCGCAACGGCTCGTCGGAGGGAAAATACTGTAC
>DATDGG010000356.1:0-15443 GCA_036522235.1 Xanthobacteraceae bacterium
GAGGCTCCCGCGGTTCCCGAGATTCCCCTGGCGGCGGCCTATGCGGCCCAGCAACTCGTCAATGCCGTCGCGCTCGCCGCCTCCTACGCGCTGCTCGCCACCGCGTATTCGCTCATCTACGGGCTCATCGGCCGCATCAACCAGATCAAGGCGCAGATCGAGGAGACCACCTCCGACTACGACCGCGAGAAGCTGCAGGAGCGGCTTGCCAAGCTCGCGGGCGGTGTCGCGGTGATCCGGGTCGGCGGCGCCACCGAGGTCGAGGTGAAGGAGCGCAAGGATCGCGTTGACGACGCGATGCACGCCACCCGCGCCGCGGTCGAGGAGGGCATTCTGCCGGGCGGCGGCGTCGCGCTCTTGCGCGCCAGCGAAGCGCTCAAGCGAATCCGCACCCAGAATGACGACCAGAAGACCGGCGTGGAAATCGTCCGCAAGGCGATCTCGACCCCGGCGCGCCAGATCGCCCTCAATGCGGGCGAGGACGGCTCGGTGGTGGTCGGCAAGATCCTCGAAAAGGATCAGTACAGCTACGGCTTCGATGCCCAGTCGGGCGACTACGTCAACATGATGTCGAAGGGCATCATCGATCCGACCAAGGTGGTGCGTGCCGCGCTGCAGGGCGCCGCTTCCGTCGCCGGCCTCTTGATCACCACCGAGGCGATGGTGGCCGAGTTGCCCAAGAAGACGCCGCCGGCGCCCCCGATGCCGGGTGGCGGCGGAATGGACTTCTGATCTAGTCGAAGGAACTGTTGACCCGCCGCCACAATGCAAACCGTGAGCAAAGTCGGCGCAAACCGACTTTGCGCGGCGGCGGGATGGACTTCTGACCAATCAAAAACTTCAGTTGAGGCGTTAAGCAATGGCCTGGGAGCAATCCCGGGCCATTTGCTTTGGTGAATCGCGCGAGCGCCAAACCAATGGCTCAGCCAGCGGCGCAAGGGTCGATGGGATCAGGCGCCACCTTTTCCCTTAGCCGCCGAAAATTTCGGACTTTCCGACTGAAAGCGACCATTCAACATCACGTTTTCCGGCTTGTCTTCGCGAAGGAAGATGAAGGTGTCGAAATTGTCGCCGATGTATCTGTAGCCCTCTTCAATGGCCGCGGTAATTCCTTCCATCATCTTCTTTTTGGCCTCCGCGGAAATGCCCGGTGGCGCATCGATATAGCAAATCGGCATCTGCCCTCTCCTTTCAGGCCGCTCAGGCCTCGCTTTTCACCGTGACGGCGGTGATCATTGGACCATCTACAAATTGCTTCTCGCGCGCGCCGATGACAGCGGCTCGCGGCGTCGGGAACAAAGCTGCCAGATCACCAAGCCCAGGCTCACCCACAGCAGGGGAACATAGAAGGTGAGAATCAACCACGTGACGCCGGACGCCGACGCGAACAGCTGCTCGCGGACTCCCGCACCCGTGGCGTTGGCAAGGTCGAAGGCGGCTTCGGCAACGAACACCCAAACCAGGAAAGCGGCCCCGCGCACGCGATAGCGCAGCGCAACGATTGCGGTGACGGCCAGGATCGTTCCGATTACGTCACCGAACGCGATCTGGTCTCTGGCGCTGTTGGAGACCGCGAACCCAATCTGTTGCGCGGAAAAGATCTGTAACGCGACATGGCGGAATGCGTGAATCCACAAGAGCGGGGTGAGAGCTTGGGCACGCGGTTGAGCTCCGAGCCAAGGCGCCACGTACCAGGTTGCCATCATTACAAATATGGCAAAGCTCAGCACCATGGCGAGCACGGCAGCCGACGTCAAATCCATGACATTTTCCCTCCTTTCACACCGGACCGTTCAGCCCTTTCGAAACCATTCGAGCGCATGCTGCCGGTCCGAGAACCAGGCGGTCGGGAAGATCGCAGGTCCTTCGAATGCCTCTTTACCGCCCGTCTCCATCGTGTTGGGGAATCCCGCCGGGACGTGGAAGGCGAATTTCTTCGCGCCTGCCGCCCCATAGCGCGGGATGATGCAATCGTCTCGCCATTGCATCACGTTCGGCCCGAACTGATGGCGGAACTGGGTAGCGTCGATCAGCAGATACGACGGCCGCACCTTCTCGGCTTCCCACACATACAGCGCCAGCGTCGCCTTGAACGCGCCATCGGTCATCTTGCTCGGCAGCCACCGCAGCTCGAGAATCCCATCAGCCTCATGGTGGAGAATTTCACTCCAGTCGTTGCCAGCGAGCTTGGAACTCATTGCTTACGCCCTCCCCTCTGATCCCGGCGCGCCAAATAAAATCGCTCAGGATGTTACGCGCATCCTCAGTTATATAGTAATGTTATTCTAACGTAAAGAAAAACTAACGCGTTTGCACGATGGTCGATGCCCGTATTGAGCGACATACGATCGCTGAACCTCTTGCCGGCCCCCGCGTCTTGTCGTAAGTTTTCTCTAACGCAGGAAAGAAGTAACGGAGGTTGATTAGCTTTGCCCGTGCTGGCCAAGATTCAAGCGTTAAGCAACGAGACCCGGTTCGAGATCGTGAAGCTCGTCCGCAAGCGTGAAATGGCGGCTGGAACCATCGCCAGGCGGTTCAAGTTGACGCGGCCGGCCGTGTCCCAGCATATCGGCGTGCTGCGGGAGGCCGGCCTTCTCGACGAGCGCCGCGTCGGATCGAAGCGCCTCTACGCGGTGAAGGCGGAAGGCTTCGAAGACCTGATTGAGTTCATCGAAGGATTTTGGCGGCCGCGGCTGCGACGGCTGAAGCAGGCTGCCGAGGCCACCGAACGCAAGGCGAAAAAATGACCGACGGCGACGACAGTCACGAGCTGCAACTCGAGATCCGCATCGAGGCCTCTCCGGGAACCGTATTCGCGCTTTTGACCGATCCAGACGAGATGAAGGTTTGGCTTGCCGAAATCGTGGAAGCCGATAGCCGCCCCGGCGGGATATTTCGCATCTCGGGCCCTCCTGGCGTTTCCATCGAAGGGACCTATCTCGAGGTCGTTGCGAACAGAAAAGTGGTGTTCACCTGGGGCGGCGTGGAAGGTCTCAAGCCCGGGCAATCGACGGTGGAGTTCCTGCTCGAGCCCGACGGCGGCGGCACATTGGTTCGGCTGCGTCACTATGGGCTGCCGAGACACACGGTTGAATCGCATCGCCGCGGCTGGGCCTATTCCGGGCTGGTCAAGCTCAAGGATGCCGCCGAGGGGCGCCCGCCGACCGGCCTCTGCCTGAGTGACATTGCCCAGCTGGGGGGCGCTGCGTGACAGGGTTATCCTCATGAATTGGTGGATGCTGGCGGGCAGCTTAATGGCCTTGGCCTGTGCGGCGGGCCACGCTGTCGTTGGCTTGAACATGTTCTATCGACCGATCAGGTCGGCGATCAGCAACGAGCTTCATGCCGGCGTCCTGACCGGCATGTGGCATCTGATCACGATCAACTTCACGCTCTCGGCGCTTGCCCTGCTCGTTCTTGGCGCCTGCGGGCGGCACGACGCGGCGGCGTGGCTCATCGCGGCAGAATTTGCCGGCTTCGCCGTGGTCTACCTCGTCATATCGCTACGTCTCGGCGGAGTCCTGAAGCTTTTCCAGTGGATTCCCTTTGCGTCGACGGCAATTCTGACCGCGGCAGGCGCCCTCACCGCGCCCTGAGGTGAAATTCACGCGGCGGCGGTCAGCCAGGCAATCGCAGCTGGCTCCGAGCCAAAATGCTTGGTGAGGAACTTCTCGCCTGTTGTCGCGTTAGCCGGCGTTTCGTCTGGCGGAACCGGCTCGCCCGCGGGCAGCACGAAGACAAATTTCTCCAGCCCTGCCTGGTGGTACAGCGGCACGATTTCGTCCGCCCACCAGGACCCCAGGCCGGCCGCGTCGGCGAGGTGGAATCGAAATTTTCGCAGGTCGATCAAGGCGCGTCGCGCCCGATGCTTCACCACGAGCCGGGCGAACGCGGTTATCGCCGCTTTGTAGTCGTCGTCGGACATTGCGGCTGATTTTTCAGTCCATATGAACGAAAGCAGGGACGCATGTTCATCCAGATCGAACAGGTAAAATTGGTGCCGGGATACTTCCATTGTGCATCCTCCGGGTAGGGCCGACAATCTGTCGCAGTAGCGCGTCAGATACACACAGAAACGCGTTAGATAAACGTTACGTTAGATAGCTCTAACTAAACGGTGACGCAAGATGCAACGCCTCGCCTACGGCCGTCAAGCGTGAGCGAGCCGACCGCGAGATGGCCGCAATCGCGAAAATGCCAAAAGCCGTTGGAGCAAGCTCAGGCGCCTGTCTTCGGAATGATGCCCATCTTGCGGAGAGTGGATCGGCGAACCAAGTGCTCCACCCCCCACTTGTGCATCACCGCGATGACCGGAACCAATGTTCTGGCCTCGGGTGAGAGCGTGTACTCCACCTTCGGAGGCACGACGTTGTACGCCTTGCGCCGCAGCAGTCCCATCTGGGTCAAGGCCTTGAGCTCTCTGCTCAGAACCCGCGGCGTGATGTCCTTCGTGCCGGTTGTCCCGCTCAATCCCTGGCGAATCTCTCCGTAGCGCTTTGGACCATCTTGTAGGTCCCACAGTATCCGAAGCTTGTATTTTCCATTGATGATTTGCTGAAAGCCCGCGACCGGACAGTCGAACTTCTGCAACGACATTTTATCGATCCTCGCGGTCGTCAGCGACGCGACTCTTCGTCGGCCCTCGGAACGTCGCGCATGGTATCATTTTTGTCCCTACTTGCAATTTCGTCCTGATGCCCCCTAGCTTCGGCGCGACCACGATGGGAGGAGGGAGCGCCATGACCAAGGCCGCCGGCAACGAGCACAACAAAGAGCTCGTCCGCAGAATCGTCGAGGAAATGTTCAACTTGGGAAGGCTCGACGTCGCCCCCGATATCTTCGCGCCGGACTTCGTTGACCGGGGGCACCAGCAGGTCGCCGACAAGAAGGATGGGCCGGAGGGCTTTGCCCTGTTCGTGAAGACCATTCGGTCGGCACTGCCCGACATCGACGCGACGATCCAAAACATGGTTGCCGAGGGCGATTACGTCGCCATGTGGAACACGGCAACCGCCACCCACGTCGGGAAGCTCTTTGGCATGCCGCCTTCAGGCAAGCGGATCAGCATGAAAGACTTCCACTTCTTTCGCTTTTCCAACGGCAAGATCGTCGAGCACTGGAATCAGATCGGCCTTTCTTGAGGTCCTTCGCAGGGGCATTGGTGCGAGAAAGAAATTGCACCGCATCGTAAGCACGTGCGAACGCAGCAGGAGAAATGAAATGAAAAGGGTCATGGTCCGCTACAAGACCAAGCCAGACAGGGCTCGCGAGAACGAACAGTTGATCGAGAGCGTATTTCAGGAGCTTCAACTGAGCAGGCCGGAGGGTTTCCGATACGCCTCTTTCAAGCTCGGCGATGGGGTGTCGTTCGTCCATATCTCCTGCATCGAGACCGCCGACGGCAGCAACCCGCTGACGCAGAGCGCTGCCTTCAAGTCGTTTCAGGCGGGCATCAAAGACCGCTGCGAGGAGCAGCCGGTTGCAACCGACGTGAGCGAAATCGGCTCATACCGATTGTTCGGGTGGCCTACCGGGTAGCAACCATTTCGCTGCCGATGAAGGCCGGTCGGGCACGACCGGTGTGTCCCATGATTGCCGCTATCGCGGCGGCAGATGTGCGTCGGAGGAGGCAACATGGTCACCGTCCTGCGCGCGCTGCTGCTGCTTTGCCTGTGCGCCTCCTGCGCGGCGGCGGCAGCGGAACTCAACATCGAGGAGCCGCAGCGCCTGCAGGAGATCGAGCGCGGCGGTTTCACGTTCGGCGACCTCGTCCTCGGCCCCTCGCGTAGCGGGGCCGACAATGCGGCGCTCTATCAGGAGCCGGCCTATCGGTCGATCGTCGACAGCCTCGCCACGGATTTGCGGCAGTTGCAGCGCGCCGACCCGCAGCTTGGCCTTACCATCAAGGCGCAGCACCGGATGTTCGATGCGGCCTGGCTGCGGTCGTCCTCCGCTCGCTTCGAGCTCGCCGGCGTCGTCAATCGCATGGACCGCGCCGTGTTCAATCCCGGCAGTTGCGGCGAGATCCGCTTCGTCTATCGCCTAGCCTATCGAAAGGCCGAGGCGAGCAGCAGCATCTATTCCCGCCTGCCGATGACCGTCAATGTCGTGTTCCTGCTGCCCGGGCAAGCCGACCGCTGCAGCGAGCTCGCGCGCCAATGGATTGCCGGCATCGACCTCAAGGCGCTCGGTGACGGCGTCTTGAGCGCCCAGCACCTGAAGTCGGTCGAGATCAACCTGCAGGCCGTACGCTGGCCCTCGACCGCGCGGCCCGACATGGCAGGCCATGCCGAATATTTTCTGCGCGTGTTTCGACCCGAGGCGGGGCTCTACGTACCGGCCGCGCTCGAGAACACCCCGGACGTCGAGAAGGTATTGGCGACCCCGACCCTGAAGCAGCGCTTGATCGCGTGGCTCGCCCAGCCGGCGAATTTCCAGGCCGTTGACGACGGCATCGCTCGGCTGCCGGATGAATATCTCGCGCACAAGGCGACGTCGGTTGCGCTCCATGGCACGCACCGCCTGGCCAACATGCCATTCACGCGGATTCTCTCCGAAGCCGAGCTCGCCGATTTGCCCTATGCGGGCACCCGCACGATCCGCTCGCCGCATGGCCTGTTGGTGCGATTGAACGATCTGTCGTGCACCGGCTGTCACCAGGGGCGGACCGTGGCGGGATTTCACTTTCTCGGCATCGACCGCCCCGAGACCGACGCCGTCAACGCGATCGCGGTCGGGGCTTCCCCGCATTTCGTCGACGACCAGCCGCGCCGGCTCGCCTATGTCATGGCGCTTGCCACCGGCGCGCCCGGGATCGACGCCCGTCCGCCGTCGGTTCGCTCCGAGCAAGACCGCGGCGGGTTCGGAGCCCATTGCGGGCTCGGAGATCCATCGTTCGCGGCCTGGACCTGCGCTCCCGGTCTTCACTGCGAGGCGGTCACGGCCGACGACCAGGTCAGCCGCACCGGCATTTGCCTGCCCGATACGCCGATCGCCGGATCGGCCTGCCAAGGCGGCCGCATCGTTCAAGATCGCGATCCGCATCGGGATCGGTTGGTCAGGCGGCCGGATGCGGACTGCGGCGCGGCCGCCATTTGCGAAAGTGCGAGCGTCGGCTTTCCGGGCGGCATGTGCTCGCACGGCTGCACCGACCTGCGGCCGGGCGAGGCCTGCGGCAGCATCGCGGTCTTGCAAGGCTTCAATGCTTGCCTCGCGGCGCGTAAGCCCTTCTCAGCCTGCTTGCACGACAATGTGCGACCCGCCGCGCTCAAAGCCTGCAGCGCAGCCGAGCCGTGCCGCGACGATTTCATCTGTGCCCGGACGGCGGCGGGACAGGGAGCCTGCATCCCGCCCTATTTCCTCTTCCAGCTTCGGGTCGACGGCCACCCCTCGCCGTAGGAATTCCTGCGCCCGCCGCGCTTGGTGGTTTGCGGGCGCCTCATCCGCCATGCGGGTAGGCAAATTTCGGCTGCCATCCGGCCCTTCCCTCCGGGATGAGATCGAAGAAGTGCCAGACGCTGCAGAAATCATCGCCCGGCGAGAACGACGTATCGGCGACCCGAAGCACTTTTCCGTTCGCGCGCTTGAAGACCGAGACGCCGGCTGTGAAACCGTCGCCGCGCCGGTAGCCCATGTCGGCCGCGAAACTCGTGCCCTGATGCGACACCATCGGGAACTTCCAATTGCGGCTGCCGGCGAATTGCCGCTGCTTGGCGGGCTCATCGGGCGAGGAAACCACGAAGGCCGCCCGCTGGCGCAGATGATCGAACACGCCGCTGAAGCCGTCCGCCCACAGCGTGCAATACAGGCAGGTCGTGCCCATATTGTGCACCACGAACAGCGTATCCTTGTCGCCAAACAGCGCAGACAGCGGCACCGTCCCGTCCGGGACGGCGAATTCGTAGTCCCTCACCTCTTCGGGTTCGACGACGGCCTGCGCTTCGCGCATCTTGGCGCGCAGTCCCGCGATCTCGCGCCGGTACTGCGCAAGCTTCTCGGCCGTGTCCTTGTATCGCATGCCATCACTCTCCGCACGCAGGCCTGCCTTCAATCCGCATACTCATCGCGACGCTGCAGCCAGCTCATATTGTGCGGCAGGCTCGCCTCATCGCGTCCCTTGGGGACCAGGTCGAGGAGATGATAGGCCCCGTTCAGCATGTCGAGGCCGCGTGCATAGCACGAATAGGTATGGAAGACGCCGCCGCTTGGGTCGCTCCAGAACACGCTGATGCCGGGAGCCTCCGAGGCATAGGGCTTCTGCCGCGTATAATTGTACTCGGCCTCGCCTTGCGCCAGCTCCTCCGGCGTGTGCGAGACGTGGAAGTCGCGGTTGAAGTCGTTGCCGAACGAGGACAGCCATTTGAAGCTCCAGCCCATGCGCTTCTGGTAGGCGGCAAGCTTGTCGAGCGGGGCGCGTGAGACCGCGACCATGGTCGTGTCGCGGTGCTCGAGGTGCACGATGATGCCGTTGAAATTGTCGGCCCAGAACGAGCAGCTTTTGCAGCCCGCCTCCCAGCTCGGATCGAACATGAAGTGATAGATGATGAGCTGGCGGCGCCCCTCGAACAGCTGCGGCAGGGTTTCCTTGCCGTTCGGCCCGTCGAACACATAGGTCTTCTCCACCCGCTCCCAGGGCAGGTCGCGCCGCCTCTGGCTGAGCTCGTCGCGCAGCTTGGTGAATTCCTTCTCCTTGGCGAGCAGCTCCTTGCGCGCCTTGATCCAGTCCGCATGGGTCGCGATCTTGTGGCTCTCCATTTTCCATCCTCCTCTCACGAACTCTACTTGCGCCGGCGTGCGCCGCGCCGCGGTGACCTTCGTCCCGCCGGGGCGGGCCTGCGCGTGCGCTCGATGTCCTCCAAGGCGACCGCCAGCAGGTTGAACTGCTCCTGCCAATACTTGCTGTAGCGGTTGAGCCAGACGGCGGCCTCGAAGATCGGGCCGACGTCCAGCCGGCAGCGGCTGATCCGCCCGGTACGCTCCTGGGCAACCAGGCCGGCGCGCACCAGAACCTGAATGTGTTTCGACACCGCCTGGAGCGAGATCGCGAACGGCGCGGCGATCTCGGAGACCAGGAGATTGCGGCCATCGAGCGCGGCCAGAATGGCGCGGCGGACCGGGTCCGCCAGCGCGGAAAATACCTCGCTCAGACGCGCGTCGGCGTTGGCCTCCTCGGCAAGGTGAAGCTGCGCATTCATGCCCAGGATAATATCAACCGACCTATTGATATTCAACCGTTGAATTGACTAAATGGAGAAGACAGCGCGCCCGCCACGCCTTTTTTTCACAGCAGGCGGTACATCACCAGCGCATCGACCAGGCCGAGCCGCGGATGCGCGAACGCCTCCTTGAGGCGGCCGGCGATCTCGAAGCCGAAGCTCTGCCACAGCGCCACCGCGCGCGCATTGCTGGCGACAACGAAATTGAACTGCATGGCGCGAAAGCCGCGCGCGCGGGCGTGCGCGAGCGAATGGGCGCACATGGCCCGCGCCACGCCGCGCCCGCCCGCCGCTTCAGCGGTCATGTAGCCGCAATTGCCGACATGCGATCCGCCGCCTTGCTGGTTGGCCCGCAGGTAATAGGTGCCGAGCACCTTGCCGTCCGCTTCGGCGACGAAGACCTCGTGGGCGGGCGATCTCCAATAGGCCAGCGCCTGCTCCCGGCTCATGTCGCGGGGCAGGACATAGGTTTCGCCGGCGCGGATGGTCGGGCCGATGATGTCCCAGATCGCGTCATCGTCGCGCGCCTGAGCCGGTCGGACTTGCATGCGGAAGCTCCTCCATGCCCGATTTCGACGAAGGTTCTAGCCTGCGGCAGCAGTGGCAGAAGCCGCTAAAATGCCGCTGCAACCGGCCGCAGCTCGCCAACGACGTTGCCGGCGACATTCTTGATCGCCGGCCGCAGCACCGCTTCGATCGCGGCCGCTTGCGGCTCATTGATCGCGCCGAGCATGACCAGGAGGGCCCCCATGGCGACGTCGGCCGCACGGCCGGCGCCGTCGCTGACCTTGAGCGCGACGCCGAGCCGGTGTTGCGGCAGCGCCGCGCAGGCGACCCCCTCGGCGCCCGGCTTGAGCCGAACCGCCGCAGCCGCGACGCGCATGACCTCGCGGGTGAACCTGCTGGCGCCGGCGACGATCTGATACTCCGCCGCCATGGCATCAAGAATGCGCCGGGCGGCGGCGGCGCGTTTGCTCGCGAGCCCCGCCGGATCGGCCATGCGCGCCATGGCGCATGCCATGGCCGCGAGCGGGATGCCGATCACCGGAATGCCGCAGCCATCGGTGCCGTGGGGGGCATGGTCGAGATCAAGTCCGGTCATGGAGGCGAGCGTCGCCTCCACCCGCCGCTGCACCGGATGTTGCGCATCGATGTAGCCGCGTATCGGCTCGCCGCAATGGCGGGCCGCCGACAGGAACCCCGCATGCTTGCCGGAGCAATTGTGGTGCAGGGCCGAGGGTGATTGACCGGCCCGAACGAGCGCTTGCGCCGCCGCCGCGTCGATGGGCTGGTCGGCACCGCATTCGAGATCGTCGGCCGTGAGCCCGACCCGGTTGAGCCAAGCCTCGACGGCGGCGACCACCGGCGCCGTGCCGTTGTGGGACGCGCAGGCGAGCGCGATTTCCCGGTCGCCAAGGCCGAAGTGCTCGGCGGCGCCGGTTTCGATGAGCGGCAGCGCCTGCAGCGGCTTGATCGCGGAACGGGCATAGACCGGGTGCTCGATGTCGCCCTGCGCCAGGACCACCCGGCCCGCGGCATCGACCACCGCGTAGGACCCGCAATGGCGGCTCTCCACCATCGCGCCGCGCACCACCTCGACCAGAATAGGCTCGGTCGAGCTCCAGGTCACGGCTGCCGCTCCTCGTCGAGCGCGGCGGCGTTATTCTCGCTTGAATGGCTCAAGAAGATGCGCGACACCGCAGCCGTCCCAGGGGGAGAATTTCGTTCCGATAGAACCTTGTTCCGATGGAACCTTAGAGATGTAGATGGTGATTGTCAGCATGCCGCCCAGGAAGGCAAAGATTGGAGCCCCCCCGACCTCAAAAGCCCCAATGCACCGGAAATGCCCACCGCCGAATTGCCAACGGCGCGTGTTAGGGGCTAGGTTTCGGGCCCGTGGGCGTTCGCGGCGGCTCTCAGGAATCCGCCGACCGTTGTATGCAGAAGCTGGGAAATCCGCCGCATGCTGGAAGAGCGCACAGATCGGATGCAGACATGGCGACGCGCGAGCCCGATGACGAGATGCTCCTGCAAGCGTACTCGATCATCGACAACACGGCGGACATGGAAGAGACGATCACCAAGCTTCGGGATATCCTGAAGGTCGATCACCTCGTCTACCATTCGTCCAAGCTCGGAGCGAGCCCATCTGCCGACCCCTACATTCGCCTGACCTATCCCGCCTCCTGGATCAAGCGCTACTTGCAGATGGGATATGTCGACATCGATCCGGTCCTGCGTGAGGGGTTTCTGCGCACGCTGCCATTCGATTGGAGCGAGCTGAAAATCGAGACCCCCGCCGAGATGTCGTTCCTGACCGACGCGCTCGCGCACGGCGTCGGGCCGCATGGGCTCTCCATCCCGGTGCAGAGCAAGCACGGGCATCGGGCGCTCTTCTCGATTTCGTTTGCGCGATCAGATGAGGAGTGGTTGCATTTTCGCAAGACGGCTCAGCCCATGCTGATCGAGATTGCGCACCGTATCCATCGGCGAGTCATCAGCGAGATATTCGGCGAGGACCGGCCGCACCTGACCATGCGCGAGCTCGAGTGCCTGCGCTGGATCGCCCGCGGCAAGGATACGAGCGAGATCGCCGTCATCTTGAACATTTCGCCGCATACGGCGCGATACTATCTGAAATCGGCTCGCTACAAGCTCGATTGCGTTACATCGGCGCAAGCCGTCAGCAAAGCCGTCAAGCTCGGCCTCCTGATTGTGTAAGATATTCCTAAACGACGAATAGATTGATCAATCAATCACTGACGCTGTGTATTCAACCAGCTTGTGTCAAGGCGCTCTCCCGACCATTGTAGTAGCGGTGCGTAGAAATACGTAGCCGCCGCGACAGACCCGGTCCGCCCGCCCGCGGATCGTTTCCCGCCCACATGGGCATGGAAAGCACTTGGGCGCGGAAAGCACTTGGGCGCGGAACGGACGAGGTTGCGCCGGAGAGGAGAGCGCAAGCATGATCGTCGTGATCGAGCAGTACAACGCGCACAAATATTCTGGCCTGATGGACGAGATGTTTCGATTGCGGGCGCGCGCGTTTCACGAGCGCCTGGGATGGGATGTCCAGGTCGCCGACGGCAAGGAGCGCGACAAGTACGACGACCAGGGGCCGGTCTATATCATTTACGCCGACGACGACACCCGCAAGGTCAAAGGGAGCTTGCGCCTGCTGCCCACGACCGGCCCGACCGTTCTGGCCGACATCTTTTCCGATACGCTTCCCGACGCGACAGGGCTCAGCGCGCCGACAATTTGGGAATGTACCCGGTTTTGCGTCGATGAATGCGGCCCGCCGAGCGGCAGGCGTCGGGAGGAGCTCATCGCCTCCGGCATCTTGATCGCGGCTTTGGGCGAGGTCGCCATCAAGGCCGGCATTGAATCGATCCTGGGCAATTTCGATTCCACGATGCTCCGCCTCTACCGGCGCATCGGATGCGAGGTCGAGGTGCTCGGCTCGACCGGACGGTATGGCCAGCCGGTCTATCTGGGCTTGTTCCCCATATCCGAGGCGATCCTCCGCAAGGTGAAGGCGAGGCTGCCGGCCGCGCAATCGCCGGTGGCGCGAGCGAAGGATCGAGAAATGTTGGTCTCTTTGGCGAATTCGTCATGAGTGCGTGCCGAGGAACGGGTGGCGATGGTCAGGTCTCGCGGGGCGTCGGACAAGGTGCCGCGTGTCGACCTCTCCCGCATCCCCCTCAAATGAGGGGGATGACTATACCGTTGTGCGGCCTGTAGATATCAAGAATTGCGGGATGGATGGGGAAGCGGCAATGAAGTCATCTGTTGTCAAGCGCTCCATTGTGCTTGCCGGTCATAAGACGAGTGTGAGCCTGGAGGATGCCTTCTGGACGGCGCTCAAGAACATCGCCGCCGGCCTCAACATGACTTTGTCCGATCTCGTCGGCACAATCGACAGCAGGCGTCAGCATTCCAATTTGTCATCGGCAATTCGACTGTTCATCCTGGATTTCTATCGCGACCAGTTCTTCGCCAGAATGGGGATCGAGAACCTGGCGCCGGACCCGCGCCTGGCGCCGGATCAGACCTCCGGCACGGAAAGCAAACCTCTCGAACGGTCAGTCGCTTGACTTGAATGGCGCGAGGCCCCGGCGCGCCGTCGGCGTACGGCGCCGCGTTCGCGGCGGGGCTGCCTCCTGGAACAGGCAGCGAACAAAATCGGACAAGTCACGCGCTACAAAGAGCGGACAAATGACGCGCTCCGCACAAGCGCGGACGCAGCGCTTTGCGCGAGGATCGCCAACTGCTAGTTTCCGCGCCGCTTAAGCTCCATTCCGGCTACGCTTTGGCGAAGGGAGACGGCGCATGGCGTTCACGGTCATCAGCAACAGCTTCAAGGACGGCGACTATCTGCCGAAGGACTTTATCCTGTCGGCCGATTTCGGCTTCGGCTGCGCCGGAGGCAATAAATCGCCGCACCTTAAGTGGTCCGACGCGCCCGCCGCGACCAAGAGCTTTGCCGTTACCTGCTTCGACCCCGATGCGCCGACCGGCTCTGGCTTCTGGCACTGGCTGGTGGTGAACATGCCGGCGGATGTCAGCGAGCTTGCCGAAGGCGCGGGCAGCGCGGGCGGCACGCTGCCGGCGGGCGCGTTGCAGACCCGCACCGATTTTGGCGCGCCCGGCTATGGCGGCCCCTGCCCACCCGGGGGCGACCATCCGCACCGTTATCTGTTCACCGTCTTCGCCGTGAAGGCCGACAGGCTCAATGTGAAGGTCGACACATCGGCGGCGGTCATCGGCTTCAACCTGCATTTCAATACGCTGGCGAAAGCCGAGATCATGGGGCTGTTCAGAAGGTGACCTTGGTTGCGATGCGCTCAGCCGCTTCTCGTTGCCTGAAAGCTATTTGCTCCCGACCACCGCGTAGCCCTGTATCTCGATCTTGGCCTCGGGATTAGCCAGCGCGGTCACCGTAATGAGAGCGCTGCCCGGGAAATTGTCCCCGAAGACCTCGCGGCGGATTTGCGTGAGGCGGTCGCCGTAGCGAACGTCGGTGATGAATACGGTCATCTGAACCATGTCGCCGAGCTTGCCGCCCGCCTTTTGCAGCGTGCGGTCGAGGTTCTTGAAAAGCTGGCGGACCTGAGCCTCGAAGTCGCCCGCCAGCGACTTGCCGGCGTCATCCACGGTTGCGGTCTGCCCGGCGAGCCATACCGTCCTGCCGCCTTCGGTGATCACGGCCTCCGAATAGCCGCGCTGTTGCGGACGTTCTCCCTTGAGGTAATCCTTGGCCTGTCCCGCGGCAGAGAAAGCGAGCAGCCCCGTCAGGGCAGCGACACCCATCGAGGCGCGTGTGCGTGCGGTCGCCATCATCCTGGCCTCCCCTAAGTGAACGAAATCCTGCGTGGGCGCGCAGCCTAGCTCCGCCCGGCCGGTCAATCCAGCGTGCGGCGGAAGCGCGTCACCGCGATCGTCATGGCGATCAGCATCAGGCCGCCGAGCGCCAGCGTGTCGAACTGCAGGTCGGGCAGCGTCGCGCCCTTGAGCATGATCGAGCGCACGATGCGCAGGTAATGGGTGAGCGGCAGCGCCTCGCCGATCCATTGCGCCCAGCGCGGCATGCCGGCAAACGGAAACATGAAGCCGGACAACAGAATGTTCGGCAGGAAGAACATCATCGACATCTGCATGGCCTGCAGCTGGTTTTGCGCCAAGGTCGAGAACGTGTAGCCGATCGAGAGATTGGTGGTGATGAACAGCGTGCTGAGCGCGGCGAGCAGCGCGAGATTGCCGATCATCGGCACGCCGAACAGGCCGATGCCGATGCCGATGATCAGGCTCGCCTGGATGAAGCCGACGATGATGTAGGGCACGATCTTGCCGAGCATGATCTCGATCGGCGTGATCGGCATGGAGAGCAGGCTTTCCATCGTGCCGCGCTCGATCTCGCGGGTGACCGAGAGCGCCGTGAAGATCAGCATGGTCATGGTCAGGATGGTGCCGACCAGGCCCGGCACGATGTTGAGAGAGGTATCGGCCGCTGGATTGTAGCGGGCGTGGGTGCGCACCTCGAAGGCCGGCGTCGGGCTGTCGGGAATGGCGCGGTCGTGCGCCAGCGCGGTCTGTACCAGCGTGGTCAGCGCCGCCATGGCGGAGCTGGCGGCCACCGGGTCGGTGGCGTCGGCCGCCACCAGCAGCGCCGGACGATCGCCGCGCCGCACGGCGCGCTCGAAGTTCACGGGAATCTCGATCGCGAAC
>DATDGG010000357.1:0-11761 GCA_036522235.1 Xanthobacteraceae bacterium
TTCCGGGCTCTGATGGCTGAGCCACAGGCCGATGGTGTACGCCCAGGGCGGCGCGATCTCATCGCCGAGCACTGCCGATACCGACCACCCGACGGCGCGGATGTCGTCGGCGACGGCCTGCATGCAGGCCTCAGGATCGAGGTTCATCCCCTCGGCCAGCGCGTCGCACTCCGCGCACCGGCACCGCTCTGCCGGGAGGTTCGCGCGGCGTCTCCGTGGTGTGTTCATGCTGCCCACACTACGAGGGGGGTATGACATTTTCGGGGCCCCGGCGGGGCACCAACGGGACCCCAGCGGAGGCCTTAGTGACGCCCCCGCGCCTATCCCGCGGCGGCGGGGGCCGCCCCGTCGGCACCGCTTGCGCCACCGGACGACCCGCCGCGGGCGCGGGTTCAGCGCTGGGCACCACCTTCGCTTCGGGCAGCGGTTGGCGCGGCGCAAACGGATCGGCGGGGATAAGATGCGGATAATCGATCGGCGCGACATAGGGCAGCGAGCCGAGCGGCAGCCGCAACCCGATCGGCGAATCGCCGGGCGCCAGGAACAGGCGGCCGCGGCGCAGTTGCCACAGCTCGCTGACCCAGCCGGGTTTTGCTTGCGCGGCCCACCGCTGCACCGGCAAGACATAGCCGGCGGGCTTGCCCAGATGGCGCTCGAACGCGCGCATGATGCGGGCGCGCTCGTTCGGATCATCGACTTGCGGATTGCTCGGATCGATATTCGCCGGCAGCTCGCCTTCCTTGAGCATGCGCTCGGCCGGATCTTCGAACGCGGGCTGAACGAAGTCGGCCGCGAGGCCGAGGCGCCCAGCGACGCCTTCGGTGAAGCGCCGGGCTTCGACGTCCGATGGCGCGCGCCTGCTGGCTTCGGTCGCGAGCAATTCGAGATGGCGCCATATCGGCACGCCGTCCCGGCGCCAGAACAACGAGAAGGCCCAGCGCGGCAGCGGCTCGCCCGGATACCATTTTCCCTCGCCATAATGCAGGAGGCCGCCGGGCGCGAAGCGAGCATGCAGCCGGCGGATCAGCTCGTCGGCGCGCAGCCGCTTGCTCGGACCGAGCGCGGCCGTGTTCCATTCGGCGGATTGATAGTCGTCGATCGAGACGAAAGTCGGCTCGCCGCCCATCGTGAGCCGCACGTCGTTGGCCGCAAGGTCGGCATCGACGCGATCCCCAAGCGCGTCCAAGGCGCTCCAGGATTCGTCGGAGAACGGCAGCGTGACGCGCGGCGCCTCGGCGATCCGCGTCAGCTTCATGTCGAACGAGAAATCGACCTCGGCGGATCCGACCAGGCCGCTGATCGGCGCGGCGGCGACGTAATGCGGGCTCGCGGCGAGCGGCAAATGGCCTTCGCCGCAGAGCAGCCCTGACGTGGGATCGAGCCCGACCCAGCCGGCGCCCGGCAGATAGACCTCAGTCCAGGCATGCAGGTCGGTGAAATCGGCCGCGGCGCCGGCAGGCCCGTCGAGCGGCTTGATGTCGGGCTTGAGCTGAATGAGATAGCCGGACACGAAGCGCGCCGCGAGGCCGAGGTAGCGCAGCATCTGCACCAGCAGCCAGGCCGTGTCGCGGCAGGAGCCCTGGGCAGCCGCGAGCGTCTCCTCGACGGCCTGCACTCCGTGCTCCATCCGGATCACGTAGCGAATCTTCTGCTGCAGTTGTTGATTGAGCTCGACCAGGAAATCGATGGTCTTGCACGGCCCCTTCGGCAGGCCGGCAAGGTAGGCCGCGAGCTTCTTGCCCGCCGGCTCAGGCGCGAGGCTGGCCGCAAGCTCGTGACGCAATTCGTCCGAATACGCGAACGGGAACATTTCGGCGCCGGGCTCGATGAAAAAATCAAAGGGATTGATGACCTCGAGATCGGCGACGAGATCGACCGTCACCGAGAACTCGGTCGTCTTGTCCGGGAACACGAAGCGGGCGATCCGGTTGCCGTTGGGGTCGTGCTGCCAGTTCACGAAATGCTGCGGCGGCGTGACCTTCAGGGAATAGCTCGACACGCGCGTGCGGCCGTGGGGCGCCGGGCATAGCCGGACGACCTGCGGCCCGAGATTGATCGGTCGATCGTAGCGGTAGCGGGTGACGTGGTGGAGACCGGTGCGGACTGACATAAGGCTTACGCTTTTCCTGGGCTGACGCGCGCGGGCACGGCCTCGAATATGCAATTTCCGGGCCGACAAGAATAGGCAATCGAGGGGGTCGGCAGCGACGGTGCGCGCGCCGCCCGGCCGGCCCGGCGGGGGAACTTGCGCGGATTCAGCCGGTTTCCGGCGATCCGACCGCGCGCCGGATGCTCGCCACGATGGCCCGGATGGTGCCCGTGTCACTTGAGCGCACACGGCTGCGCGTGTCGATCAACCGATGCACGAAGGCAAGCTTGACGATCACGGGCGGCGCCAGCACGAACGGATAGAGGTCCAGCAGGCCCATGCTGCGATTGATCGAGTTGACCGCGAAGGTGAGCGGCAGCCAGGCCTCGATGACGCGATCCAGTGCCGCGTGATGCGGATCGAAATCGATCTTGGCCGCGAGCTCGACGCCCTTGGCGACCTTGGGCCACAGGCTGAGGCCGAACGCGCCCGCGGTCTCGAGCGTATCGACCATGTGAAAATAGTGCGCCCAGGTCTCCGCGAAATCCTCCCAAGGGTGGGAGCTCGCATAAGCGGACACGAAATGTTCCGGCCAGTCCGTCGGCGGGCCTTCGGCATAGTGCTTGTCCAAGGCCGCCGCATAGTTCCTTTGCTCGTCGCCGAAGATATTGCGAAATTCCGCCAAATACGGGGACCGCGCCACCAGGCGGGCCCAATAATAGTGGGCGATCTCGTGCCGAAAATGCCCGAGCAGCGTGCGGTAGGCCTCTCCCATCTCGAAGCGTTGCCGCTCGCGCTCCGGGTCGTCGGCTTCCGCGAGATTGATGGTGATGAGGCCGCTGTCGTGGCCGGTCATGACATGCATGTGACGGCCGCCCGCCTCCTGGTCGGCGATGAAGTCGAACGCCAGGCCCTCCGGATCCTCGGGCCTGGTCGCGAGCGGCAGGCGCAGCTTGAGCAGAGTGTAGAACAGCCGATGCTTGGCCAGCTCGAGCTTGCGCCAGCGGGCGAGATTTTGCGGCTGCGACAGATCCGGGATGGTCCGGTTGTGGCGGCAGGCCGCGCAAAATTGCTCGCCGTGATCGAACGGCAGCAGCCAATTGCAGACATTGTGCTGGGCATTGAGGCAGTGGCGGTATTTGCCCTTCGGCTCCGCCAGCGCGATCCAACCGTCGTCGTTCGCTTGCAGCGCCGTAACCGTCTCGCGCGCCGCCAGATAGCCGAGCTGCCGCCCGCAGCTCTCGCAGCGCGTGTTCTCGAAATTAAGCGGCTGCCGGCAGCTCTGGCATTCGAAGAGTTTCATCGCGCTTCTCATATCCGAAATGTCGACTGCCGTCCGGTCCTTTTGAACCACGGCAGGTCGCGAAGGTTCCACCGGCCTATTCGGGCGGCGGGGGCGCCGAAATGCTTTCGATATTCTTGACGCCGGCCAGCTCGGGAAAAAGTTTTAAGCCTGAGGCCACTACGAGCAAGGTGGCAAAGCCGCCGATGACCACCGCCGGAACGGCACCGAACCAGTCGGCGGTCAGGCCGGCGCGGAATTGGCCGAGCTGATTGGAGGTGCCGACGAACAGCGAATGCACGGCGCTCACCCGCCCCCGCATCTTGTCCGGCGTTCCAACCTGGATGAGCGTGTCGCGGATCACCACGCTGACCATGTCGGTCGCACCGTACGCCGCGAGCGCCGCCATGGTCAGCAGAAACGAGCGCGACAGCCCGAACACGATGGTGGCGCAGCCGAAGCCCGCCACGGTCGCGAACAGCATCGCTCCGACGCCTGCCCGCATCGGCCAGCGCGAAAGCGGTATCGACATGGCGAGCGCGCCCAGCGCCGGCGATATCTGCAACAGGCCGAGCCCTATCGGTCCGGTGCCGAAAATGTCGCGCGCAAAGATCGGGAGCAGCGCGGTCGCGCCGCCGAGCAGGACCGCGAACAAATCGAGCGAGATGGCGCCGAGAATGAAGGGATTGCGACAAATGTAGACGATGCCGGCGAAGATGAGCTCGAACGTGACCGGCTCGCGCCGGGGCGGCTGGCGCGCGATCCGGATCGGCCAGATGAGGAGGCTCGCAGCCAAGAACAGCGCGGCGCTCAGCCCATAGACCATCGGCGGGCTCACCGCATAGAGCACGCCGCCGATCGCCGGGCCCGCGATGATGGCGATCTGGTTGGTCGACGACGAAGCGGCGACCGCGCGCGAGAGCTGCTCCGCCGGAACGATCGCCGGCAGCAGCGCCGCGGTCGTCGGCGTCTGGAACGCCCGCGCCGAGCCGAACACCAGAATGACCGCCAAGATCAGGTCCCGGTTGATCCAGCCGGCAGCCGTTCCAACGCCCAGGACCGCCACCGACAAACCGGTGACCGCGAGGCTCGCCTGCACGATGACCTGCCGATCGTAACGATCCGCGACCTGCCCGGCGACCAGCATCAAGGAGATCAATGGGAGAAACTGCATGAGCCCGACCAGGCCGAGGTCGAACGGGCTATCGGTCAGATTGTAGATCTGCCACCCGACCGCCAGCGACTGGATTTGCAGCGCCATGCTGGCGCAGATCCGCGACAGCCAGAACAGAACGAACGAGCGATTACGGAAGACTGAATTCGGATTGACGCTCGGCATTGTCATGACCGGACTTGTTCCGGCCATCTCGATGAGGGTAGCACGGTGCACTCCTGATCGGGATCGCCGGGACGAGCCCGGCGATGACACTTAGATGCTTTTGCTAGCAGCCGGCAGCGGGTCGTCCCTTGGGGGCGCCCGCGCCCGGCTTTGGCGCCGTCAGCTTGAACTTCGCGGTGATGGTGGGATCGAGCTGAGCGTAGGCGCAATCCGGCAGGCGTTTCCAATATTGGTCCTTGCCGAAGGCGGCGAGGCCAAGATAGCCCCGCACCGTCAGATCTTGACCGTCGGAACTGAGATGCATCAAGGCGCTCCATTCCTGGCCATAGCGCGGATCGAGAATCGACCCGTTCTCGTATTCCAGCCCCTTGCGCACCATGCCCTTGATGATGGTCAGGCCGAGCCAGGGCGCACCCTGCTGATCGCCCTGACACTTGGCGCAGGTCGGATTGGGCGGATCGTCGGGTTTCAGGAACATTTTCACGATGGCGCCCTCGTAGGTACCGTTGCGCTCGGAGATGAGGAACCACCCGTTGGACTTGCCGGTTTCAGAATCGATCTGCTGCCACAGCCCGGCGGCACTGGGCTCTTGTGCGTCGACCGGGTGCGCGCCAAGGCTCAGGCTCGACAGAGCCGCGATGACAAGTGCTGCAAAACGCCTTCGCATTCGAGAATCCCCGCTTTCGCATTCAGTCGCCGAATGATCTCCGTCGCTCCGGAATATGGTAATTTCGCGAAGCTGCTGAAGATAGGGCCTATTTGTGACAATCCGTCATCCCACCATTGCAATCCCCGGATGGGCGGAAGATGCCCTATTTGCGCCACAGGAAGGCCGCGCGGAAGCGGGGCCGGGTGGAGCGCCCGTGAACCTCGACCGCCGATTGTCCGACACATGATTTAAGTGCCCATCTGACCCTGGCCTGAGACGCGCGGCATGAAACTGACACGGCGAAGTCTTGTCCTGGGCGCCAGCGCCGGGCTTGCGACATCCGTACTGATTCCGCAAGCGCGTGCCGAGGGCCCCGTCCTGGTCTGGCATGGCAAGACCGCGAGCGAGCACGCGAGGCTGCGCGACGACGCCGTCCGCGACGGCTACCGGGCGCTATCGCTCAGCATCTACGGAGCGACCACCGCACCGCTCTACACCGCCGTCATGATCAAGCGACCGACCGCGATCGAGCAGCGCGAGTTCTTGAACCTGACCGCGGCACAGTTCTCCAAGACATTCGACGAGCAGGCCCGGCAGGGCTACGGGCCGGCGATCATCGGCGCCACCGGGCCGGCGGCCGATCCGCGCCTGGCGGCGGTTTTCGAACCGCAAAATCAGATTCCGCTGACATTGATCGGGCTTCGGTCCGGCAATGCGGCCGACCCCAAGACGCTGCAAGGCCTGAACCAGAAGGCCAGGGTCGACGGCCTCATCCCGCGCTGGATCGCGAGCTACGGAAACGCGGGCGATCCCTGCTTTGCCGCGATATGGACCTCCAACACCTCGAAGACGATCTGGAATGCGGACGGCGTTCTCGAGACCGACGCCGAGTTGCAGGCGCGCACCGATGCCCAGGCGAGCGGATGGCGACGGCCGTCCTTGCTGGCGCCGAACCCGGACGGCCGCCACCTCTCGGTCTTTGTCGACAGTCAGATCGGGGCATGGGAGGCCCGGCATGGCTTGAGCGCGGCGCAATATCAGCGCGAGATCGACAGTCTCGTGCCGAAGGGCTACCTGCCGGTCTGCGTGCAGGCGGCCGGCGGCTCCGCCAATGGGGCGCGCTTCTCGGCGCTGTTCGTTCAGCGCGAAACCCCCTTCGAAAAGATCTTCACGGCGCGCGGGCCGGTGACCAATGCGGCGATCGACGATGTCTTCAAGAATTTCATGATGGCGCAGCCGCTGCGGCAGGCTTCGCTCGCGATCGTCAAAGGCACGCGGCTCGTCTATACGCGCGGCTACACCTATGCGGAGCCCGGTTGGCCCTTGGCCGAGCCGACCACCTTGTTCCGGCTCGCCAGCGTGTCGAAGACCGTGCTGGCGCTGGCGGTGTTTCAGCTGATCGAGGAAGGCAAGCTCAAGCTGACGGACCGCATGCAGGATATCCTTGCGCTCACGACGCCGCGCGGCACGCCGCCCGCCGATCCGCGCTTCGGCGAGATCACGGTCGGCCAGTTGCTCGAGCACACCAGCGGGCTGAGCCCCAACGCCTTCGGCAACGACATCGCGGTGCTGGACGCCTGGAAGGCTGCCAGACCGAACCAGGCCTGGGCATTGCCCGTGACGGCCGCCATGCTCGACGCCTGCATCGCCTCGCTCAAGCTCGACGACAGCCCGGGTGTCAAGCAGATCTACAACAATTGCGGCTATTACATGCTGGGCTGCGTCGTCGCAAAGCTGCGCCGGGTCGCGACCCCGATCGCGGCGATGCAGCAGCATCTGTTCGCGCCGCTCAAGATCACCCGCATGCGCGCGGGGCGCTCGCTGGTTGCGAGCCAATGGCCCGACGAGGCCCGCTACGGCGCCATCGGGGGACCCGGCGGCGGCCTCGACATCCCGATTGCCCGCAGCGTGATGAGCGGCGATCGGCCCTTGGTGCCCCGCGGCTACGGTGAGGAGCAATTCGAGAACCGGGAAGGTTCCGGCGGCCTGTCGGCGGCGGCGACCGACCTGGCGCGCCTGATTGCCGTCTGGCTCAGCCGGAGCGATACGCCGGCGCTCAAACGCGAGACCGTCAAAAGCATGCTGGCAAACGCGGCTGCGACCGGCGCAAAGTTCAAGGGCCGCGCCGGCTACGGGCTCGACGGCGCGGTGGCGAAAGGCGGCGAGAGCTTCTATGGGCAGAAGGGCGGAGCCCTGATGACGTCGCAGAATGTGCTGCAGTTCAACGGCGAATGGGGATTTGCCGTCAACTGGGCGAGCCACGTGACCGATATCGGGGTGCACTGGTATCCGAATTTCCCGGAAATCATGAACATCGCCACCAAGATCGACTGGGGCAGCGGTGATCTGTTCCCGAATTTCGGGATGCCGACGCTGGGGTAGCCACGATCACAGTGTCATGGCCGGACTTGTTCCGGCCATCTCGATCAGATTGGCACGGCGCTGCCCCATCGATCGAGATCGCCGGGACGAGCCCGGCGATGACAAGCAACTCAGCGCGTCCTAAGGCTCCTGCGACGCCACGTAGGCCGCGATCGCGATCACGTCGTCGCCGTTGAGCTTCTCGACCACGCCTTTCATCAGCGCGGCCGAGGCGCCGCCGCGGTCGCCGGTCTGGAAGTAGTAGATCTGGCGCGCGATATTGCCGGGCGAGCGGCCCGCGATATTCGGCACGTCGCCCAGCCCCTTGAGCCCGGCGCCGTGGCAGATCGCGCAGGGCAGCGTCTTGCCGCCGCCTCCGGTCGTGACCAGCGCCTCGCCCTTGGCGATGCTGCCGGGCGGCACGTAGGAGACGAAGCTCGCATGCGGACTGCGCAGCTCGACCTGCTCCTTGTCTTCCGGCAATTCGATGATGCGCTTGCCGATCGGCTCGGTGCCGCCGTCAGGATGCTGCAGGCGCCGCGTGCCGTTGAAATAGGACTTCGACACCGTGTCGGTCTCGACCACCCGCGTCCAACGCGCCGGCTTCAGGCCGGCGAAGTAGTTCGCCGCGTCGCGGACCTGGTCGTCGGGCAAATCCTTGGAGAACCTGACCATGATGGCGGCGCCTGACCCGCTGCGGGCGCCGCTCTTGAAGTCGGTCATTTGCCGCGCGATGTAGGCTGCGGTGAGACCTGCGAGACGCGAGTTCTCGGGATGGCCGAGCCCATGCGGAAGATGGCAACCGATGCAGGCGCGCACCGTCGTGCCGTTGCCATGGGCCACGATAGTCGGCATGGGCGGATGCTCGTCCGGGTACCAGTCCGGCGAATCCATCTGCGCGTTGATCTCCTTGCGGGTGTAGAACTTCTTGCTGCCCGCCGCCTGCAGCGGCTTGCCGTCATCGGGCTCGGCGGGAACATTCTCCGCCTGCGCGGGCGGATAGGCCCAGTCCGGCCGGTCGGCGGCGTGCGCCAGCGACGGCAGCGCGGCCAGCATCAAGATCGAGATCAGGCTCCTCATCAAGCGCCTCATGGCATTTCCCCATTTATTTCGCGGCCCATGTCGAACGGACGCAAGCTAACGTTTGGCCCCCAGTCACAGAATGCCCTTTTTGGACCTCGCCGCCAAGATACCGAGGCTTGCAACGGGCGGCCTTGGCGCGGCTTCTCGCGCCATCCGTGAATTGCTATGATCCACGCGAGGCTCGGGGAAAACGCTTGGATCAATCGCCCGTAGGGAGGCACTCATGAAACTCGGTTATCTCCTCACCGCCGCAGCCGCGGCGATCATGCTGTCCGCGCAGCCCGGCTTGGCGGGCGTCGAGCGGCTCTATGTCATGGATTGCGGCCAGGGCGTCGGCCCCAACCAAGGGCGCTGGTCGCCCGGCGTCAATGAAGGCAAGCCGCTCCCCATTTCGGACAATTGCTACCTGATCAAGCACAGCCAGGGCTGGTTCATGTGGGACACCGGCGTCGCCGACGCGATCGCCGCCATGCCGGATGGGCAGAAGGGCCAAGGCGACGCGCCGTCCTGGAAGCGGCCGAAGACGCTCGCTTCCCAGCTCGAGCAGCTGGGCGTCAAGCCGTCCGACGTCAAATACGTGGCGGTCTCGCACACGCATCCGGACCACAGCGGCAATGTCGAAATGTTCCCGCAGGCCATGCTGCTGGTGCAGAAGGCCGAGTACGATTGGCCGCTGCCGAACGGCGCTGCGCGCTTCAAGCCGGAGCATCCGGTCACCAAGCTCGAAGGCGATCGCGACGTGTTCGGCGACGGCAGCGCGGTGATCATCTCCACCCCCGGCCACACGCCCGGCCATCAATCGCTGCTGCTCAAGCTGCCCAAGACCGGCACGCTTTTGCTGACCGGCGACGCCGTCCACTTCAAGGACAACTGGGATAACCGCCGCGTGCCGGTCGGCAACACCGACGCGGATCAGACCAAAGCATCGATGCAGCGCATCGCCGACTTTTTGACCAAGGAGCAGGCGAAGCTCTGGATCAATCACGACAAGGTCCAGAGCGACGGCCTCAAGCACGCGCCGGAATTCTACGACTGAAGTTGAGCTGCACGCGCGAGCAACAAACTCGGCCTGTCCCTCCCCCTGCAAGGGCCCTTGCAGGGAGAGGTGCAGAGCGCAACGCTTCGGCATGAACAGATGAACGACTCGCCCCGCCTCGTCCCCCATCACTCCCACTGGGGCGCCTTCCTGGCGCAGGTGAAGGATGGTCGGTTCGTCGGCGTCGAGCCGTTTCCGCGCGATCCCGATCCCTCGCCCCTGATCGAAGCCATGCCGGCGGCGGTCTATTCGCCGACCCGCATCGCCACCCCGATGGTGCGCGAAGGCTATCTCCTGCGCGGCTCCGATCACCGCGCCGGCCGCGGACGCGAGGCTTTCGTGAGCGTGCCATGGGAGCGCGCGCTCGATCTCGTCGCCGGCGAGCTCGACCGCGTGCGGAGCGCGCACGGCCACGATGCCATCATGGGCGGCTCGCAGGGTTGGGGCTCGGCCGGCGTTTTCCACGATGCGCGCAGCCAAATCCGCCGCTTCCTGGCCGCGTTCGGCGGGTTCGTGGATCAGGCCTCGAACTACAGCTTCGGGGCGGCCCTTACCTTCCTGCCGCATGTGCTCGGCTCCCCGCAGGCGGTCAGCGGTCCGCTCACCTCCTGGTCGTCGATCGCGCGGCACACGCGGCTCCTCCTGCTGCTCGGCGGCGCCAACCCCAAGAACCTGCAGGTGACCAAAGGCGGCGGCGGCGAGCACACCGCGCCCGGCTGGATGGCCGCGCTCGGCCGCGGGCGCGTCGAGGTCATCAATGTCAGCCCGCTCCGCGACGACGGACCGGAAGCGGCGGGCGCGCAATGGATTCCGATCCGCCCCAATACCGACACCGCCTTGCTGCTGGCGCTCACCCACACGCTGGTCGCCGAAGGCCTGCACGACCAGGCGTTCCTGGCGCGCCATTGCGTCGGCTTCGAACGCGTCGAGCCGTATCTGATGGGCGCGACTGACGCTCAGCCGAAGGATGCGCAATGGGCCGCGGCCATCACCGGCGTGCCGGCCGAGACGATCCGCGCGTTGGCGCGCCGCATGGCGCAGACCCGCACCATGGTGAGCGCGTCGTGGTCGTTGCAGCGGGCCGACCATGGCGAGCAGCCGTATTGGGCGGTGATCCTGCTGGCCTCGGCGCTCGGCCAGATCGGGCTGCCGGGCGGCGGCTTCGGGTTCGGCTATGGCTCGACCGCCGGGATTGCGGAGCCGCCCTTGGCCTTCGGTCCGCCCGCCATGGAGTCGCTCGGAAATCCGCTTGGCCGTGCGATCCCGGGGGCACGCATCACCGACTGCCTGCTCGATCCGGGCGGCACCTATGACTACAACGGCAAACAAGCAACCTATCCGGACATTCGCCTGGTCTATTGGGCGGGCGGCAATCCGTTCCATCATCATCAGGACCTCAATCGGCTGCGCCGCGCCTGGCAGCGCCCCGAAACGATCATCGTGCACGAGCCCTGGTGGACCGCGACCGCGCGCCATGCCGACATCGTGCTGCCCGCCACCACCACGCTCGAGCGCAACGATATCGGCGCCGCGCTACGCGACCGCTACGTTCTCTCCATGCAGCAGGCGATCGCGCCGGTCGGGGACGCGCGCAGCGACTATGCGATCTTCGCCGATCTCGCCCAGCGGCTCGGCTGCGACGGCACCTATGTGCAGGGCCGCGACGAAATGGCGTGGCTGCGTCATATCTACGATCGCTGGCGCGAGCGGCTGCGCACCAACCAGGCGGCCATTCCGGATTTCGACGGCTTCTGGAAGGAAGGCTTTCTCGAAATCCCGCGCCGCGCCGAGGAATACGTGTTCATGGCCGACTATCGCGCCGACCCGCAGGCGCATCGGCTGGCCACGCCCTCGGGCCGGATCGAGCTTTATTCCGAGCGCGTCGCCGGCTTCGGCTACGACGATTGTCCGCCGCATCCGAC
>DATDGG010000358.1:0-4268 GCA_036522235.1 Xanthobacteraceae bacterium
GCCGCGCAAGGCATAGAGCAGCGGCATGTCGCCGTCCGCCTCGATGGCTTGCATCCTGCCGTTGACGTTGAGCTCGATGCGCTTGGCCACGTCGTCCTCCTTGGTTCCGGGCCATGTGCCCGGTTTGCCGTGCATTTCGCCGGATAATGCGCCGGCAAAGGCATGACCCGCAAGGCCGTTCCCAGCCAAGGCTCATCCCGTCGGCGAATAGGGCTCGACGTAGTTGGTGTTCTCGAGCACGTGATCGGCGATCTGGTCGCGGGTGGCGTGCCAGACCACGTCGTCGTGCTGGCGGACGTAGCGGATCATCTTCTCGAAGGCGTGCGCCATATAGGGGCGGCCGCCGAGCTCGGCATGGACCAGCGCATCGACGCGGCCGGGCTTGCCGCGCAGCGCTTCCTCCAGCACGAAGTCGAAGCCGTCCTTGAAGGCCTGGAACGCCATCTCGCCGTTGCTCGCCCCGCCGTTCCAGGCGCGCCAATCGTTGAAGAACCAGTGCTTGGGCACGATCACCATGCGCTTGCCGTCGACCTCGACCACATAGGGCAGGTCGTCGTCGCATTGGTCGCCGCACCAGGTGTAGCCTTCGTCCGCCAGGATGCCGAGCGTCTCGCGGGTATGGTGGCCGCCGGGGCTCACCCAGCCGACCGGCTGTTTGCCGATCACTTGCTTGACGATGCGGTTGACGGAGCGGATTTCGGCGCGCTGCTGGTCCGGCGTGAGGTCGGTCATCTGGATGTCGTTGGTGGTGCCGTGCCCGGCGATCTCGTTGCCCTCCGCATGCAGGGCCTTGACCGCGTCCGGCCATTTCTGCACCGCGAGGCCGTTGACGTCGACGGTCGCGCGCGACTTGTTGCGCGCGAGGATTTCCAGGATGCGCCAGATGCCGGCATTGCCGCCGTAATTGGCATGCGAGAGCGAGACCAAATTGACCTCGAGCCCCTTCGCCTTCTTGAAATGCCCGCCGCGCGTGAACGCCTCGAACGCCACCGTGAAGGTGGCGCAGATTTTCTTGCCGTCAGGCCATTCGACTTTGGGACGCATGGGAGGTTCCTTGGTTAGGTCGACGTCGCCGCGTAGTTCTCTTTACCTCTCCCCTTTAGGGGAGAGAGCCTGCCCTCGGGCTTGACCCGAGGGTCGACGCGCGCAAGCGCCTCGGGTGAGGGGGCGTGCAGCAAATTCTGAATATGTGGCGGGACCCCCACCCCGGCCCTCCCCCTTGCAGGGGAAGGGAGTCTGCCGAGCCGGCTGCGCGTCCTGAGCTACACAACGAAGTATCCTTTCTGGATGGCCCGCACGTAAAACCGCGCTGCGGCAGGCGCGATGCCGACCGGGAGGCCGGGCTCGGGCTTGGTATAGGTGTGGACGCCGGCGCCGAAGCGGGTCACCGCGGCGCGTGGTGCGGGCTGCATGGCCGCAAACATCGGCAGGATCACTTCGCGATAGACGTCCGGGCTGTGATCGCGGCTGTCCTTTGAGATGACGAACAGGAACGGCGGCACCGGTTTGACACCAGGGCCCGTAAGCTCGCGCGTGTAGCCCAAATAATGCGCGACGAGCTTCTCGGTCTCGGCCGCATCCATGCACAGCCGCGCGGCCGCGGCCCGCGCCGCCGCAACGAGCGCGCCCACGATATTGTGGGTAATCATGTACTCGGCCTTGAACTGCGGGCGCTTGCGCGCGACCTCCCAGGCGTCGAGGATTTCCTCCATCAGGGAGGGCAGGCGCATGAGCGCGTCGGAGCCCTCCTGGCCGAGCGCCTCGGAGCCGCGGTAGCGGGCGAGGTCGCGCCAGGTGCGAATATAGAGGTCGTTGAACGGGTCGGCCCAGGCGGCACCCTCCGTGGCGATGCGCGCGAAGCCCGCGATCTTTCCCACATGCCCGCCCCACATATGCTTGCGTTCGTTGATGTAGCCGAAGGTCGAGTTCTCGATCGCGATCACGCCCGCGATATTGGCGACACGCTGGGACAGCATCGACACATAGGGCCCGCCGGTCGAATGGCCGTGCACGTAGATCGAGAACTCGTCGCGCGGAAAATGCCGCCGGCAGGCCTCTTGCATGCCGCGCTCGAAGGCGAGCGGCCAGGCCGCCATGCGGTCGTAGAAACGCGAACCGGGCTTGGCGCGCGCAAGGCGGCGCACGCCGTATTTCATGCGCTTGGTATCGTCCGCGACGAGATCATACTGGTCGCGCGTGACATATTCGCCGCGCTGCCAGATCGGCGTGCGCGCACTGCCGTCTGGATGGATCGTGTCGCCGGGCCAGTCGCGGCTTTCATCGTCGAGATAAAGCCGGCCCGGAAACGTCATGGTGACGACCTTGCAGGCGAATTTCTCGGCAAACAGCAGCGCGAATTTCTCCATCGATTTGTAGTCGCCGGCGCCGCCATGCAGGAGAAAAATGCCGATCTTCCTGCCGTCGGCGCCGGCCGCGATCGCGGGCTGCGGCGCGTAGATCCGCACCCCGATGTCCCATTCGAGCCCGAGCGCTTCGAGGCGGAAAATATCTTCGTGTTGCACGACCGTGCCCCCCGGCATCGCGAGCACCGCGTCGGATGCCGCGAGCACCTCCTCGCGTGACAAGGTGGCGGGGGGTTCAAATCCCGCGACGCGATGCTCGGACAACAGAGACATTGTTGGACCTTCCCGATCAAACAGTGCGAAGCTGCTTCCTTTACCTCTCCCTTTAGGGGAGAGGTCGGCGCGAAGCGCCGGGCGAGGGGGCGTGCAGCACATTCTGAATATGCGGCGGGACCCCCACCCCAGCCCTCCCCTTTCAGGGGGAGGGAGCGCGCCGAGCTTGTAGCTCATCATCTCCATCAAACAACAAAGTAGCCCTCCTGAATCGCGCGCACGTAGAACTCCGCGACCGGCGGCGCGATGCCGAGGGGCAGCTCCGGCTCGGCCTTGTGATAGGTGTGGACGCCGGCGCCCCAGCGCGTCACGCAAACCTTGGGGGCGGGGTCGAGCTTGGCGAACATCGGCAGCACCACCTCCTGGTAGACTTCCGGGCTGTGGTCGCGGCTGTCCTTGGAAATGCAGAACAGCACCGGCGGCACCGGCTTGGCGGCGGGTCCGGTCTGCGGAAACGGGAAGCCGAGATAGTGCTTCACCAGCGCGGCGGTTTCGTCCGCGGACATGTTCAGGCGCGACGCCGCGGCCCGCGCCGCCGCCTCGAGCGATGCCGCGATATTGTGCGTGATCACGTATTCGGCCTTGAACTGCGGGCGCGCCTTGGTCCTGTCCCACCAGTCGAACACTTCCTCCATCAGCCAGGGCAGCCGCATCAGCGCCTGCGGCCCTTCCTGGCCGAGCGCCTCGGGTCCGGCATAGCGGGCGCGGTCGCGCCAGGTGCGGATATAGAGCTCGTTGAACGGATCGCTGCGCGGCGCGCGCTTCTTGGTGACGCGCTCGAAGCCCGCGACCTTGCCGAGCGCGCCCGACCAGTCGTGCTGCGCTTCCTGGATGAATCCGAACGGCGAGTTCTCGACCGCGATCACGCCCGCAATGTTGGGCACCCGCTGGCTGATCATGAACACCATGGGGCCGCCGGTCGAATGGCCGGTGACATAGATCGAATAATCGGCGGCGGGAAAATGCCGCCGCAGCGCATCCTTCATGCCGGTCTCGAACGCCACCGGCCAGGCCGCCATGCGGTCGTAGAAGCGCGTTCCGGGCCGGGCACGCGCAACAGTGCGGGTGCCGTAGCGCAGCCGCATGGAGGCGTCGCGCACCACCTCATATTGATCGAGCCCGATATGTTCGCCTGCAAGCCAGATCGGCGTGCGCACGGTGCCGTCCGGATGGATGGTGTCGCCCGGCCAATCCCGGCTCGGATCGTCGAGATAGAGCCGGCCCGGGAACGTCATGGCGACCGATTTGCAGCCGAACTTCCCCACAAACAGCTTGGCCATGGGCTCCATGGATTTGTAATCGCCGGAGCCGCCATGCAGCAAAAAGATGCCGATCTGCTTGCCGTCGGCGCCGCGGCTCGCTTGCGCCGGATCGGCCGGCTCATACACCGTGACGCCCATGTCCCAGTCGAGCCCGAGCGCATGGATGCGGAAAATGTCCTCGCTCTGGCGCAGCCGCAGGTCGGGCTTGGCCAGGATGGCGGCCGAGCGCGCGACGATCTCCTCACGCGCGATGCTTTCCGGCGGCTGCCAGCCGCTTGGCTTGTGGGCGACGTTCATGGGCGCCTCCTCGCGTTATTTGTACCGCATCATTCCGCCGGCAGCACCAGGCAGGCCTCGGGCTTGGCCCAGA
>DATDGG010000359.1:0-3768 GCA_036522235.1 Xanthobacteraceae bacterium
GCAAGCAGTGGCCGGGTCGAGCCCGGCCATTGCGCCACGAGCCAGTGTGGAGCGGCCTACGCCGCCCCGCTCAAGTTCTGTCCGCGGATCGGTAGCGAGCGCAGGCGCTTGCCGGTGGCGGCGAAGATCGCGTTGGTCACCGCCGGTTGGATCATGGTCGCGCCGGGCTCGCCGATTCCACCCCAGCGTTTGCCGGGCGTGGGCGAGATGTAGACTTCCGTCTTCGGCGCGTCCTTGTAGCGCACCACCGGATAGGTATCGAAGTTGCCCTGCTCGACACGGCCGTTCTTGACCGTGATCTCGCCGAACAACGCCGCCGAGAGCCCGTAGATCATGCCGCCTTCGAGCTGGTTCTCGACGCCACGCGGGTTGACGACGACACCGCAGTCGCAGGCGATGACCACGCGCTCGACCTTGACCTCGCCGTTCGTCACCGCGACCTCGGCGATCATGCCGACGATCGAGTCGTAGCTCTCGTGGACGGCGACGCCGCGCCCTTTGCCGCGCGGCATCGGCTTGCCCCAGTCGCCCTTCTCGACCAGCAGGTCGATCACCTGCTGGAAGTCGGGGCGATGCGCCAGCAGCTCGCGCCGCAGCGCCACCGGGTCCTTGCCGGCCGCGTGCGCCATCTCGTCGATGAAGCTCTCCATGAAGAACACGTTCTGGGAGTGGCCGGGCGCGCGCCAGGGCCCAAGCGGCACATGCGTGTTCTTGAGGACCGAGACGATGCGGTAGTTGGGCAGCTTGTAGGCCGTGTTGATCAAGCCTTGCATCGTCTGCGGGTCGAGGCCGTCTTTCACGTTGGCGGGATTCGAGCTGCCGGCCGCGTTGCGCATGTCGAGCGCAATCGGCGTGCCGTCGGCCGCAAAGCCCGCCTTGAAGCGGATCGCGGCCTGGGTGCGGTAACGGCCCTGGCGAAGCTCCTCCTCGCGGGTCCAGATCAGCTTCACCGGCTTGCCGACCGCCTTGGAGATCGCGACCGCCTGGGCGACTTCGTCAGGACCCAGCCGCCGGCCGAAGCCGCCGCCGGAGAACGTGTTGTGGATGTAGACGTTCTCAGGTCTGACGCCGGAAGCCTGGGCGGCAAAGGTCAGCGCGAGGTCGGCGTTCTGCGTACCGACCCAGACGTCGACACGGTCCGCCTGCACATGCGCGACGGCGTTGAGCGGCTCCATGGGGGCGTGCGCGATGATCGGCACATCGTAAGTTGCCTCGATCACCTTGGCGGCCGTCGGCATGGCGGCATCGACGTCGCCGTCATGACGCGCGACCGCGCCCTTCTGGTCGAGGGCGTCGAGATAGGCCTTGCGGAACTGGGCGCTGTCGGTGGTGCCGGCAGCGCCGACTTCCCACTCGATCGGCAGCGCGTTGAGCGCAGCCTGGGCGCGGAAGTAACGGTCGGCCACGACCGCGACCGCGTTGTTGAGCTTGACCACCCGAAGGACGCCGCGGCGGGAGGCGATCGCGCCTTCGTCGACCGATTTCACGGTGCCGCCGAACACGGGGCATTTGATGATCGCGGCCCGCACCATGTCGGGCACGTCCAGATCGATGCCGTATTTCGCCGCGCCGTTGATCTTAAGCGGCACGTCCAACCGCGCGAGCCGCCGGCCGATGAACTTGTACTGATCCGGCTTCTTGAGCGGGGGCTCCTTGTCGAGCTTGATCGCGGCCGCCTCGACCGCGAGCTCGCCAAAGCGGAACGTGCGGCCGGTCGGCTTGTGGGTCACCTTGCTCATGGCGGCAGCGCACTCGGACGCGGGCACGCCCCAGCGCTTCGCGGCCGCAGCGATCAGGCGTTCGCGCGCGCTCGCGCCGGCCTGCTGGACCATGTCGCCGGTCTCGCGCACCGCGCGGCTGCCGCCGGTCGAGAGGCTGCCGTAGACCTTGTTCTCCTTGAGATTGCGGTTGGCCGAAGCGTATTCCGGCTTGACCAAAGCCCAATCGCATTCGAGCTCTTCGGCGAGAATCTGCGGTAGCGCGGTGAAGCTCCCCTGCCCCATCTCGGCACGGCCGTAGCGGATGATCACGGTGTCATCGGGCTCGATGACGACCCAGGCATTGACCTCGCCGGGATAGCGTTTGCCCTCTTCGCCCCAGGGACGCGCGCTCAGGCTCGCCGCCTCGGCGGGACCGCCGATGCCGATGCCGAGCGCGAAGCCGCCGGCGGCGGTGAGCGCGGTGGTGATGAAGTGGCGACGGGAAAGACGGGTGAAAGTCGTATCGGTCATGGTGCTGCCCTCCCGCTCACGCGCGCATCAGGGCTGCAGCGCGATGCACCGCGCGGCGGAGCCGCTCGTAGGTGCCGCACCTGCAGATATTGGTGAGGTTGGCGTCGATGTCGGCGTCGGTCGGGTTCGGATTGATCTTGAGATAGGCCGCCGTCGCCATGATCTGGCCGGACTGGCAGTAACCGCACTGCGGCACCTGCTCGGTCAGCCACGCCTGCTGCACCGCATGCTGGCTGTCGGGTGAAAGCCCCTCGATGGTGATGATCTCGGCGCCCTCGACGCTGCCGATCGGCACCGAGCAGGAGCGCATGGCAGCTCCGTTGACGTGCACGGTGCAGGCGCCGCAGGCCGCGATTCCGCAGCCGAATTTCGTTCCCGTGAGCCCGATCTCCTCGCGCAAGACCCAGAGAAGCGGGGTATCGCCCTCGACATCGAGCTGATGCGAGGTCCCATTGACCTTGATGTTGATCATGATGTCGTTTCCGCGATGTTGCTCTGTGATGTGGTTCCGCGCGCCTTCCCTCCCGGCGGCCGGCCGGCGCGAACCGGACCGCCTTTTGAATGGCTCCAAACTAGCACGCGCTGGATCGGCCGAATAGGCGGTTCAAAGGCTTGCGCCTGCGCGCCGCTGTCACGGCGCGTCGGGAGCGATGCGTTTGCCGATGGTCCTGGAGTGGATGGATTTCGAAGCTACTGGCCGGCCGGATAAATCTCATCCCATCGCGCGACCAAACAAAAACCCGGCGCGGGATTCGGCCGGGCGGACTTCCTGAATTTCAATTTCCCGAATGCACTGATTTGCATGGGCCGCGTCAACGGTATGCGGTATGCGTTCCCACGCGCAACATCAGACTGGCTTGCCTTCTACGACGTGCTTTCGTCCTTCAGCGGTGAGGCCCCAATAGACGTGACCGTAGAGATATTTCCCCGTCTCCATGTCGGCCAACCTCGCCTCTTTCAACCGATCGAGATGGTACCGTACGACATTTCGCTCCATCGCCAATTTTCTGGCCATGGTTTCGACGTCCCGCTCTCCTCTTGCCTCAGCGTTGAACAAGTGAGCGAGGACACGTCCTGTGTCGTGCATCAGCGTACCCATTCAAACACCTCCTGTGGCGGCTCGGTCCAAGCTGGATTATATTACCTCCTTCTTAAAAGAACTTTATGATTTTCATAAGTTGACTATCTTCATAGAATGTGTACATTTTGCGATAGATCAATTCAAGATTCTGTGAACCTGTCTAGTCATCGCGGAACGCTGCGTTGAAATGGCGCCGCTTGCATTCCCATTCTCTCTGACTAGAAGTGTCGGCAATCTTCGTCATTCGACTTTGATTCGTTCGGTCTTGAGGCCTCTTGAGCCTTTCGGAGTCGGAGTCCCCATGAGTTCTTCGCTGGCACACAAGAATCTTATGGACTCCTTTGGAATCATTGCAGAATTCGTCTCTTCCAGCCCGGCCGACGAGCCCGCTCAATTCGTGCTCGATCTCGCCCACCGCTGGAAGGAGCGGGGCGGCATCGTCGCCGGCAAGCCGCG
>DATDGG010000360.1:0-14519 GCA_036522235.1 Xanthobacteraceae bacterium
GAATCTGACCTTGCCGGAACTCGCGGAGGTCGCCCTCGACATGCGGGCGGCCTGCAAGCTGCCGATCGTGCTCGATGCCGGCGGCGGCTGGGGCGATCCGGTGCATGTGCACCGGACCATCGCGCTGACGGAGGCGGCCGGTTTTGCCGCCATCGAGATCGAGGACCAGTTGCTGCCGCGCCGGGTCGAGCATCACGTCGGCATCGACCATCTGGTGCCGACCGACTTCATGCTCAAGAAGATCGCGGCCGCGCGCGAGGCGCGCAGCGATCCCGATCTCCTCATCATCGCCCGCACCAATGCGCGGCGCGTCGGCGGCCTCGACGAGGCGATGCGGCGCGCCGAGGCGTTTCACAAGGCCGGCGCCGACATGCTGTTCTGCTACACACGCAGTGCCGACGAATTGCGCATCATGGGCGAGCGCCTGCCGCCGCCCCTGATGATGTTCGCGCCGCCCGATGGATTTGGTACATTCGCTCTGTCGGAGCGCGATCTCGCCGGGCTCGGCTATCGCTTGGCGGCCTCCTCCGGCACCGCCTTCGCGGCCATGGTCAAGGCGGTGCGCCAGTCTTACGAATGCCTGGCGCAGGGCCGTATGGACCCGTTCCTCGGGCCGGGCGGGGCCGAGAAGGAGATGAAAGCCGCCCAGGACACCTGCGGGCTCGACCAGCTCTTGCAGATCGAGCGCCGCACTATGAAAGACGCTTGAGTACACCAATGAAACCAAGATCGCTCGGGAGGAAGACATGAAAATCAAAACCACGACACTCTGCCTCGCCATCACCGCATTTGCCGCGAGCCCCGCGCTCGCCCAGACCGAAATCGTCAATCAGGCGGCGGCCGCCAAGGCTGGCGGCGTTCCGCAGTTCCTGGTCGATCCGTTCTGGCCCAAGCCGCTGCCCAACAACTGGACCTTCGGGCAGGTCGCCGGCATCCGGGTCGACCGCTTCGATCATATCTGGGTGGTGCAGCGTCCGGGCTCGCTGACCAAGCGCGATCTCGCGGCGGCGCAGAACCCGCCGCAGGCCAAATGCTGCGTGGCCGCGCCGCCGGTGCTGGTGTTCGACCAGTCCGGCAATCTCATCCGCCATTGGGGCGGCCCCGGCCAGGGCTACAACTGGCCCAAGAGCGAGCACAGCATCTATATCGACGACAACGATTTCATCTGGCTCGCCGGCAACGACAAGACCGACGGCCAGCTGCTCAAGTTCACCATGGACGGCAAGTTCGTGCTGCAGATCGGCAAGCCGATCGAGGGCCCCGACAGCAACGCGACCGAGCGGCTCGGCTCGCCCGCCGACATCGCGGTCGATGTCGCCGCCAAGGAGGTCTTTGCGGCCGACGGCTACGGCAACCGTCGCGTCGTGGTGTTCGATTCGGAGACCGGCGCCTACAAGCGCCACTGGGGCGCCTACGGCAACAAGCCGAGCGACGACAAGACGCCGCCCTATGATCCCGCCAAGCCGGTGTCGCAGCAGTTCGGCAACCCGGTGCACTGCGTGCGCATTTCCAAGGACGGCATGGTCTATGTGTGCGACCGCATCAACGATCGCTATCAGATTTTCCGCAAGGACGGCACCTTCGTGTCCGAGCATTTCTTCGAGCGCAATACGCGACTCAACGGATCGGTCTACGAGATCGCCTTCTCGCCCGACAAGGAGCAGAAGTTCATCTATATGGTGGACGGATCGAACGGCGAGGTGCGCATCGTCGACCGCGCCAGCAACGAGGTGCTCGGCCGCTTCGGCCGGGTCGGGCGGCAGGCCGGCGAATTCATCGCCGCCCACAACATCACGGTCGATCTCGAAGGCAACATCTACACCGCGGAAGTCGCGGATGGCGAGCGCGTGCAGAAGTTCCGCCGGATCGATGTACAGAACTGATCGCGGGCTTTGGCGCATGTCCCGGAAAAAAGCATGCCCCCGCGCAGGCGGGGGTGGATACCGGTTTTCCGAAAAGGACATGCGCCAGCGCAAAAAAGCGGAGCACATCCCGATCCATTCGATCGGGATGTGCTCCAAGAAGCAAGCGCCGAGAGGAGAACTGCCATGCGTGGAAAGTTGATGATGACCGGCGCGCTTGGCGCGCTGGCCGGTGTGGCGTGCATGTGGGCCGCGTCGGTCTTCGCGGCGCCGGAATTCCAGCTGCGCGGCGGCCGTTTCCGGCCGCTCGCCTATGCGGAGCTTAGTCCGGCCCAGAAGGTGCTCGCCGACGCCGCGCTCGCGAGCGGCCGCAAGTCGCTCGACGGCCCGCTCAACATCACCCTGCGCAGCCCGGAAATGGCCGAGCTGTCGCGCGGGCTCGACGCCTATCTGCGCTTCGATTCGACCGCGGTCCCCCACAAGTTCAAGGAGATCGCGATCATGCTGACGGCGCGGTTCTGGGGCGGGCAATATGTCTGGTATTCGCATCGCCAGCAGGCGCTCGATTCCGGGCTGAGCGCGGCCTTTATCGACGCCATGGCGGCGGGCGCGCGCCCCGCCGACATGAGCGCGGACGAGGCGATCGTGCTCGATTTCTGCGAGGAATTGCTGGCGACCCGGCAGGTGAGCGACGCCCATTTCAAGGCCATGGCGGAGCGCTTCGGCGAGCGCGGCATTGTCGAGCTCATCGGCCTCATGGGCCGCTATCACGCGCTGACCATGCTGTTCGCGGTCGACCGCTATCCGTTGCCGGAAGGCGCCCGCGAGGCGATCGACAGGCCGAAATAGCCGCCGTGGCGCCGGCGCACGGGACGAGCGTAGTGCGCGCGCGGGCGCTGGGCCTGTGGGTGCTTTGCCTCAGCGGCGCCGGCGCTTGCGCGCAGGACTTCCCCAACAGACCGGTGCGGCTCATCGTGCCGTTCGCGGCCGGCGGCGCGGTCGACGATCTCGCCCGCATCGCGGGCGCCAAGCTCGGCGCGTCGTGGCATCAGCCGGTGGTGGTCGAGAACCATGCCGGGGCCGGCGGCAATCTCGGCGCTGATCTCGTCGCCAAATCGCCGCCCGACGGTTATGCGATGCTGCAGACCACCAACGGCCAGGCCATCAGCCCTTCGCTCTATCGCGCGCTGCCCTTCGACGCCGCTGCCGATTTCGTTCCGGTCACGCAGCTCGTGGCCTCGACCCTGATCCTGGTCGCTTCCCCTAGCCTTCCGGTCGCCTCGACCCGCGAGCTCTTTGCACTCGCCAAGTCCCAGCCGGGCAAGCTCAACTACGGCTCGAGCGGGGTCGGCAATCCGCTGCATCTGACCATGGAGATGATCAAGTTCGCGGCCGGCATCGAGATCGAGCCGGTTCCCTATCGGAGCGATGCCCAGATCCACACCGCGCTGATGGCGGGCGAGGTCGAGGTCGCGGTCGTGCCTTTGGCGACGAGCCTGCCGCTGATCGCGGCCGGCCGATTGCGCGCGCTCGGCGTGACCGGCGCACGGCGCGCCGCCGCGCTTCCCGACGTGCCCACGATCGCCGAGAGCGGGCTTGCAGGCTTTGCGTCGACCAGCTGGCAAGGCCTGTTCGTGCCGGCGCGCACGCCGCGCCCCATTGTCGATCTGATCCAGCGGGAGACCGCGAAAGCCCTGCAGGCGCCCGACATGCGCGAGCGGCTCAAGGCCCTGAGCTACGAGCCGGTCGGCAGCACGCCGCAAGAATTCGCGGCCTACTTCAAATCCGAGCTCGCGCGCTTTGCCGACGTGGTGCGGCAGGCGCATATCCCGCCGCAGGATTGAGCACCGAGCGTGGGCTGCGGGATCGGCGGGGTTATTTGTTCGTGAACGACTTGCTGATCGCGTCGAGGCGATGAATCGTGCCAATCGGCACCGGCATCCCGTTGCTGTCGTAGACGGTCGCTTCGCACGGCTGGGGCGATGTGGTCATGCGCCCGGTCTGATTGTCGAAAACCTGCTGCGAACACCCCTTGCCGTCCAAGTCCCTGGTGATCCTGGCGGTGCGCAGCTCGTTGTCAGGCATGCCTGCCCTGGGCCGGGGCGAGTTCGAGCGCTCCGACATCGGCGACGCAGCCGCGATCACGACGACGGCCACGGCCGCCACAAGCAGCATGCCGCAGCTGACGATCAGGGCGTGTCGGCGCTCCTGCGTCCTTTGCGCCCGTGCGCGCGCCGGCTTGGCGCCGGAGGGCTTGCTGACATCGGAGGACACGTTGCTCATGGCCCGCGTGACCAGGAAAAATCGACGGTCCATCATAGTGTGCTTCACTGGTTAATTGTTTGCTCAAATCCATCCTTAACGGCGATTTCCGGCGTTTCTACTGATGTTTATCCTTTCGTTGTTCGTGTATCCTGATTTGTACGTATGCCGTACCGCTCTGGGCCTGCATGAGTTGACGGTCCAACACAACGTACTTTGTTGATTAATTGTTTGTGTACGACCCGCAGATCCATCCCTAACGCCTTCCGCCGCAACGAAATTTCGACGTCGGCCGGGGGCGCGGGACGCCTGCGTCGCAGCGGCGATTGCCGGTATTTCTACCGATATTCATCCTCTCTTACCGTTGTTTCCGTATCCTGATCTGAAGGCATGCGGCGGCAATACAACTCCTAGGCTGGCCCCACAACGGGAACGACGGGCACGCGGAAATGAGCGCGCAACCATCGCTTATTGTCGAGCTCGAACACGCGATCAGTGGCGGCTCGTCCGAGAAACGTGTCGATACGCTGAGGCGCGTCACCGACCTGTTCCTCAACGATGCCGACCGCCTCAACGCGGCGCAAGTCGCGATGTTTGACGACGTCCTCTGCCATCTGATCAAGCGCATCGAGACCAAGGCCCTGGCCGAGCTGAGCCAGCACCTGGCACCGATCGACAATTCTCCCATCGAGGTGATCCGGCGGCTGGCGCGAAGCGACGAGATCGCGGTGGCGGGGCCGGTCCTGACCCAATCCACGCGGCTGACCACGAGCGACCTGGTCGAGATCGCCGCCAGCAAGAGCCAGCAGCATCTGCTTGCCATATCCGGGCGCGGTGAGCTCGACGAAGCGGTGACCGACGTGTTGCTCGACCGCGGCGATCGGGAAATCGCGCACCGGCTGGCGCGGAACGCCGGAGCCCGATTTTCCGAGACCGGCCTCGGCACCCTGGTGCACAACGCCGAGACCGACGAAGGCCTGGCAGAGAAGCTCGGGCTTCGGCGCGACATCCCGGTGGGCTTGCTTCGTGAACTGTTGTTCAAGGCAACCGAAGCCGTCCGCTCCCGGCTGCTCGCGCAGGCGCCGCCCGAAACCCGGGAAGAGATCCAACGCGTGCTGAGCAAGGTTTCAAGCGAGGTGACGCGCGAAGCCACCGCATCCCATGATTTCACCAAGGCGCAGCACGGCGTCTTGATGATGAAGAAGGAAGGCAGGCTCGACGAATCGGCACTTGTGGAATTCGCCAATCGGCGACTCTACGAGCAGACCGTGGCGGCGCTCTCGATGCTGTCGGCGGCGTCGATCGATCTGATCGCGGCGCTGATGAAAGGCGCCCGCAGCGGCGGTCTGCTCATTCCCTGCAAGGCCGCCGGCCTGAGCTGGCCGACCGTCAGCGCAATCTTGTGCACCCGGTTCGTCCGCCGCACCATTTCGGAGGCGGATCTTGCCCAGGCCGAGGAGGACTATCTCAAGCTTTCGCAGCCCAGCGCCCAGCGCATGCTGCGATTTTGGGAGGTCCGCACGAAGACCGCGAAGACGGCCGCCTGCTGAGGGGGTGATGACATGCATTGGGGATTGATCTTTGGGGGTAAGCATATGAGGGACGGTACCCGGTATCCGCAGCGCCTGGCGCTGGAAAGCACGCGCATCGCTCTGCGCGGTCGAATGTTCCCGGGCGATGGTGCGAGGCGGCCATGAGCGGCGCACTCGCACGTAACGGGTCTGAAGCGCCGGCCAGCCCTCGCCATTCGCTGTGCTTCGTGGTCGACACCGACTTCGGCTATCTGCAGGGATTTTCCAATTCCTTGCGCGGCCTCGGCCTCGACACGGTCGAATTCGTCAACAGCGCTCGCCTCGGCGAGAACGTCGAGAACCACAATCCCGATATCGTCTTCATCGGTCTGAATGCGGCCGATCCGTACGATTGCATGCGCGCACTCTTCTCGCTGAGGGACTGCCGATTCGGCGGCCGTGTGCAGCTCTTCGGCAAATGCGAGCCGGCGTTTCTCGAAAGCTTCCGCAAGATCGGAAACGATGCGGCGCTGACAATGCTTCCGGTTTTGCAGAAGCCGATCGATTTCGCCACCGTCCGCAAGGTCATACAGGAGCAGAAGCTCAGCACCGAGACGGTTTCGCCTCCCGACCTGTCGCTCAAGAAAGCGATTGCCAGCAATTGGATCAGCTTCTTGTACCAACCGCAGGTGGACCTGAAAGGCAAGATGGTCATCAGCGCCGAGACATTCGTGCGGGTGTCGCATCCGCAGCATGGGCTTTTGTCGCCGGCGCGCTTTCTGGGTGGGGCCAGCCCCGAGGATCTCAACGCGCTTGCGGCTTTGTCGATCACCCGGGCGGTCCAGACCAGCGCCACGTTTTTCAAGGACGGAGTGCCCCTGAAATTCGCGGTCAACATCAATGCGGAGACCTTGGCCAAGCTCCCGGTCGCCCTCCTGGTGGAAAAACATCGTCCACAAGACGATCAATGGCCGGGCATTGTCTTCGACGTCACGGAAACCCAGGTGCTGACCAAGACCGCCATCCTCAAGCCGGCAATTGCCGGGCTCAAGCTCGTCGGAGTTTCGCTGGCAATCGACAATTTCGGCCGCGGGAGCTCGTCATTCGGAATCTTCAAGGAGTTGGCGTTCTCGGAGATCAAGATCGACCGCTCGATCGTGCGGGGCTGCGCCAACCACAAAGGCAATGCAAATATCTGCAAGTCCATCATCGAGCTGGCGCACAACTTCGGCAGCAAGGCGTCGGCGGTCGGCATCGAGACAAGTGAGGACGCACGCGCGCTTTTGGGCCTCGGTTGCGATGTCGGGCAAGGTTATCTGTTTGCCAAGCCGATGACGGAGCAAGAGCTCATGGCCATGGTCACGTTGGCGCGAACCGCGCCCAAGGCCCCGCCGCCTCCGCCCAACAAGGCTGCCGGTCCCGTCAAGCCGGCGGGTTGAGCAGGCTGCGTTAATGCCGGCCGACGCCGATCAGGCCGGCGAGCCGGTCGGGGGCTTCGAGCAAGGCGCGGCTGGCGCCGGCATGGACCACCGTGCCGCGGTCGAGGATGAGCACGCTCTCGGCGAATTCGAGCGCGAGGCGAGCGTGCTGCTCGACCAGGAGCAGCGCCAGATCATCCTCCCGCTTCAGCCGGTCGAGCCCGGACAGGAGCGCGTCGACGATAACGGGCGCGAGCCCTTCGAGCGGCTCGTCCATCAGCAGCAGCGCGGGATTGCCCATCAGGGCGCGCCCGATGGCGAGCATCTGCTGCTCGCCGCCGGAGAGCTGGTTGCCGTGGTTGCGCCGCCGCTCCGCCAGCCGCGGGAAGAAGTCGTAGACCCGCGGCAGCGTCCAGCGGCCGGGCCGCGCCGCGACCACGAGGTTTTCCTCAAGCGTCAGCGACGGGAAGATTTCGCGCTCCTGCGGCACGAAGCCGATGCCGCCGCGGCAGCGCTCATAGGCGGGCAGCGCCGTGATGTCTTGGCCGCGGAAGCGGATGGTGCCGCCGTGCAAGGTGGTGTGCCCCATGATGGTCGCGAGCAGGGTGGTCTTGCCGACCCCATTGCGGCCGAGCACCGCCAAGGTCGCGCCGCTGCGTAACGTCAGCGAGACGCCATCGAGCACCACGGTGCGGCCGTAGCCGGCGCGCACCGCTTCGAGCGTGAGATCGGCGTTGGGCGCGCTCATCCGGGCCGGCGCTCGCCGAGATAGACTTGCCGCACCTGCGGATCGGCGGCGATCTCGCGCGGCGGGCCTTCGACCAGGACGCTGCCTTGCACCAGCACCGTGATGCGTTTGGCCAGGCGGAACACCAGGTCCATGTCGTGCTCGATCATCAGGAACGCGATGTCGGCGGGCAGGCGCTCGATCATCTCGATGATGGCGCCGGTCTCGCCCGAGGGGACGCCGGCGGCCGGCTCGTCGAGCAGCAGCACCTTGGGCTTGAGGCCGAGCGAGACGGCAATGTCCGCCAGCCGCTGGCGCCCATAGGCGAGCTCGTTGACCGGCCGTAGCGCCTCGGCGGCGAGCCCGAGCGTCTCCAGGAGCGCATAGGCTTCCTCGGTCACCTGGCGGTAGCGCCCGGCCGGGCGGATGAGATCGCCGGCGCTGCCTTCGCGCTCCGCGATCGCGAGCGTTACGTTCTCGATCAGGCTCAGCCGGCGGAACAGCGCGCTGATCTGGAAGGTGCGCACCAGCCCGCGCTTGACGCGCGCGGCCTGCGACAGGTGGGTGATGTCCTGCCCGTCGAGCAGGATGCGGCCGGCGCCCGGCTTGAGCATGCCGGTGACCAGATTGACGAAGCTCGTCTTGCCGGCGCCGTTCGGCCCGATCAGCGCATGGCGGGCGCCGCGGTCGAGCCGGAAATTGATGTCGGTCGCCACCGGCAGCGCGCCGAAGCTCTTGCACAGGCCTTGGGTCTCGAGCCCGGCGGCGCTCATGACAGCCTGCGGAGTTGGCGCCGCGCCCGCGCGACCAAGCCGAGCACGCCGCCGCGCGCGAACAGCACCACGAGAATCATGAACAGGCCGATCCAGAAATACCAATAGACCGGGTCGATGGTGGAGAAGCGATCCTGGGCGATCATGTAGAGCGTCACCCCGATGAAGGCGCCATAGAGCTGCCCGACCCCGCCGATGATGAGCATGATCAGGACGGTGCCGGAGCGCTCCAGGCCTAGCACGCCGAGGCCGACGAATTGCGCGGTCTGCGCGATCAGCGCGCCCGAAATGCCGGCGAGCGCCGCCGAGATCGTGTAGGCGACGAGCTTGCGGCCTTGCACCGGCGCCCCCACGGCATGCATGCGCAACATGTTCTCGCGAATGCCGGTCAGCGAGCGCCCGAACGGCGAATGGACGATCGACCGCACCACGATCCAGCAGATCAGGAGAACGACCGCGCAATAGATATAGGCGGTGCGGCCGAACAGGTCGAAGCGGAACGCCCCGAAGATCGGCCACACGTCCATGCCCTGCAGGCCATCAGCGCCGCCGGTGAAGCGGCTCGCCTTGTTGGCAAGCTCGGACAGCATGGCGGCGACGACCAGCGTCTGCATGAGGAGCGTCAGGCCCGTGGTGCGCAGGACGATGGCGCCGGTGCAGAACCCGACCGCCGCCGCGGCCGCCGCCGCCGCCAAGAGGCCGCTGATCGGCTCGCCCCAGCCATTGGCGGCCAGGATACCGGCCGTATAGGCGCCGGTTCCGAAGAAGGCGGCGTGGCCGAGCGTGACGATACCCGCATAACCCAGCACCAGATCGAGCGAGAGCGCGAACAGGATGGTGGCGAGGATCTGCGCGCCCAGCGCCAGATAGTCCGGAAAGGCGAAATAGGCCGCGATCGCCACGAGCCAGGGCAGGGCCTCGACGACGCCCAAACGATGACGGCGGGCGAAGTCGTCGAGCACGCCCGGCGCTCCCTTGTCGGTGGCATCCATCAGGCGCGCCCGAACAGGCCGTGCGGCTTCCACAGCAGGATCGCCATGGTGAGCGCATAGATGAAGAAGGCGCCGAGCTCCGGCGCGACATATTTGAAGGCGGTGTCGGCGGTGCCGACCACGAGCGCGGCCACGAACGGTCCGCGGATGCTGCCGAGCCCACCGACCGCGACCACGATCAGGAAGAACACCAGGTTGCCGAGCGCATAGCCCGGCACGATCGGCAGGAAGTCGGCCCCGAGCGCGCCGCCGAGCGCCGCGAGGCCGCTGCCGAGCGCGAAGGTCAAGGCGAACAGCTGCGACGTGTCGATGCCGATCGATTGCGCCATGCGCAGGTTGTCGACGGCGGCGCGCACCTTCGCGCCAAAGCGCGTGCGCTCGAGCGCGAGCCAGAGCGCGGTGACCAGCACGACGCCGCACAGGATGAGGAAGCTGCGATAGGTCGGGAAATCCCGCGAGCCCAGATGCAGCTGGCCGTTGATCAGATCCGGCGGATGAATAGGCTGCGCGACCGGGCCCCAGAAATAAGTGGCGGCGCCGACCGTCATGAAGATCAGGCCCATGGTCATCAGCACCTGGTCGAGCTCGTCGCCGCCATAGAGGCGCCGGTAGAGCAGCCGTTCCAGCACGAAGCTCGCCAGCACCACGATCGCGATCGCCGCCGCGAGCGCCAGCGCAAACGGCAGCTGCAGATGGTTCATCAGGGTGGTGAGCGCATAGCCGCCCGCCATCGCGAACGCGCCATGCGCCAGGTTGACGAAGCCCATCAGCCCCATGGTCACGGAGAGGCCGACCGAGATGAGGTAGAGCACCATCGCGAAGGCAAGGCCGTGGAAGGCGATGCTGATCGCGGCCGACAGAAGATCGCCCATGGTCTCGTCAACTACCCGCGCTTGCCAGTTGATTTGGTTTCACTGGGCGCCCACCCCCGCGCTCGTCACCACCGGGCTCGACCCGGTGGTCCATCCGCTTCGCATCAAGCTTCATGCGAGGAAGATGGATTGCCGGGTCAAGTCCGGCAATGACGGCAAAGCACTCACTTCGGAGGATTCTGCTCCTTCCACGGGTCCTTGACGTTCGGGATCGTGTCGAACTCGACATTGGCGAGCTTGCCGTCCTTCATCTCGGTCTTGCGCATATAGACGTTCTGCACGATGTCGCGCGTCGCCGGATCGATCGAGATCGGGCCACGCGGGCTGTTCGCGGTCTTCCAGTTGGTCAGGAACTTGATCGCCTCGTCGCCGGTGAACTTGCCCTTGGTCTCCTTGATCAGGTCGAACACCGCCGACATGCCGTCCCAGCCGTCCGCTGACAGAAAATCGGGGATCGCCTTGCCGGCATATTCCTTGTTCCAGGCCGCGACGAAGGCCTTGTTGGCGGGCCGATCGGCGACGCTCGAATAGGTGCCGGCGGTGACCAGACCGAGCGCGACGTCGCCCATATTGGGCAGTTCCTCGTCCGGCACGAGATCCTGGGTCGAGATGATGTTGATGCCGGCCTGGCGCAGGCCGAGGTCGCGCACCGCCTTGAGAATGGATGTGGCCTGCTCGCCGGCCGGCGGCCAGATCAAGGCGACGTCGGGCTTGGCGTCCTTGATGCGCTGCACGAACGGCGCGAAATCCGGATTGGTGGTCGGGAAGCGGACCGAGCCCAGAACTTTCAGCCCGGCATCGCTCCAGCCCTTGGTGAAGGCGGCTTCGGTGTCATGACCGGGAATGAAATCGCTTACCGCCGTGTAGGAGGTCTTCCAGCCCTGCTTGGCGGCCCATTGGCCGAGCGGATAGGCCTGCTGCCAGAGCGTGAACGAGAAGCGCACCACATAGGGCGAGATGCGCGGGATGGCGGCGCCGGCCGCATTGGTGATGACCAGCGGGACCTTCGCCTCCTGGGTCAGCGGCGCGATGGCGGCGGCGATCGGCGAGCCGACCACGCCGAGGATGAGCTGGACGTGATCGCGGGTGATGAGCTCTTGGGCGACGCGCTTGCCGGTCTCTGGCGCTGCGGCGTCGTCGCGCTTGATGATCTCGATCTTGACGCCTGGCGGCAGATCCTTCTCGTGCACCTTGACGTAGAGGTCGATGCCCTTCTGCATCTGGTCGCCCGCCTGGGCGAGAAATCCCGAATAGCTGTTGACGAGACCGATCTTGACGGTCTGCGCGCCCGCCACGTCGGCGCCCGCGACCATCAGCGCGGCGAGCGCGGCTGCGGTCATGGGCGTGCGGAATAGTGGCGCACGGAATAGTGGCGTACGGAATGATGGCTTTTGCAGAAATGGCGTCTGAAAACAGGCCTGTCCGCTCATCGTGCTCCTCCCAGATTTCTTGCCAGATTTCTTGCTCTTCCGGCCCTCGGTGATAGGGCATAGTCCGCCCGCAGTATATCGAGGAAGGCTGCGGCCGGGCAATGATTCTGGCGTCTCAGGCTCCAACATTTCGGCAAATAGCACCAGGCGGGAGGTGGGGATGGAAGGGAAAATCGGGCTTGAAGAGCACTTCGCCATCGCCGAGACGCTCATGGATTCAGCCGTGTTCCTGCCCGAGGGCTGCTGGGCCGAGCTGAGCTCCCGCCTCATCGACGTGCACAACGGGCGCATCGCCGCGATGGACGCCAACGGCATGGAGATGATGATCCTGTCGCTCAACGCCCCGACCGTTCAGGGGCTCCCCGACCCGGCCCGCGCCGCCGAGGTCGCGCGCTGCGCCAACGATGCGCTGGCCGAGGCGGTGGCGCGGCGGCCCGACCGCTTTGCGGCGCTCGCGGCCTTGCCGATGCAAGATGTGGAGCTGGCGACGCGCGAGCTGGAGCGCTGCGTCAAGGAGCTCGGGTTTCGCGGCGCACTGGTCAACGGCTTTTCGCAGGTCGCTGATCCCGACGCCGCGCTCTATTACGATACGCCGCAGTACTGGCCGTTCTGGGAGACGGTCGAGCGGCTCGACGTGCCGTTCTATCTGCATCCGCGCAACCCGCTGCCGCGCTGGGCGAAGATCTACGAGGGGCATTCCTGGCTGCTCGGCCCGACCTGGGCCTTCGGGGTCGAGGCCGCAACCCATGCGCTGCGGCTGATGGGGTCGGGCCTGTTCGATCGCTGCCCGCGCCTCAACATCATTCTGGGGCACATGGGCGAGGGCCTGCCCTATAGCCTGTGGCGGGTCGACCACCGCAACAACTGGGCCAGGGCGCCGCACCGTTGCCCGGCGCAAAGGCCGATGGGCGAGTATTTCCGCGCCAACTTCCATCTCACCACCGCCGGCAATTTCCGCAGCCAGACGCTGATCGATGCCATGCTGGAGATCGGCGCCGACCGCATCATGTTCTCGACCGACTATCCGTTCGAGGCGGTCGCCGACGCGGCGAGCTGGTTCGATGCCGCGCCCATCAGCGAGGGCGATCGGGTGAAGGTCGGCCGAAGCAACGCGATCCGGTTGTTCAAGCTGGCGCTGAGGTAAGGCCCCGGCCTCATTCTGAGGCGCGCGCTCTTGCGCGTGTCTCGAAGGATGGACGCGCCGGACGGACTCGCCGCCATCCTTCGAGACGGCCGGCAAAAGCCGGCCTCCTCAGGATGAGGGCTGCTGGGAGTTTCGTTGCTTAGGTTGACTCTCACACGCCGTCATGGCCGGACTTGTTCCACGAGTGTCCGGCACGGATTATGCTTGATGAGGTGCACGGCATTGATTCTACTCGGATCCAGCTGGTTACGAATCATCTGGACACGAAAAAGGATCAACGCCGTGCAACACCAGAATATCGTTTTTCATGGGCTTCTGAAGCAGATTCCGTGGTCGGTTGTCGATCGGCTTGTGGAGGAGTTCAATGCCGACCGGGACCCTCGCGGCCTGAAGACCAAGGCGCATTTGATCGCGATGTTGTACGCGCAGTTTGGCGGCCTACGGAGCTTGCGCGAGATCGAAACCAACCTGCGAAGTCATGCCAGCAAGCTTTATCATCTTGGGGGCTGCACCGCTTCGAAGTCGTCACTCTCGACGGCCAACGCCTCGCGTCCTGTCGAGGTATTTGCTGGCTTGCTTTCGGCCTTGATGGCTCAGTTGCAGCGCGGGTATCGGCGGAAAATCGGCGACTGCGTGCGTTTGATCGATTCGACCGGCGTGTCGCTGAGCAATTTGAGCGGCAATTGGGCGACATTTTCGGCGGGTGTTTGCGGTGCCAAAGCGCATATCATCTACGATCCTGATGCCGACCAACCGCTGTACCTGATGGTGACAGCTTCCAACGTCAATGACATCACAGCCGCCAAGGCGATGCCGATCGAGGCGGGAGCAACCTATGTTTTCGACCTTGGCTACTACGATTATGGCTGGTGGGCGAGGCTTGATCAGGCCGGCTGCCGCCTGGTCACGCGCCTCAAGGCCAACACGCCTTTTGAGATCGCTGAAGATCGGCCGGTCTCGCCAGGATCGTCGATCCTGAGTGACCTGACCGGATACCTTCCAAAGCGGCTCGCCGCGTCTCGTCGCAACCCAATGCCGGGTCTCGTCCGTGAAATTCAGGTCATCATCGAGACCGGCAAGGTGTTGCGTATCTTCACCAACGATCTGACCGCGAGCGCTCAGGAAATCGCCGATTTGTACAAGCGTCGATGGGCCATCGAGCTGTTCTTCCGGTGGGTCAAACAAACGTTGAAAATCCACCATTTCTTAGGAACTTCCGAAAATGCAGTTCGCATTCAAATTGCAGTCGCTCTCATCGCTTTCCTGCTCCTGCGTCTGGCCCACGATGCCAACAGAATCGTCAAAAGCCCGCTCGCGTTCGCCAGGCTTATCCGAACGAACCTCATGCTTCGGCGACCCATTGCGGAGCTTCTTCGAGCACCACCACCACCATCGTCCAAACCGCAACAGAGCCTATTTGAGTTCGGAACATATGCCACCCGAGCGGCACACCGGCGCCGCGCAAAACATGCTTGCCTCGCCATCCAGGAGACGGCATGACGGCATAATCCGTGCCGGACACTCGTGG
>DATDGG010000361.1:0-16625 GCA_036522235.1 Xanthobacteraceae bacterium
ATTGCCGCCCCAGCAATCCACCACGGCGTCGAGGCCCGGAACATTGCAGGCCGCCAGATAGGCGTGGCGGCCGCCGGAGCAGAAGCCGATGACGCCGACCTTGCCGTTAGAATGGGGTTGCGCGCGCAAAAACCTGACCGCGCCCGCGACGTCTCCCACCACCTGCTCGTCGGCGACGCCGCCGGAACCCCGCACCCGCGCCCCGATATCGTCGGGACTGCCGGGACCGTCACGGAAGTAAAGATGCGGCGCAATGGCTGCATAGCCGTGATGGGCGAATTTGCGCGTGACCTCGATGATCCATTCGTCCCAGCCGGGCAGATGATGGATGACGACCACGCCGGGAAACCGGCCGGCGCGGGTCGGGCGCGCATAATAGGCGTCGCCGCGATCGTCCTTGAAGCCTTGGAACTTCACCATCTCCGCTTGCTGCCCTTCATACGCCATGCTTGTCCTCGCATCGTGTTGTTTGCCCGATCGCGCACCATGGATCGCGTACCATAGCATGCGCGGCGCTGCTGTTTGACACCGGTCCGGGCCATTGTATCCTCGATCCTCGTCCCACCTGACAAGGCATATTGAGTGTCCTCGAGCCGAGGCAGAACAGAGCGTGTGAGGCGCCTGACGGCCTGCGTGGCGGGCGCCTGCTTGCTTGCTTTGATGAGCTGCCCGCAAGCGGCGCCTGCCCAATCGGTCGCCGACTTCTACAAGGGCAAGACCGTCACCATCGTGGTCGGGTCCGACGTCGGCGGCGGCTATGACCTGACGGCGCGCACCATGGCGCACTATCTGGCGCGCCATGTTCCGGGCCAGCCGAACATCATCGTGCAGAGCAAGCCCGGCGCGAGCTCGATCGTGGCGGCGAACTACGTCTACGAGATTGCGCCCAAGGACGGCACTGTCATTGCGGCCGTGCAGCGCCCGATTCCGTTCCAGACCCTGTTCGGTGACACAGGCGTGCGCTTCGATGTGCGCAAGATGCAATGGCTCGGCAGCACGACCAACGAGCTCGGCGTCGTGGTGGCTTGGCACACGGCGCCGCAGATGACGGTGGACGACCTCTTCAAGTCCGAGTTGGTGGTCGGGGGCACCGGTCCGGCGACCGATCCCGAGCTCTATCCGCGCGCCATGAATCGCGTGCTGGGGACCAAGTTCCGCATCGTCTCCGGCTATCCGGGGCAGGCGCAGGTCGCGCTGGCCATGGAGCGGGGGGAGATCCAGGGCAGCGGCAACTGGTCGTTCTCAGACATCGAGAAGGGCCATCCCGACTGGATTGCCGAGAAGAAGGTCCGCCTGCTGCTGCAGCTCGGGCTCGCCAAGGGCGCGAGTCCTTACCTGCGCGACGTGCCTTTGGTTTTTGACGTCGTGCGCGATGAGGCGCAGCGCCACGTGTTCGAGATTCTGATGGGCATGAAGGCTTTGGGCCGGCCTTACTTCCTGGCGCCGGGCGTTCCCAGGGATCGCACTGATGCGTTGCGGGAAGCCTTCATGGCGACCATGAGCGATCCGCAGTTTTTGGATGAAGCCAAGCGGACCTTGGGTCCGATCGATCCGATTTCCGGACCCGCCATGCAGGATATTATCTCGAAGGTCTATGCGCTGCCGCAGGAAGTCATTGCGCAAGCGCGCGAGGCGGTGAAGATTCCAGGTGCGAACTGACCGCGCCGGGCTATGAAGGGCGGGAGCGAAGGGCGAGTCCAGACTGACGTGTAGCCCGGATGGAGCCAACGGGTCGGCGCGAAGCGCCGCCCGATGATAAACTCCGTGTAATCCGGGGGAGCGGTCCCGCATTCCGCTACGCTTCATGCGGGCTACCAACTTGCCGCAATAATTCCTTCACGCGTTGCGGCGACATCGGCAATTGAGTCACGGCGCCCGGCATGCCGAGCGCATCGTCGATGGCGCCGGCGATCGCGCCGCCGACGCCATTGATGCCGCCTTCGCCGGCGCCTTTGAGGCCGAGCGGATGATGCGGGGAGGGGGCGTCTTCGGTCAGCAGCACCGCGACGTCGGGCGTTTCGCGTAACGTCGGCATCAGGTAGTCCGCGAAGGTCACCGCCAGCGGCTCGCCGCTTGCGTCATAGCGAAATTCCTCGGTGAGCGCGCCGCCCAGCCCCTGTACGCAGCCGCCGACCAGCTGGCCTTCGATCAGCAGCGGATTGACGGCGCGGCCGACGTCATAGGCCACCATGAAGCGCTCGACCGCGACCTGTCCGGTGTCGCGATCGATGCGCACGGTCGCGAGATGCACCCCATAGGGAAAGACCGTGTGATCGGTATTGTACCAGCCGTGGGCGGCGAGCTGCGGCGTGCGTCCGCGCAGGAGCTTCGAGCCGGGCGCGACGCGCTTGGCGATCTCCGCCAGGCTGATCGAGGGGCCATCCTTGCGGTCACGGCGCGTGACCACGCCACCCGCGATGTCGAGCTCGGCTGGCGTCGCCTGCAAGAGCTCGGCCGCGAATTCCAACGCCTTCTCGCGCACCATCGCGGCGGTGACATGCACGGCGCCGCCGGTCAGCACGGTGGCGCGTGCCGCATGCGCCCCGATGCCGTGATCGATCAGATCCGTCTGGCCATGAATGACGCGCACGCGCTGGTAATCGACGCCGAGCGTCTCGGCGCAGATTTGCGCCATGGCGGTCTCGAAGCCCTGGCCGAGCGAAGCCCCGCCGGTGACCAGCTCGACCGCGCCGCTGCCGTCGACCGCGATCTTGGCATTGTCGGTCGGACCGCGCCCGCTTTCCTCCAGAAAGATGGCGATGCCGGCGCCGACGGATTCGCCGGCGGCGCGGCGGCGCTTGAGGTCCTGCTGCAAGTCCTGCCAGCCGAAGGCGGCCAGCGCCTTGTCGAGCAGCGCCGCGTAGTCGCCGGAATCAAGCTCCAGCTCCTCGACGCCCGGCTCGTCGAACGCGATCGTGTAGGGCATTTCGGAGGCCGCGATGAGATTGCGCCGCCGCACCTCGATGCGGTCGAGCCCGAGCCGATCCGCCACCGCATCCATCAGGCGGCCGCGCACGAAGGTGCTTTCGAAACGCCCCGGTGCCCGGTAGGTCGCGGCCGGAGTCTTGTTGGTCAGCCGCACATGAGCGAGTGCCCGATAGGCCGGGACCCGGTAGGCGCCGGTCAGCATGCACATGGTGCGGTTGGGCACGTTGACGCCGTGGGTGCGGATATAGGCGCCCTGGTCGTGGAAGATTTCGTCCTCGATGCCAAGGATGCGCCCGTCGCGGTCGACCGCGATGCGGGCGAGGTGGCGCTGCTGGCGCGAATGGTTGGCGCACATCAGATGCTCGCGCCGGTCCTCGACCCATTTGACCGGCCGGCGCAGCCGCAAGGCGGCCAGCAGGACGAGCACGTCTTCGGGGTAGATTTCGCCGCGGATGCCGAAGCCGCCGCCGACATGGCTCTCATGCACATGCAGCGCCGCGGGGCTGCGGCCGAGCATCCGGCACAGGGTCTCGCGGTTGCGATGCGGAATCTTGGCGGCGCCGTGCAGCTCCAGAATGTCGCGCGCCGCGTCGTAGCGGCCGATGGCGCCCCGCGTCTCCAGCGGCACGCCCGAATGCCGGCCGGTCGCGAGGTCGAGCTCGATGATCGTATGCGCGGCGCGCAGTGCCGCCTCGATGTCCCCGTAACTGTGGCGCAGGAGCGCGGCCTCGCCGCTGCGGCCGCCCTCGAACTCGCCCGGCGGATCGCTCGCTGACAGCACGACCGGCAGTTCCTCGATCTCGACTTGGACCAGCTCGGCCGCGTCCTCGGCCAGATAAGGGTCCTCTGCGAACACGGCCGCCACCGGATCCCCGATATAGCGCACGCGGCCGCGCGCCAGCGCCGGCTGGCGGAACGGCTTGAGCGCCTCTGAGGATTTGTCGGCGCGGAAATCGATCGGCGATAAGTCCGCGATGTCGGCATTGGTCCACACCGCGGCCACGCCGGGCAGCGCGCTCGCCCCCGCCGTATCGATCGACACGATGCGGCCGTGTGCATGCGCGGAGCGGACGATACGCATGTGAAGCTGATGCGGAAAGTTGATGTCGCCCGCATAGCGGCCGCGTCCGGTGACCAGCGGCAGGTCCTCGAGGCGCGTTACCGGATGGCCGAGCACGTTCCGCGCGCGCGCCGGCGGCGGGGTCGGGTAGGGGCCCTGAGTCATTCCGCCGCCCGCGCCTCGCGCATCTCGATGGCGGCGGCGCGCACCGCCTTGATGATGTTCTGATAGCCGGTGCAGCGGCAGAGATTGGACGAGAGGATGTCGAGCAGCTCGTCGTCTTCGATGTCGGGGTTCTGCTCCAGGGCGTTCGCGGCCAGCATCAAAAAGCCGGGCGTGCAGAAACCGCATTGCAGCCCGTGATGCGTGATGAAGGCGCGCTGCAGCGGATGCAGCGCATCGCCTGATGCCAGCCCCTCGACGGTGCGGATTTTCCTGCCGTGGGCCTGCACCGCGAACATCAGGCAGGCGCGCACGGCGTCGTCGTCCAGGATGATCGTGCAGGTCCCGCAGATGCCGTGCTCGCAGCCGATATGGGTGCCGGTCTGCCCGCAATCGTCGCGGATCGCGTCCACCAGGGTCTTGCGCGCTTCCACCCGGATCGGATAGTCGCGCCCATTGATGGTGAGCGTGATGTCGATCTTCTCATTCATGCGATGAGCGGGCGCGGCGGTTGAAAATTCATATGGATCAATGTCCTTTCGGCAGGACGTCCTTCCATTTCTGCAGAATGCGCGCGTCCAATTCCGCGCTCGGGCGCACCACTTGCGGGAACGTGTCGCGCCGTCTCCACGGCGTGCAGGCGTCGATCACCACCCGCGCGTTGCGCGGGTCGCTCTCGCCATAGGCCATGGGGTCGAGCGACGTGCTCCAGCAGCCGCGCAGGATTTCGAGGCCTTCGCGCGGCTCGAAGCGCGTGCACATGGCCCAGATCACCCGGTTCATGTCGGCCGGATCGATGTCGTCGTCGACCACCACCACGAACCGGTTGGCATAGGCGCCGGCGTGGCATTGCGAGGCGATGAGCCCGGCCTGCTTGGCATGGCCGCCATACATCTGCTTGATCGCGACCGTGAGCCAGAGCCGGCTGCCGCCGGCCTCGTGCGCCCACACGCCTTTGACCTCGGGCACGCCGGCGGCTTCGAGCTGGTTCCACACCGCGCCGCTGCGATAGGTGCAGCGATAGAAGCTGTCGTCATCGGGCGGGATGCCCGGCATCGCGCCGAGCAGGATCGGATCGTCGCGATGCATCAGGCTTTCGACGCGGATCGCCGGCTCCTTCTTGAGGCCGCCCGCGTAGTAGCCGGTCCACTCGCCCAAAGGCCCTTCGTCGATCAGATCGTCGGGCGAGACGAAGCCCTCGAAGGCGATCTCGGCATTGGCCGGGATCGGCAGGCCGGTCACCGGCCCGGCCACGACCTCGACCGGCTCGCCCAAAAGGCCGCCGGCGGCGTCGTACTCATTCTTGCCGTAGGGAATTTCCAGGCCCGCCACCATGAACAAACCCGGATGCATGCCGACCACGACCGCGACCGGGCAGTGCTGGCCGAGCTCCTGATAGCGCCGCATGATGAGATCGCCGTGCTTGCCCTTGGAGCACATCACCGACGCGACATTGCGGTCGTGCACCTGGATCCGATAGGCGCCGTAATTGATCCATCCGGTGTCGGGATGGCGCATGATCACCATGCAGCCCGTGCCGAGATAGTAGCCGCCGTCCTGCTCGTGCCATTTCGGCGCCGGAATCTTCTGGAGGTTCACGTCGGGGCCGCGCGCGACGTTCTGCATGAGGAGACCGCTCGGCACCGTGACGGGCGGGATGGTCTTTCCCGCCTTCATGTATCTGCGCCAATAGTTGACCAGCTCCATCTTGGGGGCATCGAGCGGCAGCCCGAGCGTCAGGTTGATGCGCCGCACCGAGGTGAGGATATTGGCGACCACCCGGTAGCCGCTGGGGTAGCCCGGGACGTCGTCGAACAGCACTGCCTTGTTGCCGCTCTGGCGCTGGTAGAAATCAACGATGCACCCGATCTCCTCTTCACGATCGGCGCCCTTGATCACCTGCAGCTCGCCGGCGGCATCGAGCTGGCCGAGCCAGGTCCGCAGATCCTGCTTGGGCGCATTGGCGAGGCCTGGGGATGCGAATTCCGCGGCGCGATTCATGGTCTTAGCCTTTCGGGCAATGGCTCCACTGGCAGTATGAATCATTCCCGGCTGCTTGTCCTGCGCGCTCCCTCATGCGGCACTCTCCAGGGCCCGATACGTGACCGTCCTGACCAGGTCGCGCCGATAGTCCGCGCTGTAGTTGGAGTCCGCCATGGCCTCAACCGCCGTCGCGGCGGCCGCGGCGGCCGCCGCGAAGATTTCGGGGCCGGGCTTTTGTCCCTCCAGCAACTGCTCGGCGTCCGCCAGCCGGCGCGGCGTGGGCTCGGCGCCGCCAACGCCCAGGTGCGGGTCGACCATGCAGCCGTCGGCGAGGCGGTAGGTCACGAGCGTCATGGCGATCGCGAAATCGCCGGCGCGCCGGCTGAACTCGTAGAAGCCGCAACGCGTGTCGGGCGGCAGCAGTGGGAGGCGCACCTCGATCAGCAGCTCGTCCTCGGCGAGCGCCGTCGTCATGATGCCGGCAAAGAAATCCTCAGCCGCGATCACGCGGGCGCCGCGGGCGCTTTGCGCCACCATCTCGGCGCCGAGCGTGGCCGCGACCAGGCACCATTCGGAGGCCGGATCGGCATGCACCAGGCTACCGCAGAACGTGCCGCGGGTGCGGATCGGATGGTGCGCGATGTGGCGCACGACCCGCGCCAGGAGCCACCCCAGCGGACCCTCGACGACCGGACGATAGAAGGCGGCATGCCGTACGCAGGCGCCGATCGCGAGCTTGCCGCCGGCGCTCCCGAGGCGGCCAAGCTCCGCGATACCGTTGATGTCCACCAGATGGGCCGGGCGCGCCAGGCGGAACGCCATGGTGGGGACCAGGCTCTGCCCGCCCGCGAGCACGCGGCCGTCGGCTGGCGCAACCGCGGCCAGGAGCGCCACCGCCTCGTCCACGGTCTTGGGCGCATGATATTGAAACGGCGCTGGTTTCATGGGCCTTTCATGAGCCTTTCTTGGGCCCTTCTTGTGCCTAGCGGGTCTTGGTTCCGGCCCGCTGTGGGCCGGTTAAGTCCCATAATTGGGACTACGATTTATTTTTGAAATGGTGCACGGTTTTCGGGATTGTGTAAAGTCTGCGCTCATGAAGCCGCCGCCTTTCAGCTATCACGACCCCCGCACCACCGCCGATGCCGTGGCGTTGCTCGGGCGTCTCGACAACGCCAAGCTGCTGGCGGGCGGGCAGTCGCTCATGCCCATGCTGAACATGCGGTTCGTCCAGCCCGATCACGTCATCGACCTCAATCGCGTGGAAGGCCTGTCGTTCATTCGCGAAGCCGACGGCGCGCTCGAGATCGGCGGCATGACGCGCCAGCGCGATCTCGAATTCTCCGATCTGGTGCGCGCGCGCTGCCCGCTGATGGAGGAGGCGATCGCGCTCGTCGGCCATCGCCAGACTCGCAACCGCGGCACGCTCGGCGGCTCGCTCTGTCACCTCGATCCCTCGGCCGAGCTCGTCTCGGTGGCGGCGACGCTCGATGCCATTGTGACGGTCGCGGGGCCGAACGGCTCCCGCGAAATCGCGTTCGCGGAATTTCCGATTGCCTTCATGACGCCGGCGATCGAGCCGAACGAGCTTCTGACCGCCGTGCGCTTTCCGGCCTGGCCCAAGGGCCACGGCTTTGCGTTCGTGGAATTCGCCCGCCGCCACGGCGATTTCGCCATCGTCTCGGCGGCGGCGCTGCTTACCGAGGACCGTGCCGGCCGCATCGCGCGCGCCGCGCTGACCATCGGCGGCATGGGGATGGTGCCGATCCGGGCCATCGAGGTGGAGCAGGCGCTCGTCGGTCAGGCGCCCGACGACAGAGTGCTGCGCGCGGCCTGCGAGACCTGCCGCAAGCTCGACGCCATCGACGACGTGCACGCGCCCGCCTCCTATCGCCAGCATCTGGCGACGGTGCTGTCGCGCCGCGCCCTGGAGCGGGCGGCCGCGCGCCTGCCGAGCCGCGCGGCGGCCGAGCCGCGCAGTGGCACAATGATGGGCGCAAGCTGATGGGCGAGACGCGCAAGATCACGCTGACGGTCAATGGCGCCGCCTACCAGGAGGAGGTCGAGGTCCGGCTGACGCTCGCCGATTTCCTGCGCCATCAGCTCGGCCTGACCGGGACGCATCTGGGCTGCGAGCACGGGGTCTGTGGCGCCTGCACGATCCTGCTCGACGGCCGCAGCGCCAGGTCCTGCCTGATGCTGGCGGTGCAGGCGCACGAGCATGAGATCACCACGGTCGAGGGGCTTGCACCCAATGACCATGAGCTGAGCCCGCTGCAGGAGGCCTTTCGCGACAATCACGGACTGCAATGCGGCTTCTGCACGCCCGGCATGCTGACCACATTGGTCGAATTCCTGCGCGACAATCCCGACCCGACCGAGCAAGAGGTGCGGATCGCCATCTCGGGCAATCTCTGCCGCTGCACCGGCTATCAGAACATCGTGGCGGCCGCGCTCGATGCCGCCACGCGGCTGCGGGGCGGCGGTGCGCCGTGAGCTTCGCATGAACCGGATCAGCGCGACCGCTCGCATGCTTTTCATCCTCGCCGCGTGGATTGCGTTCGTCGGTGACGCGCGCGCTGAAGACGCGATCAAGCTCGCGGTCGGGGCGCGCGGCAACTGGGAGACGGCCGCTTGCGAGCTCGGCCAGAATGCCGGCTTCTTCCGGAAACGAGGCCTGGTGCTGGAGCTGCTCTATACGCAGGGCAGCGGCGAGACCCAGCAGGCGGTCATCGGCGGCAGCGTCGCCATCGGGGTTGGGCTCGGCACCACGTCGGTGATGAATGCCTTCGCCAAGGGGGCGCCGTTGCGGGCGATTGGCAATGCCAGCACCGGCTCGAGCGAGTACTGGTACGTGCCGGCGAATTCCCCGCTGCAGAACATGAAAGACGCGGCCGGCAAGACCATCGCCTATTCCACCACCGGGGCATCGAGCCATTTGGAGGTGCTGGGCTTCCTCAAATATTACGGCATCGAGGCCAAGCCGGTCGGCACCGGCGGCACCGCCGCCACCTTGACCCAGGTCATGTCGGGGCAGGTGGATATCGGCTGGTCGTCGCCGCCGTTCGGTCTCGATGCGGCGCAGGCCGGCAAGATACGCATCATCGGCCGCGGCAGCGATCTGCCGTATTTTCGCGATCAGACCATCCGTCTGATCGTCGCCAACGCGGACTATCTGCAACAGCACCCCGCAATAGTCGCCCGTTTCATCCAGGCCTATCGGGACAGCCTACAGTGGATGTATTCCACCTCCGACGGGCTCAAAGCCTATGCGGAATTGGCGGGCGTGCCCGAAGAGACCGCGCGGCAGGTGCGCGACGTGTTCTACCCAAAAGACAACATGCTGGTGGATCACGTGTCCGGGCTCGCCGCCGTGATGGCGGATGGGGTCGCGTTCAAATTTCTCGCGGCGGCGCTATCGCAGGAGCAGCTCGGGCAGCTGTTCCGGATTCCGGCGCCGCTGGATTGATGCATCCGATCCGGCGCATCCATCATGGCGGTTCGATTTGACGATATCGGAAACCGGCTCAAGGCGTTTCGCCTCGGCTCCGGCTTGGCCGCCGACGAGATCGCAGGCAAGCTCGGGATTTCGCGCACCGCGCTCTATCGGTTCGAGAAGGGCGAGCTGGCGAAGATCGAGACGCTGGAGAAGCTCGCCGAATTGCTCGGCGTCTCGATCCCGACGTTGTTGGGCGTCGGGGTCGAATATATCGGGTCGGCGGTCGCCTACTTCGAGCGCATGCGCCAGATCGAGGAAACGTCAGAGCACATCATCGTGCTGGCGGGCCCGATCTCCTATCTGCTCGCCTCCGACGGCTTCGACCGCACGCTGGATGAGGTCCTGCGCGAAAGCGTTCCGGAGCGTCTCGCCACCCGCAAGCGCGCGCTCGAACAGGTCGACGAGGTCATGAATGTGCTGCGCCAGCGCAAGGAGAGCTATCGGCGGCGCCAACCCGGCATCGTCAATCTCATCGCGGCGTCCGAGATGGAGCGTTTCCTGAGCAACGGGCTGGTCGGCCGGCTAGACCTTCCGGCGAAGACGCGCGCGGCGCGGCGGGAGCTCGCGCGCGCCGAGGCCGCCCATTTCACCACCCTGATGGCCGACGAGCCGATCGGCGTGCAGATCGGCATCGTGCCCGATACGTTGCCCCATGCGAGCTTTCAGATTTTCCGGCAACCGGATCGCCATGTGCTGGCGTTGAGCCCGTTTCGCCTCGGCCAGGAGCCCAATATCCGGGTGGGCGTGGCGATGATCACCTCGGCGCCGGAGGCGCTCGCCCTGCACGAGAAGATGGCGAAGGAACTTTGGCAAAGGGCCCTCAAGGGCCCGGCCGCCGTGCAGTTCATGCGCGATCTGATCAAGAGCCAGGGCTAGCGCTACCTACGACCCTTGCGCTTGGCTTTCTTCGCGCCTTTGGGTTTGGCCTTGGCGGCGGCGCGTTTGGGCTTCTTCTTGGCGGCTGCGGTTTTCGCCTTCGGGGCGGCCGGCTTTGCCTTCGCGTGGGTCGCGGCGCGTTTTGCCTTTGCCTTCGTCTTTCCGTTGGGCCCTGCCGCCTTTGCCTTTCCCGCAGCGCCGGCGCGCTTGGCAAAATATTCCTTCATCGGCTCGAAATAGTGCTCCTCCCAGCCGCCGCGCTCGTAGCTCGTTTGCCCCTCGGGCACGTTGCTGTGCACCAGCGTGAGCAGGGTGCCGTCCTCGACCTCTTCGAGCGTCACCGTGATGACCGAGTCCTCATGCTCGTCGGTGAAATCCGCTGAACGCCAGGATTGCACGATGCGCTCGCCCGGAACGAGCTCCAGATTGCGTCCGCTGATGTAATCGCCCCAGGCCGTCACCACGGCACCGACCTCGTCCGACTGGCTGGCCTCGGCTCCGGTCATTTCGGAATGGGCGCGGCTGTCGAGCCAGGCGTCGTAGATTTCGTCGGCGGATGCAGGAATGGTGGTGGTGAGCGTAAAGGCGTACCGCATTTTGGGGCTCCGTCGGTCGCAATGGCCTTATCGGCGTTGGTTGGCCCTTTTGTGACGCTGGCCGGAGCGGCCGTGAGCCGGCTTAGCGAACGGTCGGCTGGAACGGGCTTTGAGCGTGTCCAAATATCGGCTGCGGTTGGGACCGGTTAACCATTTGAAAACCGTGATCTCACAACGATTTGTGTCCGATTGACAAAGTTGTTTGTTCGTTCCCGTCGACCGCGCGGCGCGAAAATGCTAAAATTGTCACTATGAGCGCGATCCTTGATCGCAGCAGTGTCTGTTAGGTGGAGTAGTCATGGCGCCCCGGGCCTATTGGAAGGGCTATCTGAAGCTGTCGCTGGTTTCGTGCCCTATCGCTCTTTATCCGGCCACTTCGAGCTCGGAGCGGGTCTCCTTCAACCGGATCAACAAGAAGACCGGGAACCGCCTCAAGCAGCAGCAGGTCGACGCCGAGACCGGGGAACCGGTCGAGAAGGAGGACGTGGGCCGCGGATACGAGATCGGGAAGGGGCAATATCTTCAGGTCGAGGATGAGGAGATCGAGAAAATCCGGATCGAAAGCACCCATACGATCGATATCGACAGCTTCGTGCCGCGTTCGGAGATCGACGACCGCTATCTCGACAGTCCCTATTATGTGGCCCCGACCGATCAGGTCGGGCAGGAGGCATTTGCCGTCATCCGCGATGCCATTCGCGAGAAGGGAATGGTGGCGCTCGGCCGCGTGGTCGTGTCGCGGCGCGAATATGCCGTCATGCTCGAAGCCTTCGACAAGGGCTTGTTGGCGAGCACGCTGCGCTATGCCTACGAGGTGCGCGAGCCGGCGGCCTATTTCGAGGACATCCCGGAGCTGAAATTGCCGGCCGAGATGAAGCAGCTCGCCGCCCATATCCTGGACACCAAGGCGTCCCACTTCGATCCGACCAAGTTTGCCGACCACTATGAGACCGCCCTGGTCGAGCTGTTGCGGGCCAAGCAGGCGGGCCGCATCGTCGAGGCGCCCAAGGATGAGCCGGCGCCGCAACGGGTGATCAATCTGATGGATGCGCTGCGCGCCAGCATCGGCGCCGAGACCAAGAAGAAGCCGGCGGCCGCCAGCACCAAGGTTCGCGCCGGCACCCCCGCCAAGAGGAAGGCCGGACGCTGAGACAGCAGGCCGAACCCGACGCCTCCTCGCTCAAAGGCGGAATCATCGCCTTCACGGGGCGGCTCGCGTCGATGAAACGCTCGGATGCGTTTGCGCTCGTCACCGCGCAGGGCGGACAGCCGCGCGAGGGCGTCACCAAGGATACCCGCGTGCTGATCGTCGGCGAGCTCGGCTGGCCGCTGCAGGACGACGGGCGGCCGTCGAACAGCCTGGCCAAGGCGAAATCCTACGAAATCCCCATCGTCAGCGAGCGGCGCTTCCTGGAATGGCTCGGCAAATCGGTGCCGGAGGCGCAAGCCAAGACCTACACGCAAAGCCAGCTTGCCGCTTTGAGCAAGCTGCCGGCTCCCGTGGTCGAGCAGCTTTCGATGTTTGGTCTGATCGAGGCCCGCGCGGGCCTCTTCGGTTTTCGCGATCTCGCCGCCGCCCGCCAAGTCGCGCAATTGCTCGGCTCCGGCACGCCGCTCTCGGCGATCACCCACAGCCTGCGCGACATCCGCAAATGGCTGCCGGATGCGCGCCTGTCCAACCTGCGCCTGTTTCCCGAATCGGCGGACCAGCTCCTGGTCGAGCAGGTGCGCGGCCGCACCGATTCAAAAGGCCAGTTCGTGCTCGACGTCGCCCAGCCGGAGGACGACGCCGACGCGGCTTTCGCGCAGGCCCAATCCGCCGAGGCGACCGGCGACGCGGCCGAGGCCGAGGCGCACTACCGGCGCGTCATGAAGCTCGACCCGAGCGATCCGGCGGCGGGGCTCAATCTCGGCAATCTGCTGCGCGACCAAGGCCGCATGGTGGAGGCGGAGGCCGCCTACCGCTGCGCCGTCAAGGCGAACCCGCGCTTTGCTCCAGCCTGGCATAATCTCGCGGACCTGCTCGATGATGGTGGCCGGCTCGCCGAGGCGGCCGACTGCGAGCGGCGCGCCCTCGACGCCGATCCGGGCTATGTCGATGCAATCTTCAACCTGGCGCTGTTTCTGCAGCGGCTCGATCGGCACGCAGACGCCGCGCCCCTGTGGCGGCGCTACCTCAAGCTCGATCGCGATTCACCGTGGGCCGAACGCGCCAAGCGCGCCTTGAAGTATTGCGAAATCCAGATGGCGAATGCCGCGCCGGGCCGGCAAAGCGGCCCGCAGGATCCGGGCGCCAAGAGTGTCTAAGAGCATGCCTGAAGAAATCACTGTCGCGATCGCTGCGGAGGAGAAGGTGACCGCCATCCTCTACCCGGCGGCCAAGGGGGCCGGCATCGGTCTCATTCTCGGGCCCGGTGCGGGGGCTCCGCAGACGAGCGGCTTCATGGTGACCTTTGCGACCGAGCTCGCGGCGCGCGGGATCGACACGGTCACGTTCAATTTCCCGTACATGGAGCAGCGCCGGCGCGTTCCCGATCCGAATGCCAAGCTGGAAGCTTGTTACCGCAGCGTGATCGCGGCGGTGGCGCAGCGCAAGATCGGCCGCGGCAGGCTCGCGATCGGCGGCAAGTCGATGGGCGGGCGGATTGCTTCGCAGGTTGCCGCGGCCGGCGCCCCCGATGTGGCCGGCCTCGTGCTCTTGGGTTATCCGCTGCATCCTCCCGGCAAGCCCGAGCAGCTGCGCACCAAGCATTTGCCTGCTATCCAGGCGCCGATGTTGTTTGTTCAAGGCTCGCGCGATGCCTTTGGCACGCCAGAAGAATTGCGGCCCTTCATCAACAAGCTCAAGGCACCCGCCGAGCTCTTTGTGGTGGAGGGCGGGGATCACTCCTTCAAGGTCTTGAAGCGTGCCGGGGTGGCGCAGGCCGACATATATAAAGCCGTGCAGGATCGGATCGATCATTGGCTGCGCGCGTTCATCAGGTAACGCAATCCGGAACAAGCCGTGGCAGCTCGCAAGAAACCCGCAAAAGCCACCAAGGCGCTCGAGCGCTATGCGGAGAAGCGCGATTTCGAACGGACGCCGGAGCCGGGGGTGTCGCCCGGCAAGCGTGGCGGCGATGAATTCGTGGTCCAGAAACATGCCGCGCGCCGGCTGCACTACGATCTGCGACTCGAGCTCGACGGCGTCCTGAAAAGCTGGGCGGTCACCCGCGGCCCGAGCCTGACGCTCGGCGAGAAGCGGCTGGCGGTGCGCACCGAGGACCATCCGGTCGACTATCTCGATTTCGAGGGCAACATTCCCAAGGGTGAATATGGCGGCGGTTCCATGATCGTGTGGGATCGCGGGGCGTGGGCGCCCGAGGGCGACCCGCATTTTGGGCTCAAGAAGGGGCATCTGGCGTTTGCGCTCGACGGCACGCGGCTCAAGGGCGGCTGGCATCTGGTGCGCATAAAGCCGCGCAAGGGCGAAAGGACCGAGCCGTGGCTGCTGATGAAATCCGACGATCAATTCGCCCGCCATCCCGGCGATCCCGAGATCACCGAGGAGGAAACCACCTCCTATCTCAGCGGCCGCACGAACGACGAGCTGGCGGCGGCCGGGGACGTGCGCGCCGACCACGCGGCGCGCGGCAAGATCGCCAAGGCGCGCAAGCGCGTGCTTCCGGACGTCGGCAAGGTCGCCGGCGCGCGCAAGAAGCTGTTGCCGCAATTCCAGGAGCCGAGCCTGGCGTCGCCCTGCGAGAAGCCGCCGAGCGGGCCGAAATGGATTCATGAGATCAAGCACAATGGCTACCGCATGCAGGCGCGCATCGACGCCGGCGTGGTCCGGCTGCTGACCCGCAAGGCGCTCGATTGGACCGAGCGGTTTGCGAGCATCGCCGCAGCCGTCAAGAAGATCGGTCTCGCGTCCGCGCTGCTCGACGGGGAGGTGGTGGTCGAGGAAGCCAACGGAATTACCAGCTTCAATAATCTGCAGGCCGACCTGAGCAGCGGCCGGCAGGATCGCTTCCGCTACTTCGTCTTTGATCTGCTCTATTGCGAGGGCTTCGACCTGACCAAGGCCGCATTGATTGACCGCAAGAACCTGTTGCAACAGATCCTCGCGGATTTGCCCGAGGGCTTGCCGATCCGCTACAGCGAGCACCTCGAGACGGACGGGCCGACCATGCTGGAGCATTCATGCCGCTTCGGGCTCGAGGGCATCGTCTCCAAGCGCAAGGATCTGCCTTACCGCGCCGGGCGCGGCGACCATTGGCTCAAGTCCAAATGCATCGACCGGCAGGAATTCGTGATCCTGGGCTACGTGCCCTCGACCGCGGACAGCCGCGCGGTCGGAGCGCTGGCGCTCGGCTATTACGCGGATCAAGCGCTCACCTATGCGGGCCGGGTCGGGACCGGTTGGTCCGGCGAGCAGGCGCGATCGCTGCGCGAGGCGCTCGATGCGATCGCGGCGAAGAAGCCGCAATTGGGCAATGCGCTTCCCCTGGGGACCGAGAAGGGCGTCGTCTGGGTCGAGCCGCGTCTCGTCGGTGAGATCGAGTTTCGCGGCTGGACGGGAGATCGGATGCTGCGCGCGGCGTCGTTCAAGGGGCTGCGAGAGGACAAGTCGGCCGAGGAGATCGTGCTCGAGACGGCCCCCAAGGCCTCGAAGACGCCGTCCACTCGCGCTCTCTCCAAAGTGCGGCTCACCCATCCGGAGCGAATCCTCTGGCCCGAGCAAGGCATCACCAAGCAGGGGCTCGCCGACTTCTACGTGGAAATCGCCGACTGGATTCTTCCGCACATCGTGGAGCGTCCGCTGAGCCTGCTGCGCTGTCCCGCCGGCACCGGCGCCAAATGCTTCTTCGCCAAGCATCCCTGGCAGGGCCTGGACGACAGCGTCACCCGCATCGATGTCGGCGAGACGGAGCCCATGCTGGTCATCGACGACCTCGCCGGCCTCATCAATATGGTGCAGGCGAGCATCGTCGAAATTCATCCCTGGGGGTCGCGCACCGCCCATCTCGAAGAGCCGGATCGCCTGATCTTCGATCTTGATCCGGGCGAGGATGTGAGCTGGGGCGTGGTCATCGCGGCCGCCCTGGACGTGCGCGACCGGCTCGCCGGCCTCGGCTTGCAGAGCTTCCTCAAGACCTCGGGCGGGAAGGGGCTCCACGTCGTGGTTCCGATCGAGCCGCGCGCCGATTGGGAGGAGGCCAAGGCCTTCACCGCATCGATCGCCGCGCAGATGGCCGCCGACCATCCGGACAAATACATTGCCACGCTCTCCAAGCGCGCGCGTCACGGACGTATTTTCATCGACTACCTGCGCAACGGCCGCGGCGCCACCGCGGTCGCCGCCTATTCGACGCGCGGGCGGGCGCAGGCATCGGTTTCAACCCCGATCGAATGGGACGAGATTTCCGAAGGACTGAAAGCCGACCATTATACGGTCGACAATCTCGGGCATCGGCTCAAGTTCCTGAAGCGCGATCCGTGGGAAGGCTTCTTCAAGCTCAAGCAAAGACTGCCAGCCACGACC
>DATDGG010000362.1:0-13647 GCA_036522235.1 Xanthobacteraceae bacterium
CGCCGGTGCAGTCGCGCAGTTCCGTGATCGGGTAGTAGACCTTCACGGGCCGCTCGAACTTCGGATGTAACATCGGGCGATACTTGTCGGCGTGGCAACCGCCGCAGCCCGGCCGAAACGCGGCGAATTTCCAGGGAACGATCTGGGCATTGGTCGTGTGGCAGCCCGTGCAGCTCACGCCCGCTCCGTGATTCACATAGGCCAGCGACGTGTGCTGGTAGCTCACCGCTGTCCAAGTCACCGTTCGATGACAGGTCTCGCAGGGCAGGGCCGTGACAAGATGCCCGGGTGGCTTTCCCTCGTTCGTCGTGCCGTTGTGGCAACCGGCACAGGTCCCGGTGATACGGCCGTGATCGAGCCGGGCGCCCTCAAAGGTCACGGTGCTCTTGTGACACGTCTCGCACGGAGCATTCGTGGCGACGTGATTTGCTGGTTTGCCGGTTGCGGCCCCGCCGCTGTGACAGCTGGCGCAATTCGCGATGATTCCCGCGTGGTTCATGCCGGCGCCGGCGAACGTCACGGTGCTCTTGTGGCAATTCTCGCAGGGCGCGCTGGTGAGGACGTGGTTCGGCGGCTTGCCGGGCGCCGCGGCACCGTTGTGGCAGGTGGCACAGCCGTTGCTGACGCTCAGGTGGCTCATATTGGGCCGCGTGCTCGGTGCTGTTGCGGCGGGCGCCCCGGCGGCGGGAGGTGCGGTGGCACGCGATGCGGCGGAGTTGAGCGCGGGCGGATTGGCGGGCGCCGTCGCAGCAGCCGGAGGCGCGATCGCAAGCGGGACGGCGGAGCTCTGCGCCGGCGTGTTTGCCGGCACCGTCGCACCGGCGAAGGTCACCGTATTGCGGTGGCAGTTTCCGCAGGGAGCCGCGGTGACAATGTGGTTGGGTGACTTGCCGACGGCGAGCTTGTTGTTGTGGCAACTGGCGCAAGGTCCTGTTGCCTGGGTGTGGTCCATGAACGCAATGTCACGCCAGGTCGTGGTCAGGTGGCAGTTTTCGCAGCGGTTCGTCGTCTTCGGATGCGATTGCGGCTCGCCCGGAGCCGTCATGGTGTTGTGACAGCCGATGCATTGCGTCGGCGTGTTCTTCATGCGGCCATTGACATGACATGACGCGCAGCTGACGCTCAGATGCGTGCCCGTGAGCGGAAATCCGGTCGAAAAATGATTGAATGATGAAGTCGAAGCAGATTGCGCGTAGCCCTGCTCTGCGAAGAGCACGACCGCCACCGCAATGGCCGACAACATCAAACCTAGCGATCTCACGAGATCATCACCAACTTTCTGACGCCGCTCCCAACCGAACCGTGGCGAAGGGTGTTACGATCCTCCCCGCGCGCCGCCACCCGCGCGAGAACGGACACGCTCGATTCGATGCCCCGACGTCGCGCAGCTTTCCCGGCTCTCATGGCGGCCTGCCTGCCGGCTTGAACGAGCTCGTCGTGTGGCAACGTTCGCAAATCCGCCCGAGTGAGCCACGATGCGCGTCGTCCTGGCGGTGGCAGGCATAGCAATCCGTGGCCAGCGCAACCTTGGCGACATTCCTGGTGACGTGGCAGGCTTGGCAATTAAGACCGCGGTGCGCCCCGGTCAGCGGGTAGCGCGTCTGGGAATCGTGATCGAAGCGCCACCTCGCCCAGCTATTCGGGTTGTGGCAGAGCGCACAGTTCGGCCCCAGGCGACCTTCATGATGCTGATCGCGGTGGCAGGAGATGCAAGGGAGCGGCGTGTCCTTAAACAACAACGAGCGATGGCATTCCTCGCAAGGCACGACGGCATGGCGCCCGACCAGGGGAAATCGCGTGACGTCGTGATCGAAGGAAGTTGTTCGGCGCCAGCTGGCCTCGCCGTGACACTGGTCGCATCGGCTGCCGAGCCGGCCCTCGTGCCGGTCATCCTTTCGGTGACAGGACACGCAGGTCGTTGCCAGCTTGTCGCGATAGAGATCGCCCGTGTGGCAGCTGTCGCACCCGACTTTCGCGTGCGCGGCCCGCAGTGGAAACTTTGTCGCTTTGTCGTGATCAAAGTGAAGCGTCGCCCACTTGTTCTGGTCGTGACAGCTTTCGCACTTTGCGCCGTACCGTCCGGCGTGGACATCCTGGATCCGGTGGCAATTCACACATGCGACGCCGATGTCCTTGTAGCGTTCGCCGGCATGGCACATGGAACAGGCCACGCTACGATGCGCACCCTGAAGCGAGAACTTCGTGCGGTCGTGGTTGAACGGCTTTACGCGACGCCATGCCGTCTCGGCATGACAACTGTCGCATGCTTCTCCGAGACGCCCCTTATGCGGATCGTTCGCCTTGTGACAGTCGAAGCAGCGCCCGGGCGCGTCGCGGAATTTTATCGTTTGCGCATGACAGTCGCCGCACGGCACGGCCGTGTGTGCGTCCCGGAGCGCGAAATTCGTAACCGCGTGATTGAAAGTCTCGCGGTCCAGCTGGACGATGTCGGCGTCTCGCCCCTTGTGATCCGTATGACAATGAACGCATTCCTGCTTCGCCGCATCCGGATCACGTCCGTGCAGCCTCCTGCGCATCTGACGGTCGGCGGTAATTTCCTTGTGGCACGCGAGACAGAGCCGCGTCTGCGAACGTTGCGAAAACGGCTCGTGACAGTTCCCGCACTCCTTCTCGAGCTTGGCATGCCCGGCCACCAGCGGCCCGGGCATGACAAGCCGCTCGAATAAGTTCTGCGTTCGCACGGTCGACGTTACAGCGCTGGCCATACCGATCCCGATCAAGAGCGCACGGATGAGTCGCCGGCCCAATAGCGAGCCTCCACTCAAAAGAAGTGCGCCGCGAAGATGTGAATGATTGCCGCGATCACGAGCAGAAAGAACAACGGCACGTGAAGAAAGTGCCAGAGGCTGAAGAGACGCTCGTAGAATACGAAGGCGGCAGCCTTCTTGACGGCGGCAACGTGCAGCGTCACCAGGTCCGCAATGGCGGCAAGCCGCCGGCGCTGATCCGTTCGCGACTGTCCAAGCCGCTTGCCTTCGAGCGCGATCACCCGCCGCGCATCGGCGATCAGCAGCATGCGCGCGACCGCTCCGTGCCAGCTGATCACCGGCAGCCAGACAAGCCCTGCCAGAACGCCGTCAGGGGCAGCCGTGCCAAGACGCGCAAAGGCGTTCAATTGCGCGACGGCACGGTTGGCAACCGGCAGGTTGGCGCTGATAAGTCCCTTCAGCGCTTCCGCGTCGGCCAGGATCTCGCGCACCACGGCCTTGCGGCCATAGAGCCCATGGTGGATCTGGCCGTAGAGATAGCGGCCAAAGACGCCGCTTGCGGCGACCACAAGCATCGCCACGAGGGCCACGTTGCTGTTGATCGAGCCGAGCCTGAAATTTGCGTGCCACAGGATCAACACGGCTCCCCATGCGCCGAGGATCATGTGAGCCCGGAACCAGAACGCGACCGTACCGATGATTCGCAACGATCGCATGCGCTTTCTTAAAGGATACAGCAGCAGGAGGAGCATGAGAGAGCTCCCCGCAATTCCCAGCCAATAGCCGACGCCGCTCTTTGGCGTCAGGCTGCTGTCATCGCGGTCGAGCCAGCCGATCCACAGGACGACCGCAACGGCGATGCTGAAAGCAAGCGGGATAAGCCTCTTCCACGGATGCGGACGATATTGCGAGAAATCTGCCTGCGTGCCGGTGCGTGGGCGAGATGTTCCGACCGCCGTTCTGTCATTCGGCCGCTGCGCAATGAACCGCTCGACTCGAAAGTCTGCGATTGCTGAATCGGTCATTAGCTTCCTCTGAGGTGTAACCATGCGCCTATCCGGTAGCCTTCAATCCTCCGAGCGCTTGCGAGCCGACTTCGCCAAGCTCGAGTCCCATTCGGGCGACGCCGCCGAGAATCACCTGGCGACACCGGCTCAGCGTTCGACTGCCTTCCCCAGCAAGAAAGCCAGCTGCCGCGCGAAGGCAGGTTTGCTTTCGCGCAGGACAATCATGTTCTGCAATGCGCCGATGCTGATGGTCAGCGCCGCGAGCGTGAGCGACGCCACCACCAACCGGTGCAGCGGGATTGTTCCAAAATCCGTGCAGCGGCCGCGGACCTGCCGCCCGCTCAGGCGCCACACACCCAAGCGCGCCTCAAGCGGCGATGGCCCTATCCCCACACGTGATCGACATGTCCGGCGTGGGCAGTGCCGAGATTCCGCAGGCCGCAGAAAGACCCGTCCACCAGGAGCGTGGTGGCGTCGTTGCAGGTGGCGCAGGTTTGCGCGGACGTCGGTGCTGTGGCGGGCATCGTATCTCTCCCCTTTTCAAGTTTCCCCAAACCAAAAATCCCCCGACGCTCGATCGCGCATCGCAGCGCGCGGGCGAAACATCTTGTAATTAACTTTGCACATACGAATCCGACGACAAAAAGAATTCGTGCGCCCCAAAGCGTGATCATAGATTGTCAGTTTGATGGCACGCAGACACGCAATGGTAACGAGAGGCTCGCGCTTACAAGATAACCCGCATGCGCACTACACGAGATTCGTTAGCTCGAACTGCTTAGTCGCGCGCGAGATACCATCAACAAACAAAATACCTTCGATCGACTGCATATCTCTCGACACTGTGTGTCATCGCTGCCGAAATTCCGTCGCGATTGATCGTCAGTTTTTCGCAACAGGGAGTGCATTGCGTCAATACCGTCGAACTCAACAGCGCGTCTATCTCAAGCGCATCTCACGATGCGACCGCGCATGCCACGCAAGTGCCAGGGTGGGGAATGCTTAAACTCGACTCGAACGACCCCGTTACACTCGGGTTGCGAGCCAGCGCTCGACAGCTGGCTGGCGTCGCCGTCTTCAGCGGCGTCGTCAACTTGCTGACGCTGTCGGGCTCACTCTACATGCTGCAGGTCTACGATCGGGTGATCCCAAGTCGTAACGTGGCGACGCTGCTCGGTCTTTCCTTGATCGTCCTGCTCGCCTATCTGCTGCTGGGCTATTTCGACGCGTTGCGCACGCGCATGCTTTCGCGCATCGGCTCGCTCTTCGACGCGGGCCTGCAAGAGCCAATTCACGTGGCGCTCGCCACTCTTCCGCTGCGGGGCGCGCGGCCGATGCTGGCGCAGCAACCGTTGCGCGATCTCGATCAGGTACGCGCTTTCCTGTCCGGCATTGGACCCACCGCATTCCTGGATATGCCGTGGATGCCGATGTTCCTGGTCATCCTGTTCCTGTTCCATCCCGTGATTGGCGTGACGGCGTCGCTCGGCGCAGGCGCGATCGTGGCGGCGACGGTTCTGACCGAGCGTCGATCGCGGGGCGCGGCCAAGACGGCGATGGAATACAGCGCCCACCGGCAAGTCCTTGCCGACGCCACGCGGCAAAATGCAGATGTGATCCGTGCCCTCGGCATGACGCGCCGCTTCACCGCGCGGTGGTCGAAGGCCAATGAGCTGTTTCTGCAAGAGAACGTTCGGGTCATGGACGTGCATGCCAATCTCGGCTCGTGGGCGAAAGTTCTGCGCTTCGTGCTGCAGTCGGCCATGCTCGGCATCGGCGCCTATCTGGTCGTCATCGAGCAAGCCTCCGGCGGCATCATGATCGCCTCGTCGATCGTGATGGGTCGCGCGCTGGCGCCGATCGAGGTGGCGCTCGGGACCTGGAAGCAACTCGTGGCGGCACGCCAGGGCATCGAAAGGCTGCGCGACATCCTCAAGGCCACCGCATTGCCGGAGAGTCCCGCCGTGGCCTTGCCGCGGCCTTGCCGCCGTCTGCTGGTTCAGAATCTCGCCGTGATGGCGCCCGGCACCGGAAGGCTCATCGTCTCCAACGTGTCGTTCTCGCTGGAAGCCGGTAGTGGCCTCGCCCTTCTCGGCGCCAGCGCGTCAGGAAAGTCGTCCCTGGTAAAGGCTTTGGTCGGGGTGTGGCCGGCATGCAGTGGCGTGGTGCGTCTCGACGAGGCGGCCCTCGACCAATGGAACTGTGACGAGTTGGGGCGGCACGTCGGCTATCTGCCGCAGGACGTGGCGCTCTTTGACGGAAGCGTCGCCGAGAATATTGCGCGCTTTGACGAAACCGCCAAGTCGGAAGCCATTCTGGAAGCAGCGCGGATCGCCGGCGCGCATGAGCTCATCCTGCGCCTGCCGAACGGCTACTCGACCCGGATCGGCGAAAGCGGCACCTCGCTTTCCGCCGGCCAGCGCCAGCGCATCGGCCTGGCGCGGGCGGTTTTCGGAAATCCGTTCCTGATCGTTCTCGACGAGCCCAATGCCAATCTCGACGCCGAGGGCGAAAGGGCATTGTCCAAGGCGATCGAGACCCTGCGGCATGGGCAACGTATCGTCATCGTCGTCTCGCACCGTCCGAATGCGCTGGCGGCCCTGAATATGGCGATGGTGCTTCACGAAGGCAGCCCGATAGCGTTTGGACCGCGTGAGGAGGCCTTCGCCAAGGTGGCCCGCGCGGCGGCGCATCACGCGCCCTTCGGCGCGGCAAAGCCCGGACCGTCGCGGGCAGCCGGTGGAGCACGGCCATGAGCAGAAGACCGCGACATGACGACCGAGGCGACATGATCGCCCGCCCGGAGGACCGAAGGCTCAGTACGTTTGGACCGCAGGGTGCGGCGCTGCTTGGAGAGCTTCGACGCATCCGGGTCGTCCCCGATCGAGACCTTGATGACAAACCGCGCGCGCCCCCTCCAGAACGCATTCACCGCGAAGACGAGAGCGCAGCAATTTTCATTCCGAGAAGAGGTTCCGCAGGCCCCGATCATCGCAAGGCGACCGGCGCCGCACGCGCCATGCTGGAACGTCTCGATGTTGACGAGGGCCCCTCCGACAATCGTGTCAGCAGGCCGCGCCCCGAGATGCCCGCGCACGCCGGAGTGAGACCAGGCCCATCGATACTGCGTTTTGACGCAAACGCGGCACGTCGGCGAACGGAGCGAACAGGCGAAAGGGCCCGAAACGAGTCGATATCGAATATCCACGATTTGCGGATCGGCGACCCTCGCCCTTCGCCGAGAAGCGCCGAGCGAGGACTTCAGCGCAGCCCGCCGGGCGATCCCGCCGCCCGCCCCCACCGGCAAGAAGCGCCCGCCCCCAAGACCCAAGCCCGCAAGGCGACCGCGGGACGCGCGGTTCGCGTCGGCCTGGAACGTCTTGGTACGGGTTATGGCTGGCTTGCCGATCAGCTCGGGGGCCCCAACGCGGCAGACGCCGACGGCGCTGATCTGGCCGGATATCTCCGGCGCGGCTTTGCGCAGGAGCTCAAGACCGGTCTCAGGGTGCTTGTCCTCGGCGTCGGCCTCGTGGGCGGATGGGCCGTCGTGGTTCCGCTCTCGGCAGCCGTGACGGTTCCGGGCACGCTGGTGGTCGAATCGAAGGTGAAAAAAATTCAGTATCCGGCCGGCGGCGTCATCGCGGAAATTCGTGCGCAGGACGGGATGCGCGTCAAGGAAGGCGATTTGCTGGTGCGCCTCGACGAGACCCAGCTGCGCGCAAGCCTGCAGGTCATCGTCGATCAGCTCGACGAGACACGGGTGCGCATCACCCGCCTGACGGCTGAACGGGACGGGCTGGACGAGCCAAAACTACCTCCCGACCTCGCGGCGCAGGCCGGCAAGCAGGATGTCGCCCGGCTGTTCGCGTCCGAGACGTCGTTGTTCAAAGCCCGCCTCAGCGCCCGCGAAAGTCAGAAGCAGCTGCTGCATGGCAACGTCGCCCAGCTCGAGGAGGAGATCGGCGGCCTGGATGCCCAGATCAAATCGAAATCGGCACAGCTCGAGCTCATTTCCAGCGAGCTGCAGGGCGTGCAGACGCTGTTCGACAAACAGCTGGTGCCCCTCACCCGGCTGACCGGCTTGCAGCGTCAGGCTGCCCAGCTCGATGGCGAGCGCAGCCAATTGAAATCCACGATCGCGGAGACGCGATCGAGGATCGGCCAGGCGGAGCTGCAGATCGTCAAGATCGACCAGGATCTGCGCAGCGAAGTGATGAAGGATCTGCGCGAATCGCAGGACAAGGAGACCGAGCTCACGCAGAAGCTGGTCGCGGCGCGCGACCAGCTCAACCGCGTCGAGATTCGCGCCCCGAGCGCCGGCGTCGTCCACCAGCTCACGGTTCACACCATCGGCGGCGTGATCGCCCCCGGCGAGGTGATGATGGAAATCGTGCCGGATTCCGACGAACTGCAAATCGAGGCCAGGCTGCCACCCGTCGACATCGACCAGGTGAACCTCGGGCAAGACGTGCTGGTCCGCTTTTCCGCCTTCAACCAGCGCACGACGCCGCAAATCAAGGGCCTGGTCTCGTATGTCTCCGCCGATCTTACCGAGGACCCACAAAGCAAGACCTCCTACTACACGGTCCGCGTGCAGCTTACAGGCGACGAGCTGCGCCGCCTGGGAAACCTTCAGCTTGTTTCCGGGATGCCGGCGGAACTGTTTCTGCAGACCGGCAGCCGCACCATGATGAGCTATCTGCTCAAGCCGCTCACCGACCAGCTGAAACGCACGTTCAGCGAGCGTTGAGGGGATCGGGCATGGTCCGGATCTGCTGATGGCATATTGCAGGAGCGTTTGGCGCCGGCTCAAGCGAGGCTCGGGGGCAGCCCTGATCGCCGTCAGCGCGGGCATGGGCGTGCACTGCGCGGACGCGGACACGCTCGAAGGCGCGCTGTCGCTTGCCTACCAGAGCAATCCGCAGCTCAACTCCCAGCGCGCCGCCACCCGCGCGACCGACGAAGGCGTCGGGGTGGCGCTCTCCGGCTATCGCCCGAAGCTCTCCGCCAATGCGCAGATCGGCGAGCAATATCTGGACAGCCTCTCCAAAGGCGTCGGTCCGGGCGCCCGGGCGGTCGGCACGTTCGCCACCGGCGGCTATGGACTGTCCGCTTCGCAGACCTTGTTCAACGGATTTGGGACCGCCGGCAGGACAAGGCAAGCCGAGCATCAGGTATCGGCGGCACGCGAGGCGCTGCGCTCAACGGAGCAGGCGGTGCTGCTCGCAGGCGCCACCGCGTATATGAACCTGCTACGGGATGGGGCGCTGTTGGATCTCCAGCGGAACAACGTGAACGTGCTGACGGTGACCTTGCGGCAGACGCGCGACCGCTTTAAGACCGGCGAAGTCACCCGCACCGACCTGGCACAGGCCGAGTCGAGCCTGGCTGCCGCCCGCTCGTCCTTAAATGCCGCGCAATCGAACTACCTTACTTCCAAGTCGGCCTACGTACAGGTGATCGGGGTCGAGCCCGGCCGCCTTGCCAACGCTGCACCGGTCGACCGGTTCTCGCCGCCGAACCTAGCCCAGGGGCTGGAGCGCGGCGCATCGCAGAATCCGGCAATCACCGCCGCGATGTATAACGTCGATGTCGCCGTGGAGCAGGTCAAGATCGCGGAGAGCGCGCTCTATCCGACCCTGTCGCTGAACGGCAGCGTGCAGAAGAGCTACGGCTCGCCGAGCAGCCTCGCGACCTTGGAAACGCTGTCGGGCGCCGTCACGGCGCAGCTCTCGGTGCCGCTCTATCAGGGCGGGGCCGAATACGCGACCATCCGCCAAGCCAAGGAAACGCTCGGGCAAAGGCGGCTCGACCTCGATACCGCCCGCCTCTCGGTGCAACAGAACATCACCCAAAGCTGGGGACAGCTCGAGGCCGCCAAGGCGCAGATCGACGCCAGCACCGCGCAGGTCACCTCGGCCGAGATCGCGCTTGACGGCGTGCGCGAAGAGGCCCGCGTCGGTCAGCGTACCACGCTCGACGTTCTCAATGCCCAACAGGCCCTGGTCCAGGCCCGCACCTCCCTGGTCACCGCGCAGCATGATCGGATCGTCGCCTCCTACGCGCTCCTGTCGGCGGTCGGATCGCTGTCCCCGCAGGTGCTCGGACTGGCGGTCGCCCCCTATGACCCGAGCGTGCACTATCAGCAAGTGCGCGACAGCTGGTTCGGGGTCCGCACGCCCGACGGCCAGTGAGGGCGTTTCCGAAACCGCTCCGAAGCGGTAGAAGGGGCGATGCAATCGCCGGAAGCGCAGCCGCCGGGGATGATTGGCGCGAGCGTCACGCGGCTCGAAGACGGCCCGCTGGTGCAGGGCCGCGGGCTGTTCGCGGCCGACGTGTCGTTTCCCTCTCAGCTGCATATGCGCGTCGTGCGCTCGCCGCTCGCCCATGCGCGGATCGGCGCGGTCGAGATCGCGGGCGCATCGTCCATGCCGGGCGTCGTTGCGGTCTGGACCGGTGCCGATCTCGCCGACCTCGCCCCGATCGATTTCCGCGACGACCGCGTCGAGCAGCTCGTGCCCTATCGGCAGCCCGTATTGGCGCGCGTGCGCGTGCGCTATGTGGGCGAGCCGATCGCGGCGGTGTTCGCGGAAACCATCTATCAGGCGGAGGACGCCGCCGAGGCGGTCGAGCTCGCGCTCGAAGCGCTGGCGCCGCAGATGTCGGCCGACGAGGCGCCCGGCGAGATCGCACCCGGTCTCACCAGCGAGCCGATGATCGTCGAAAAGAGCTACGGTGATCTCGAGCAGGCGTGGCTGTCCGCCCATGCGGAGATCGCGCTCGATCTGTCGATCGGCCGCCATTCGGCGGTGCCTTTGGAGACGCGCGGAGCCATTGCGCGCTACGATCCGGAGCGGGATGTCCTGGAGCTGCACGGCGCCGCCAAGGTGCCGCATCGCAATCGCGAACAGATCGCCCGCATTCTGCAGCGGCCGCTTACGTCCGTGCATCTCTACGAGGGCCATGTGGGCGGCGGCTTCGGGGTGCGGGGCGAGCTCTATCCGGAGGACGTGCTGGTTTGTCTGGCGGCGCTGCGGCTGCGCCGGCCCGTCAAATGGATCGAGGACCGGCACGAGCACCTGGTGGCGGCCAATCATTCGCGCCAACAGCGGCACCAGATTCGCGCCGCGGTCGATCGGGACGGCAACATCCTCGCCATCGAGGATCGCTTCTTTCACGATCAGGGCGCCTATGTGCGAACCCACGGTGCCCGTGTGGTCGATCTCACCGCCGGCATGCTGCCGGGCCCCTACCGGGTGCCGGCCTACCGGGCGGCCGGGCACTACCGGCTCACCAACAAGACTCCTGCCGCGACCTATCGCTCGCCCGGGCGCTACGAAAGCACCTTCGTGCGCGAGCGATTGCTCGATGCGATCGCGCAGCGATTGGGAATCGATCGGGTCGAGGTCCGCCGCCGCAACCTGATCGGAAAGGCCGAAATGCCGTTCGCGCGGCCGCTTGATGCGCTCGGCGACGACGTGGTGTTGGATTCGGGCGACTATGCGGGCCTGCTCGACAAGGCGCTCGCGCGGATCGGCTGGACGAAGCTCAACGCGGCGCTGGCAGAGCGGCGTCGTGCCGGCGAAAGCGTCGGCGCCGGCCTTGCCATATTCGTCGAGAAGAGCGGGCTCGGCCCGAGCGACGGCGTCGAGATAACGGTCGCGCCGACCGGCGAGGTCGAGGTCGTGACCGGCGGCGCTTCGCTCGGACAAGGTTTCGAAACCGTGATGGCGCAGATCTGCGCCGACACACTCGGCGTCGACTATCGCCGCATCCGCGTGGTGCATGGCCGCACCGACCGTATCGCGCACGGCATCGGGGCGCATGCGACCCGCGCCACCGTCATGACCGGCTCCGCCACCCATGCGGCAGCCCTGAAGGTGCGCGAGCGCGCGCTCGAAGTCGCCGCGCAATTGCTGCAGACCCCGCGCGACGACCTCACCATCTCGAGCGGGCGCGTCATCCGCAAGAAAATACCGACCGGCCCTTCGCTCGACCTGGGCGAGATCGCGGGTCGCGACGGAGGGCTTTCGGCGGAGGGCTGGTTTCACACCGAGCACATGACTTATCCGTACGGCGTTCACGTCGCGGTGGTCGCGGTCGATGCCGGCACCGGCAGCGTCGCGGTCGAGAAATATCTCATCGCCTATGATGTCGGCCGCGCCGTCAATCCGATGCTGGTGGAGGGCCAGCTGGTCGGCGGTTTCGCGCAAGGTCTCGGCGGCGCGCTGTCAGAGGAGTTCCGCTATGACGCGCAGGGCGAGCCGCTGTCGGTGACCTTCGCGGATTATCTGGTTCCGATGCTCGGCGATGTTCCCCCCGCAGACGTGCTCCTCACCGAGGACGCCCCGAGCCCGCGTAATCCGCTCGGCCTCAAGGGCGCCGGCGAAGGCGGGGTGAACGCAGTCGGGGCCGCGATCGCCTCGGCCATCGACGACGCGATCGGCCAGCCGGGCGCGATCGACCGCTTGCCGGTGACGCCGACCCGCCTCAAGGCGCTGCTCGAGAAGAGCGAGGAATCGCGTCCTGCCCGGACTGTGGACAAAGCGATATGATTGGATAAAGCTCGAACAAACGCGCAAAAAGCCCGCATTTTGCGGTGCTGCAAGCGCATTTTCGCAACGGAGAGCCGCATGCCGCCCTTGACCGCCGAGACCGTCTCCGACCGCAAAGTCACCTATCGCGGGTTGCGCGGATGGCTCGACGAAGTGAGCCGGATGGGTGAGCTGCTCCAGGTCAACGGCGCCCATTGGGACGTCGAGATGGGCGCGCTCACCCACATGCTGACGGAAAAGAGCAGCGGCACCGCGCCCGCCATCTTGTTCGACGACATTCCGGGCTACCCGAAGGGATTCCGCACGCTCTATGGGCAGTTCTCCTCGATCCGCCGCGTCGCGCTCACGCTCGGCCTCCCGCTCAAGCAGGAGCGCAAGGTCGACATCGTGCAGCGCTATCACAAGCGCATGCAGGACCTGAAAACGATCCCGCCGCGCTTCGTCAAGGACGGGCCGATCCTGCAGAACGTCCTGGAGGGCGACGCAGTCGACGTGCTCAAGTTCCCGGTGCCGCGCCATCACGAGCTCGACAAGGCGCGCTTCATCGGCACCGCCGACTGCGTGATGACCCAGGATCCCGACGCCGGCTGGTTCAATCTCGGCGCCTATCGGTCGCAGGTCTATGACGGCAAGACCGTCGGCTGCCAGATCACCGAGGGCAAGCACGGCCGCATTCACCGAGACAAATACTTCGAGCGCGGCGAGCCCATGAAGGTCGTGATCCTGTGCGGCCAGGACCCGTTGTTATTCATGCTCTCGTCAAGCCCGCTGCCCGAGATCGGCGAGATGGAAATTGCCGGAGGCTTGCGCGGCGAGCCGATCGACGTGGTGCGCGGCCCGTATACGGGTTTTCCGATCCCGGCCGATTGCGAGATCGCGCTCGAAGGCGAGACGGTACCGGGGCAGGTGCGGCCCGAGGGTCCGTTCGGCGAGTGGATGGGCTATTATTCGGACGACACCGTGCCGCGGCCCTATGTCAACGTCAAAACCATCCTCTATCGCAACGACCCGATCCTCACCTGCGCGCCGCAGCACAAGCCGGTCGACGAGACCGGGCTCCTCAAGGGCATTGCGGGCGCGGCGCAGATCTGGCGCACGCTCGAAGCGTGCGGCATTCCTGATGTGCTCGGCGTGTGGAACCACGAGGCCGGTCCCGCGACCCGCTTTACCGCGATCCAGATCCGCCAGCGCTATCCGGGCCATGCCCGCAATGCGCTACACATCGCCTCGAACTGCCAGGGCGGCGCCTATGCCGGAAAGTGGACCGTGGTGGTGGACGAGGATATCGATGCCGGCGATCTCGACCAGGTGCTGTGGGCGATGTGCACGCGGTTCGATCCGGTGACAGACATCGAC
>DATDGG010000363.1:0-8126 GCA_036522235.1 Xanthobacteraceae bacterium
GCGACGCCGCGGACTTCCGCCTGGCCGCCGAGCTTGCCTTCCGTCCCGACTTCGCGCGCCACGCGCGTCACTTCGGAAGCAAAGGAGTTGAGCTGATCCACCATGGTGTTGATGGTGTCCTTCAGCTCCAGAATTTCGCCGCGTACGTCCACGGTGATCTTCTTGGAGAGGTCGCCATTGGCGACCGCCGTCGTCACCTCCGCGATGTTGCGGACCTGCGCCGTCAGGTTCGAGGCCATCGAGTTGACCGAATCGGTCAAATCCTTCCAGGTGCCAGCAACGCCGAGCACGTTGGCCTGGCCGCCCAGCCGCCCGTCGGTACCGACCTCGCGCGCCACCCGCGTCACCTCGCCGGCGAAACGGTTGAGCTGGTCGACCATCGTGTTGAGCGTTTCCTTGAGCTGAAGGATTTCGCCGCGCACGTCGACGGTGATCTTGCGCGAGAGGTCGCCGCCGGCGATGGCGGTCGCCACTTCGGCGATGTTGCGCACCTGACCGGTCAAATTTCCGGCCATCGAGTTCACGCTGTCGGTGAGGTCCTTCCAGGTGCCGGCGACGCCGGGCACTTCGGCCTGGCCGCCAAGCTTGCCTTCGGTGCCGACCTCGCGCGCCACGCGCGTTACCTCGGCCGCGAAGGCGTTGAGCTGGTCGACCATCGTGTTCAAGGTTTCCTTGAGCTGCAAAATCTCGCCGCTCACATTCACGGTGATCTTCTTCGACAGGTCGCCCTGCGCCACCGCGGTCGCCACCTCGGCGATGTTGCGCACCTGGCCGGTCAGGTTCGAGGCCATGGAATTGACGCTGTCGGTCAGGTCCTTCCAGGTGCCGGCGACGCCGCGCACCAGCGCCTGGCCGCCGAGCTTGCCTTCAGTGCCGACCTCGCGCGCCACCCGCGTCACTTCCGACGCGAAGGCGTTGAGCTGGTCGACCATCGTATTGATGGTGTCCTTGAGCTCCAGGATCTCGCCGCGCACGTCCACGGTGATCTTCTTCGACAGGTCGCCGTTGGCGATGGCGGTCGACACTTCGGCGATGTTGCGGACCTGGGCGGTCAGGTTCGAAGCCATCGAGTTGACCGAATCGGTGAGGTCTTTCCAGGTGCCGGCGACGCCAAGCACATTGGCCTGCCCGCCGAGCCGGCCGTCGGTGCCGACCTCGCGCGCCACCCGCGTCACCTCGCCGGCGAATGCGTTGAGCTGATCGACCATCGTGTTGATGGTCTCCTTGAGCTGCAGGATTTCGCCGCTCACATTGACTGTGATCTTCTTCGACAGGTCGCCGCCGGCGATGGCGGTCGCCACGTCGGCGATATTGCGCACCTGGGCGGTCAGGTTCGACGCCATGAAGTTCACGTTGTCGGTCAGGTCCTTCCAAGTGCCGGCGATGCCGGGCACCTGGGCCTGGCCGCCGAGCTTGCCTTCGGTGCCGACCTCGCGCGCAACGCGCGTCACTTCCGACGCGAAGGCGTTGAGCTGATCCACCATCGTGTTCATGGTGTCCTTGAGCTCGAGGATTTCGCCGCGCACGTCGACCGTGATCTTGCGCGAGAGATCGCCGCGCGCCACTGCGGTCGTGACCTGGGCGATGTTGCGCACCTGGTCGGTGAGGTTGCCGCACATGGCGTTGACCGAGTCGGTCAAATCCTTCCAGGTCCCGGCCACGCCTGGGACGATCGCCTGGCCGCCGAGCTTGCCGTCTGTGCCGACCTCACGCGCCACGCGCGTCACCTCCGAGGCGAAGGAACGCAACTGGTCGACCATCGTGTTGATGGCTTCCTTGAGCTGCAGGATCTCGCCGCGCACGTCGACGGTGATCTTTTTCGACAGGTCGCCGTTGGCGACCGCGATGGTCACCTCGGCGATGTTGCGCACCTGCGCGGTCAGGTTCGAGGCCATCGAGTTGACGCTCTCGGTCAGGTCCTTCCAGACCCCGGTCACCTCGTTCACCTGCGCCTGGCCGCCGAGCTTGCCCTCGGTGCCGACCTCGCGCGCCACGCGCGTCACCTCCGAGGTGAACACGTTGAGCTGCTTGATCATCGTGTTGACGATCTCGGCCGAGCGCAGGAACTCGCCCTCGAGCGGCCTTCCGTCGACGTCGAGCCGCATGGTCTGCAGGAGATCGCCCTGGGCGACGGCCGCGATCGCGCGGGTGACTTCGGTGGTGGGCCACAGCAGATCGTCGATGAGCGCGTTGACGGAGCTTTCCATCTCCCCCCAGGCGCCATTGCTGATGCCGAACCGCACGCGCTGGCGGGTCTTGCCTTGCCGGCCGACGACCTCGCCCACGCGCTCGAGCTGCTGCGCCATGCGTTCGTTGGCGGCGACGATCTCGTTGAACGTATCCGCAACCTTGCCGAAAATCCCGACCTGGTTTCCCGCCATCCGCACAGAGAAATCGCCCACCCGAACGGCCTGCAGCGCCTGCAGCAATTCGTGCATTTCGCCGGCAGGGCCGCCATCGACGGCTTGGGCGATCGCCGCCTCGGGCGGCGGCACGGCACCCGACCCATTGGGTTTCACTTCGCCGACGGTTTCATTCGGCTGCATGGCATTGCTCCAAACGGCGGAAGAGATTGAGTTTAGAAAACATGGTTCCCGATCCGGGCAGAACTTCGGGGTGGCACCGCGATGATACGCGCGCGACCCATCGGGGCCGCAAGGACCGTTCGATGAACAAGGTGAGAATTGCGGAAATGTCGGCCCTCCCGTTCAGCCCCCCAAAAGGCCGATTGGTCACGGTGCTAGCGCGGTAAACGCGACAAACTCGGACAAGTTCCGTTGGTTCCACGCGCGGCGCATTTTTTTTGCGGCCTTCCGGCGGGACCCCGGCGCCATGATTAACTTATTGTCTCTATTGGCATATTTAATCAAATTGGCGGCGCAATGATGGGCCTGCGTCTTTTGACGTTACGCGCGGCGGAACGCCGATCCACGTTGCAACGTTGAGCCAACATCCACAACAAGAGGAGCATCCCATGGTGAGCGGCTTTCGGTATGGGACGGTCGCGCTCACGCTGATGGCGAGCGTCGGCGTGGCGGGCGCGCAGGCGGGCTTCCCGGGCGGGGTCGGTGACCCGCAATCAAAGGCGATGGCGCAGCCCTCGCAGCTCAAGCTCAGCCCGGCGCAGAGGACCGCGATCCTCAATGCGGTCCTGCAAGAGAGTGCCAAGGTCAAGGCGCCGGCGAACCTGCAGGCGGCGGTGGGCGAACAAGTCCCGCCATCGATCGAGCTTTATATCTTGCCGAGCGCCGCCATGGCCCTATCGCCGGAGCTGCGCAGCCTCAAATACACGATGGTCCAGAATCAGGTCGTGCTGGTCGATCCGACGACCATGCGGGTGATCGACATCCTGCGCCAATAGGGGCGCCGCTATGGGGCGGCGTCGGCGCTCCACTTGGTCACGACGGTCGGCAACTCGTCAAGATACGGTCCCATGAAAAATGCTTGGCCGGTCCCGGCGCCGTAGTAGCGGTCGTAACCGTCGATCATCGCCCGCACCGGCCCGATGCAGGGCGGAATCGAGTCCACGATCAGATCGCCGATCTTGGAGCCGACGTTCCTGCCAAAGCGCGGATCAGCCTCGACCGCGTGCGCGATGCATTCGGTTGCGGAGCGCACCAGCGCCTGCACGGCGGCGTTTTTCTGTTGTGGGCTTATTTGCGCCGCCGAATCGTGCGACTCGACGGCCGGGCCGATAGCAATGCTCATGACGAGCATAGCGCTGGCCAATGGCGCAAGAAGCATAGGTCTTTCCCCGTTCCCCGGCAGAGCTCAAATCACCACCGCCCCGCCGCAAACTTAGCAAAGCGCGCCCTCAAACCGAACGGTAATTTTGCGTCGCCCCTCGGGGCTCGCCCGGAACCATTGAGGTTTCAAGGCGTTACCCTCTCCAACTGTTCTCGGCCAGCCGCAGAAGGGCCGGGAGGGCGATCGATCGAGACGGCGAAAAGCGATGAGATCAACAGGATCGCTACGTGAATCGTCCGCCCCCTTGCCCCCGAAAGCCCCGCCCGGACCGCGCGCGTCGGCGCGGCGCGTGACCGCGATGGCCGCCTCGGAGCCCTTTGGCACGCTGGTCGAGACCGATATCCCGGCGCGCCTGGACGGACTGCCCTGGGGGCGTTTCCACACGCTCGTGGTGGTGGCGCTCGGCGTCACGTGGATCCTGGACGGGCTCGAGGTCACGTTGGCGGGCGCACTGTCGGGCGCACTCAAGGACAGCGCGACGCTCGGCTTGAGCAATTCCGAGATCGGCGGCGCGGGCAGCGCGTATCTCGTCGGCGCCGTCGCGGGGGCGCTGTTCTTCGGCTGGCTGACCGACCGGCTCGGACGCAAGAAGCTCTTCTTCATCACGCTTGCCGTCTACCTCACCGCCACCGCCGCGACCGCCCTGTCGTGGGATTTCGGCAGCTATGCATTCTTTCGCATGCTGACCGGCGCCGGCATCGGCGGCGAATACACCGCCATCAATTCGACCATCCAGGAGCTTATTCCGGCGCGCATGCGCGGCTGGACCGATCTCGCCATCAACGGCAGCTTCTGGATCGGCGCCGCCGCCGGCGCGGGTGCCTCGATCGTGCTGCTCGATCCCGCGGTCATCGATCCGGCGCTCGGCTGGCGGCTGGCCTATCTAATCGGGGCGGCGCTCGGGCTGGTGATTTTCGTGATGCGGCTGTGGATTCCCGAAAGCCCGCGCTGGCTGATAACACACGGACAGCCGCACCGCGCCGAGGCCATCGTGGCGGAGATCGAGCATCAATTCGCGTCCGCCGGAGCGGTGACCGCCCCGCCGGAACGCGTGCGACTGCGCACCCGCACCCACACGCCGCTCGGGGAAGTCTGGCGGACCTTGTTTCGAACCTACCCGCAGCGGACCCTGGTGGGTCTCGCCCTGATGGCCGCGCAGGCCTTCTTCTACAACGCCATCTTCTTCACCTATGCGCTGGTCCTGACCGACTTCTACGGCGTTCCGGCCGACCATGTCGGCTGGTACATCCTGCCGTTCGCGGCCGGAAATTTTCTCGGCCCCCTCCTGCTCGGCCGACTGTTCGACACAATCGGCCGCAAATTCATGATCAGCATGACCTATATGCTTTCGGGGCTCCTGCTCACCGCCACCGGCTATCTGTTCAGCCAGGACCTCATGTCGGCGCAAACCCAGACGATCGCCTGGATGATCATCTTCTTCTTCGCCTCGGCGGCGGCGAGCTCCGCCTACCTGACCGTCAGCGAGACCTTCCCGCTCGAGATTCGCGCGCTCGCGATCGCCTGCTTCTATGCGATCGGCACCGGCATCGGCGGCGTCGCCGGACCGTGGCTGTTCGGCGTGCTCATCGAGACCGGCTCGCGTTCGAGCGTGGCGGGCGGCTATCTCCTGGGTTCGGTCTTGATGATCGCCGCCGGCCTGATTGAATGGGGCTTCGGTATCGCGGCCGAGCGCAAGCCCCTGGAGCAGGTTGCCCGACCGCTCGGCTTCGTCGAATAAGGTCGCGTCCGCCGCTCAAGACCCAGCAATCCAGGACAATGAACATGAATATTGCCGCAGCATCGCTCCTTCCCAATCTGCAAGAATGCGCGATCCTGCTCGACGTCGACGGGACCATCCTCGATCTCGCGCCGACGCCGCCGGAGGTCTGGGTCCCGCCCTCGCTGCGCCACGCCATGAGCCGGTTGTCGGAGCGCACCGGGGGGGCGGTCGCGCTGGTGAGCGGCAGGTCGCTCACCGATCTCGATCTCTTGTTTTCGCCGCTGCAGTTCCCCGCGGTCGGCGGCCACGGCGCCGAGTTTCGACCCCATGTCGGCGGCGAGCGCGATGCGCGGCGCATGGTACCGCTCGACGCGGCGCTCAAGCGCAAGTTCGCCACGGTGGCCGAGATCGGCCCCGGCATCCTCATCGAGGACAAAGGCTATTCGCTCGCGCTGCACTTTCGCCTCGCCCCCGATTCGGAAGGCCTCATCAGCGAGGCGGTCGGGCGTATCTGCGCGGAAAATCCCGCGGTGCCGGTCGAGATCCTGCGCGGAAAGTCGGTGCTGGAGATCAAGCAGGCCGGCTTCAACAAGGGCTCCGGCGTGCGCGAACTGATGCGCTATCCGCCGTTCCTCGACCGCCATCCGATCTTCATCGGCGACGACGTGACCGACGAGTCGGTATTCGAGATCATCCCGGAATTCGACGGCCTGGCGTTTTCCGTGGGCCGGATGGTGGCTGGCGTCAACGGCCACTTCGAGAAGCCGGAAGCCGTGCGCGGCTGGCTCGCCCAAATCGCCGGCGACGGCGAAAGCGCGACGCCATGATCGACAAGGATCATGGACTTGATCTAGCCGTCATCGGGAATGGTCGCACCGCCGCGTTGGTCGATCCTTCGTCGCGCATCGTGTGGTGGTGCTTCCCGAACTTCGACGGCGACCCGATCTTCTGCCGGCTTTTGTCCGGACAGGAAGAGAAGGGCTTCTGCGACGTGGTGCTCGACGGCGCCGTCGACTTTCAGTCCGAATATCTGCGCAATACCGCGATCGTCTCGACGGTCCTCACCGACCGGCGCGGCGCCGCCATTCGGATCACGGATTTTGCTCCGCGCTTCCTCCAGTTCGGGCGCATCTTTCGCCCGCCGCAGCTCATTCGCATCATCGAGCCGATCGCGGGCCTGCCGCGCATCACGGTGCGGATGCGGCCGACGCACAGCTACGGCCAAGCGTTCCCCCGCCATTCCATCGGCAGCAACCACATCCGCTACCTGGACGAGGGCACGGTCATCCGCCTGACCACCGACGCGCCGCTTTCGCTCATCGAGCACGAATCGCCCTTTGTCCTGACCCGCCCTATTCATCTGGTGGTCGGCCCCGACGAGCCGTTCACCAGCGACCTGCCGACGACGTGCCGTGAATTCGCCGATCGAACGCGCGACTATTGGATGGAATGGGTGCGCGGCCTATCGATCTCCTATGATTGGCAGGAGGCCGTCATCCGCGCCGCGATCACGCTCAAGCTCAGCAATTTCGAGGAGACCGGCGGGATCATCGCGGCGCATACCACCTCGATCCCGGAATCGCCGTCGTCGGGCCGCACCTGGGACTATCGCTATTGCTGGCTGCGCGACGCCTATTTCGTGGTGCGGGCGCTCAATCGCATCGGGGCGACGCAGACCATGGAGGACTTCATCTCGTTCACGCTCGGCATTGCGGCGAACCCGGACGAACTGCTGCGGCCGGTCTACGGCATCGTCCCCACGGTGCCGCTCGAGGAGAAAACTGCACCTGACCTGCAGGGCTACAAAGGCGATGGGCCGGTTCGGGTCGGCAATGCGGCCGCGGGCCAGACCCAGAACGACACCTATGGCAGCATCATCCTCGCCGCCATGCCGATGTTCTTCGACCGCCGCCTGCCCCGCCCCGGCGACGAAGGCCTGTTCCGCCTACTCGAGTCGCTCGGCAACAAGGCCGCCAAGACGGCGCTGCAGCCCGATGCCGGGATTTGGGAATATCGCGGCCGCCAGCGCATCCACACCCATTCGACCGCCATGTGCTGGGCCGGCTGCCATCGCCTGGCCGCGATCGCGTCGCGGCTCGGCCTCGATGACCGCGTCCAATATTGGAACGCGATCGCCGACCCGCTACATGCCAAGCTCGTCGATGGCGCCTGGAACGAGAAACGCGGCGCCTTCACGGCCGCCTTCGGATCGGACGAACTCGATGCCAGCGTGCTGTTGCTGCCGGATCTCGGCGTCGTCGAGGCCGAGGATCCGCGCTTCAAGAGCACCGTCTCCGCCATGGAGCGCGAGCTGTTACGCGAGACCCACGTGATGCGCTACGCCAGCGCCGACGATTTCGGCCTGCCGATGACGGCCTTCCTGATCTGCCGCTTCTGGCTGGTCGATGCCTGGTGGTCGCTCGGCCGCCACGAGGACGCGCGCGGCCTCTTCATCGACGCCCTGAAGCATCGCAACCGATACGGACTTCTGTCGGAGGATATCGATCCGCAGACCGGTACCTTGTGGGGAAATTTTCCGCAGACCTATTCCATGGCCGGCCTGATCCTGACCGCGATGCGTCTCTCGCGCAGCTGGGAGGACCGCTACTGGCGTTGAGCGCCGCGGCATTCAGGGCGCAAAATCGATGACGGTCTTGAT
>DATDGG010000364.1:0-2146 GCA_036522235.1 Xanthobacteraceae bacterium
CGTTGATGATCCGCGTTGCGACCCTGCCGATGAAATCCATGTCGAAGGGATAGAAATCGGCGGTCATGCCGTCGCTCGAGGTGACGGCGCGCAGCCCCACGACGTAGTCGTAGGTGCGGTAGTCGCCCATCACGCCGACGGTCTTGACCGGCAGCAGCACAGCGAAGGCCTGCCAGATGGCGTCGTAGAGGCCGGCGCGGCGGATTTCACCGATATAGATGGCGTCGGCGCGGCGCAGGATGTCGAGCTTCTCGCGTGAAATCTCGCCCGGGCAGCGGATGGCGAGGCCCGGGCCCGGGAACGGATGGCGGCCGACGAAAGTCTCGGGCAGGCCGAGCGCGCGGCCAAGCGCGCGCACCTCGTCCTTGAACAGTTCGCGCAGCGGCTCGACGAGCCGCATGTTCATGCGCTCCGGCAGCCCGCCGACATTGTGATGCGATTTGATAGTGACCGAAGGACCGCCGGTGAACGACGCGCTTTCGATCACGTCCGGATAGAGCGTGCCCTGGGCCAGGAATTCCGCACCGCCGAGTTTTTTTGCTTCCGCCTCGAACACCTCGATGAAGACCCGGCCGATCGCCTTGCGCTTTGATTCCGGATCGCTGACGCCCGCGAGCGCCGACAGGAATTGCTCCGCCGCATCGACATGGACGAGCGGAATGTTGTAGTGGCCGCGAAACAGGCTCACGACCTCCTCGGCTTCGTTGAGCCGCAGGAGGCCATGATCGACGAACACGCACGTGAGCTGATCGCCGATCGCGGCATGGATCAGCACCGCCGTCACGGCGGAATCGACCCCGCCCGAAAGGCCGCAGATCACGCGCGCCTTGCCGACCTCGCGGCGGATCTTCGCGATCGCCTCCTCCTTGTAGGCCCCCATGGTCCAGTCGCCGGCGCAGCCGGCGATCTTGCGCACGAAATTGCGCAGGAGGGCTGCGCCCTGCGGCGTGTGCACGACCTCGAGATGGAACTGGGTGGCATAGAAGCGCCGCCGCTCGTCGGCGATCATGGCGATCGGCGCATTGGGCGAGGTGCCGACCGCCTCGAAGCCCGCCGGCGGCTTGGTCACGCGGTCGCCGTGGCTCATCCAGACCGGATAGCGGGAGCCGACCTGCCAGACCCCCTCGTAGAGCGCGGACGGCTTGGTGACCTCGACCTCGGCGCGGCCGAACTCGCGGTGATGGCCGGCTTCGACCTTGCCGCCGAGTTGCGCCGCCATGAGCTGCTCGCCGTAGCAGATGCCGAGCACCGGCACGCCCGCCTCGTAGATCGCCATCGGCACGGTCGGCGCGCCCGCATCGAGCACCGAAGCCGGCCCGCCCGACAGGATCACGCCCTTGGGGCGCAGGGCCGTGAACGCAGCCTGTGCGTTCTGATACGGCACGATCTCGCAATAGACCTTTTCCTCGCGCACCCGCCGGGCGATCAGCTGGGTCACCTGCGAGCCGAGATCGATGATGAGAATCTTGTCGTGCATGGCGTCTGGTCTATGGCTCCCGTATGTGTGGCTGGCATCGGCGTCTGGTCAAGGACACTTTCCGCGCTCTCCTCCTCACCACTCGGTAACGGTCAATTCCGCGGCCGCCGGTGGCTTAACCCTGGCCACCGGGGCGCTCTCGCCGCGCCGCGACAGCACGCAGACGAAGAACCCATCCGTGTCGGTGCGGCGCGGCGTCATCAATAGCCCTTCCGCCGAGGTCACCACGGCCCGCGCAAACACCACGGCCCGCTCGCCCAACGGCCGCGTGAGCTCGGCGGCCGTGAGCGCGGAGAATTCCGGATGCCGCGCCAGGAAGCCGCGCACCTGGTCGCCGTTTTCCTCCGCGAGCAGCGAGCAGGTGACATAGACGATGCGGCCGGCGCCTTTGATCAGACCGGCGGCGCGGTCGAGCAGCTCCGCCTGCTCCCGTACGCGGATCTCGAGCGCGCCCGGGCGCATCCGCCATTTGGCGTCCGGATTGCGCCGCCAGGCGCCGATGCCGGTGCAGGGCGCATCGATCAGCACACAGTCGGCGCTGCCGGCGAGATCAGCGAGCACGTCCGCTTCGCCCTTCGGAGTACGCACCTGCACGTTGCGCGCGCCGGCGCGCTCGATGCGCGCATGGATGGGCGCGAGCCGGCGCTTGTCGTCGTCGGTCGCGTAGAT
>DATDGG010000365.1:0-10890 GCA_036522235.1 Xanthobacteraceae bacterium
AGAAGCCCGACGACGGAAAGCTGGTCGAATCGGCGATCAACGGGATGCTGACCGGGCTCGATCCGCATTCGAGCTACATGGACGCCAAGAGCTTCCGCGACATGCAGGTGCAGACGCGCGGCGAGTTCGGCGGCCTCGGCATCGAGGTCACCATGGAGGACGGCCTGATCAAGGTGGTGGCGCCGATCGACGAGACCCCGGCCGCCAAGGCCGGCGTGCAGGCGAACGACTTCATCACCCATATCGACGACGAGCCGGTGCAGGGGCTGACCCTCAACCAGGCGGTCGACAAGATGCGCGGCCCGGTGAACACCAAGATCAAGATCAAGATCATGCGTAAGGGCCAGGACAAGCCGGTCGAGATGACGCTCACCCGCGACGTCATCCGGGTCCTTTCGGTCCGCTCCCATTCGGAGGGCGGCGACGTCGGCTATATCCGCATCACCCAGTTCAACGAGCAGGCCACGACCGGCCTGAAGAAGGCGATCGCCGACTTGACGGCGCAGGACGGCGACAAGCTCAAGGGCTTCATCCTCGACCTGCGCAACAATCCGGGCGGCCTGCTCGACCAGGCGATCTCGGTGTCGAACGCCTTCCTCAATCGCGGCGAGATCGTCTCGACGCGCGGCCGCAACGCCGACGAAACCCAGCGCTTCACCGCCCGCCCCGGCGATCTCACCAAGGGCAAGCCGGTGATCGTGCTGATCAATGGTGGTTCGGCGTCAGCGTCGGAAATCGTGGCCGGCGCCCTGCAGGATCACAAGCGCGCCACCATGGTGGGCACGCGCTCCTTCGGCAAAGGCTCCGTGCAGACCATCATCCCGCTCGGCTCCGGCAACGGCGCCTTGCGGCTGACCACGGCGCGCTACTTCACCCCGTCGGGCCGGTCGATTCAGGCCAAGGGCATCGTGCCCGACATCGAGGTGCTGCAGGACGTGCCGGACGAGCTCAAGGCGCGCACCGATACGACCAGCGAAGCGACCTTGCGCGGCCACCTTTCGGCCGAAGGCCAGGAGCAGACCGGGTCGCAGTCGTACGTTCCGCAGGACCCCAAGAACGACAAGGCGCTGCACTTCGCGCTGGACTTGATCCGCGGCGTGCAGGCTAATCCGGCCTATCCGCCGAAGCCGAACCAGGCGGCCGCGAACTAAAGCATGATCCCGAAAAGTTGCAGACTTTTCGGATAAGATCATGCCACTGGCTTTAACGCCGGCGTTCTGACACAAGCGGCCGAAGTCGGATGCATCCGACTTCGGCCGTTTCCTTTTGATCAAGTGAACCAGCCGAGCGCCAGTCCCACTAGCAACAGCACGCCGAGCGCCCCGCGGTAGACCACGAACGGCCAGGCCGAGTAGCGCTCCAGCACGCGCAGCAGCGCCCAGATGGCCACGAAGGCCGAGATCGACGCGATCACCAGGCCAACCGCCAGGATCGACCAGCCGTGGGCGTCGAGCTGGGCCTTGTGCAATTCCCACAATTCCTTGAGCCCAGCGAGCGCGATCGCCGGCAGCCCGAGCAGGAATGAGAAGCGCGCTGCCTCCTCGCGTTTGAAGCCGAGCGCGAGCGCCGCCGTCAGGGTGGAACCGGAGCGCGACACGCCGGGGATGAGCGCGCCGATCTGGGCGATGCCGACCAGCATCGCGTCGACGAGGGTCACGTCCTCGAGCGCCCGCAGATGGCGCGCGCGGATCTCGGCGATTGCCAGCAGGATCGCCATCGCGATACAGGCCCAGCCGATCACGCCGAGACCGCGCAGCGGCGAGTTGCAGGTGTTCAATACGCCCGCGAGCGCCAGGCCCGCGATGCCGATCGGGATGGTGGCGAGCACGATCCAGAGCGCCAACCGCAAATAGCGGTCCTTGAATTCGCGGTGCGCAACGGCGGCGAGCGAGCCGAACACGAGCTGCCTGACGTCGCTCCAGAAATAGCTCACGACGGCGGCCAAGGCGGCAAGCTGCATGGCGGCGGAGAATGCGGAGCCGGGATCCTGCCAGCCCAGCAGCGCCGGCAGGACGCGCATATGGGCGGTCGAGGAGATCGGCAACAATTCGGTGATGCCTTGCACTACGCCGAGCACCGCGACCTTGCCGTAACCCAGAGCCACGAACCCGGTATCTAACCCCAGCGTGCAAGCGTCGGCCATTGTGATGCTGTCCCCTTTTTCTGCGCGGCATTTACCTATGAGCGAGATGCCCTTTCAAGCCTCATACGCTACGGGGGTTGCCGATGAGGAGTCATCCAGCCGTCGCATAAGTGTCGAGTCGCTGTCAGACGACGCAGGCAAACCGCTCTCTCGGACCCTGTTGGGTGGTCATCCGACCGCATCGCTGCCGTCGGTATCCCGCTCCGGCTTGGCCCTTTCGCTCGGAGGCGCGTGACGGTGGAGCACTTTGTCACCCGGCGTGACGTGGTGAGGGGCGGCGGCGCGGTCATTACGCTCGGGGCCTCGCCCCTGGGGCCGGCCTTCGCGGCCGACCGCAACCGCGCGACCGCGAGCGGGGTTGTGTTCGAGGACCGCTCGGGCCGCGCCGCGCGCCAGCCCGGCGATCCTGGAATTCCCGGCGTGCTGGTTTCCAACGGGCGCGAGGTGGTGCGCACCGACAGCGAGGGCCGCTACTCGCTGCCCCTCGACGACGCGACCGTCATTTTCGTGATCAAGCCGACCGGCTACGCGGTGCCGCTCGAGCGCGGCACCATGCTGCCGCGCTTCTATTACATCCACCAGCCCGAGGGCACGCCCGCGCATCTCGGCCTGCGCTATCGCGGCATCGAGCCGAGCGGGGCGCTCCCGAGCTCGATCGATTTCGCGCTGAGGAAGGCCGACGAGCCGGCCCGCTTCGACGTGCTCCTGTTCACCGACACCCATGCCGGGAGCCAGGCCGAGATCGACTTCATCCGCGACGATGTGGTGAACCCGCTGATCGGCACCAAAGCCGCCTTCGGGATGACGACCGGCGACATCATGTCGGACGACTTGTCGCTCTATGCCCGCTACAACCGCATCATCGCCCAGCTCGGCGTGCCCTGGCACAACATCATCGGCAACCACGATCTGAACCTCGATTCGCTGGACGGCAAGTATTCGCGCGAAACATTCAAGCAGACATTCGGCCCGAGCTACTACGCTTTCGAATATGGCGGCGTGCTGTTTCTGATACTCGACAATGTCGACTATTTCGGTGCCCGCCCGCGCGATGGGAGCGACGATTGCCGCTACCACGGCCGCTTCGGCAAACGGCAGCTTGCGTTTGTGGCCAATGTCCTCGATGAGACGCCGGCGGATCGGCTGGTGGTGGCCGGCATGCATATTCCGCTGCGCACCTATCTCGACCCGGCCGATCCGGCGAGCAATACCGCGGATTGCTCCGCCTTCATCAAGCTGCTTGGCGATCGCCCAGCCATCAGCTTCGCGGGTCACACCCACACGACCGAGCACCACTATCTGAGCGCCGAGGACGGCGATCCGGGATGGGCGCCGCACCATCATCACGTCATGACCGCGGTGTCCGGCTCGTGGTGGAGCGGTCCCTACGATCATCGTGGGGTCGCGGTCGCGGACAGCCACGATGGAACGCCCAACGGTTTCCACGTTCTTTCGGTCGACGGCAATCGCTGCACGACACGCTACCGGCCCGCCAAGGAGCCAAACGCGCGGCAAGTCCGCATCGTCCTCGACAGCGAATTTCACCGGGCCGCGAAGGACGGCAACCTCCGCATGAGCCAGTTGGCGGGCTCGCCAATCGCGCAGGATATTGCCGGTGCGACCGATCTGATGGTCAACGTCTTCGACGGTGGCCCGCGCACGAGCGTCGAGTATCAGGTCGGCGCACGCGCCCCCGTGCGGATGGAGGCGCAGCGGCGGCAGGACCCCTTCGTCAAGGAGGTGTTCGCGCGCAACCAAGCCACCAAGAAGTCGTGGGTCAAGGCGGAGCTGTGCTCGCATCTGTGGGTCGCGCGGCTGCCGGCGGATCTCGAAGCCGGCACCCACTGCATCAGGGTGCGCGTCACCGACGAGTATGGTCGCGTGCATCACGACCATCTCGTGCTGGAAGTGATCGCCCGTCAGGCGGCGAGCGTTATCGTTCCGGGCTGATCGCCCCTGTCAGGAAGAGCAACCTCAGCGCCCGGCCATCCACGATCAGCAGTGCGCAGCCGACGATCATCGCGCCGATGATCTCGCGCGGATCGAGCGGCTCGCCTAGCGCGAAATGCCCGAGCAGGATCGCGGTCACCGGCATCAACAGGGTCACGAGCATCACGTTGCTGGCGCCCGAGCGCACCAGGATATGGAAGAAGATGACATAGGCGAGCGCCGTCGACAGTGCGGCGGATCCGAGCAAGGCGAGCCAAGTCGTGATGCTCGGCATGGGCAGCAGCCAGGGTCGCTCGATCCCGCCGGCAAGCCCAAGCATGACGATGCTGGAGCAGATCAGCTGACAGGTCGCCGAGGTGAGCGGGGCCACTCCGGCGAGCTTGCGCCGTCCCCACAGGCCGGAAATTCCGTAGCTGAGCGCCGCCCCTAGGCAGAGCAACATGCCGAGCGTCTCACCGCTTGCGAATTGCAATTCTTGACCGCGCAGAACCATCACTCCCGCCAGACCGAGCAAGACTCCGGAAACCCGGCGCGCCACCAGCGGCTCGTCGCCTGCGGCCGCCATTACCAACACAGTGAACAGCGGTGTGGTTGCGTTCAGCACCGAGGCGGTCCCGCTCGCGATTCGGGTCTGGCCGCACAGGATGAGCGTGAAGGGGATGACGTTGTTGAGGAGCCCCATCACCAGGAAGGGCCTCCAACCGGCCAGGCTCGCCGGCAGCCGCGCCCCGCGGGCCCACAGCACCGGGAGGAGCAAAGCGGCTGCGATCGCCACGCGGACGAGCACGATGGTCAGCGGCGGCAGCTCGCGAACCGCAACACCATTGAAGAAGAACGAGCCGCCCCACAGGATCGACAACAGGAGGAGGAGCACCCAGTCGCGTTCGTCCATTCGTGTCGGCGCCATGCTCGCTCCATGCCTGAGATTCATCTGGGCGTGAGCTTGGCCCTGGCCCGCGACGGCGTCGACCCGTTTCCTGCGGGAGGCCGCCTGCTCAGGAAAAGCACGTGCGATCACTCGCATTTTAGCGGAATTGTCGACGCATCTTTCAGGCGTCGCGCCTAGCGTGCAGCCGCGGTCAAGTCACTTTGTTTGAGGCCGTCTAGCCACTTCGATTGAATCTTGGAGTGTGTCATGCGCTTCATTGTCCTGGTTGTGGGCGGTGTGTCGGCCGGCGCTTTGTCGGTGGGCGCCGTCCAGAACATGATCCCGCAGAATAGCCAGATGTTTTCGGCGGTGCGCGCGCTCGGTGGCAATGTGTCGAATTTCAAGCTCGCCGACATCAACCCGCTCAAGGCCTATGAGACCGTCAGGCAGGAGATCACCTCGGGCCACATTGGCGACTCCCTCAATTTGGGTTCGTCGAAACCCCTTGCCTCGGTTTCGTTTCCGAAGATCGAGAATCTGGGCCTGGGCAACAAGCTCAAGATCGACGAGGGGCAGTTCAAGCGCGCATGGGCTTCCGGCATGGCCAGCCAGATTCAGCAGAACAATCGCCGGATGGAAGATATGTCGGCCTTTGCGCGAAACCCGGGCGCATGGCATGGAATGCCGCCGCATTAGGCTGTTCGGCGGCTGTTACTTCAATTCAGCGTTCATAGTGCGTACAGGCCGGGCATCTGCGCCGATATGGTTTGCGGCGCGCGCCTGCCATTGCTGCGGGTGCTGCAAGTGTTTACGCTGATCCGGCTTGGCGAATGCCAGCGAAGAAATTTTGGTTCCGGGAGGGGATTTGATGGCCAATTACCACGCGCGAGGCGCAGCTTTGTCGCGGCGGCGCGTTCTCAAGGCGACCGGTGCGCTGGCAGCCTGCGTCGCGGCGCCGAGCCTTCTGCGCGTCGGCACGGCGTTCGCCGCTTATCCGGAGCGCGTGGTCAGGATCGTGGTGGCGAATTCGCCCGGCGGCCCCTCCGACATCGTCGCCCGTTTCATGTCTGCGGCCCTTCAGGAGACGCTCGGCAAGACCTTCATCGTGGAGAACAAGGGCGGCGGCGGCGGCAATATCGGGATGGGATCGGTCGCGCGCGCCGATGCGGACGGCTACACGCTGCTGCTCGCAACCACCGCCTATTCGGTCAATCCGGGGCTCTATGCCAGCCTGCCCTATGATCCGTTCAAGGACTTTGCCGCCATCGCCGAGATCGCGACCACGCCCAATGTGTTCACGGTCAAGCCCGAGGTCCCCGCCAATACGATGAAGGAGTTCGTGGCGCTCGCCAAAGCCAATCCGGACAAGTTCAACGTCTCGACGCCGCCGATCGGCACCACGCCGCAGCTCGAGGCGGAGGTGCTCAAGTTCCGCGAAAACCTGTCCAAGATGGCTTCGATCGTGTTCGCGGGTGGCGGCGAGGCGCTGCAAGCCGTGCTCGGCGGTACGGTGCAGATCAGCTCCGGCACGCTCGCGCCGGCGCTGCCGCAGATCAAGGTCGGCGCCATCAAGGCGCTCGCGGTCACCGGCGCAACGCGCTGGCCCGAGCTGCCGAACGTTCCGACCATGCTGGAAGCGGGCTACCCGGACTTCGTGTTCGATACCTATACGGCGCTGCTGGCGCCGGCGAAGACGCCGCCAGAGATCGTCAGCCTGCTCGAGAAGGAGACGCTCTCCATTCTCCGCAAACCCGAGATCCGCGGCAAGCTCGCCGAATTGGGGTTCGAGGTGCAGGCCAAGGACGGCAAGGCCTTCATGGCGCGCGTCGCCAAGGAGGTGCCGATGTTCCGAGAGATCATCGCCCGGGCCGGCATCCCGCAGCAATGAGCCCTTGCTTGCGCCGATAGTCTCGCGTGCATCAAGCAACAAACTATCAAGTACGTACCGGCGGGGACTTGAGCGCCGTGAACATCGCCAAGATCGAGCCCATCGCTGTCAGCCTGCCCATGGTCAAGCCCGTCATCATGGCGGGCGAGGAAGTCAGGCGGGCCGACAATGTTCTCATCCGTCTCGAGGCCGACGATGGATTGGTGGGTTGGGGCGAGGCGGCCTCGGCGCCGACAATGACCGGAGAAACGATCGCCAGCATGGTCGCGGCCGCGCACCATCTCGCGCCGGCGCTCCACGGCCGCGCCGCGCAGGACATCGCGGGCGCGTGCGCCGCCATGGACGCAAGGATGTACGGAAATCACGGCGCCAAGGCCGCGATCGAGATCGCCTTACATGATCTCGTCGGCCGCGCGACGGGCGTCCCGGCGCATGCGCTGCTCGGGCAGAAGCTGCGCAGCCGCGCGGCCATCTTGGCCGTCATCGGTGGCGGTGACCTCGCCGGCGACCTACACGATGCCGGCAAGAAGAAGGCGGAGGGATTCACCGCCTTCAAGATCAAGGTCGGCGTCGATACGCCGGCGAGCGATGCGGCGCGTACGCGCCAAATCTGCGGCATGCTCGGCGCCGACGCCCTGATCTCGGCCGACGCCAATCAGGGATTCGATGCCGAACAGGCAATCGCGTATGTGCGTGCCGTCGTGGGCTCCGGCCTCGATTTCTTCGAGCAGCCGGTGCGGGCCGATGACCTCGCCGGCATGGCTGCGGTCGCGGCGGCAAGCGCCATCGCGATCGGGGCGGACGAAGGCATTCATTCGCTCGACGACATCAGCCGGCATCACGCGGGCAAGGCCGCGCGCGGCGTCAGCCTCAAGGCGATCAAGCTCGGTGGCCTAGGCGCGGTCGTCGCGGCCGCGCGCCTGTGCGGGCGTCTCGGCATGCAGGTCAACGTCTCCTGCAAGACCGGCGAGTCGAGCGTGGCCTGCGCGGCCGCGCTGCATGTCGCGGCGGTCATTCCGGATATCGCCTGGGGATTGACCCTCACCAATGCCGGCTTGTGCGAGGACGTGACGCCGCATCCGATCCGGATCGACAACGGCCATGCCAATGTCCTGGACCGGCCGGGACTTGGAATCGACGTCGACGAAGATCTGGTGCGGCGTCACCGCGTTGTTACAGCGGCGCCTTGATGGCGTCCGGCGCGCCGGCGGGCACCGGAAATTTGTCGACCACGAACAGCATCGTGAGCGTATGGAAGTGGCCCATCATGCCGACCGTCTCGACCACACCGCGCTCGCCGAAGCGATCCACCATGTTGTTGAAGTTGGCGTCGCTCACCTGCCGGGTCGACAACAGCTCGGTGCAGAAATCGTAGACCGCGGCTTCGTCCGCGCTCATATTGGCTGGACGCTGGCCGGCCGCCATGGCGCTGATGATGGCGGGGTCAAGCCCCGCGTCGAGTGCCTGCTGGCGGTGCGAGTACCAGACATATTGCCCGCCCCAGAAGCGCGCCGTTAGCATGATGGCGATCTCCTTGAGCTTGCGCTGCATCGGCGACTTGAACCGCAGATACTCGGTGAGCGGCCGCGACAGCTCGGCCATTTCCGGGCTGCGCAGATAGATGTTGGACGGCCCGCCCGGCCCCGGCATGCGGCCGGCCGCGATCTCCCTGTCGACATAGGCCTTCTGGTCGGCGGTGAGCTCCGCATAAGTCGGCGGCTTGAAGCGGCCGCCGCGCAAATTCAATTCCGGCGCCGCGGCCGCAATCGCGGCGGCTCCAATCAATGCGCCGACGGAGCCGGCAATGATCAGCTTTGCAAGCATGATGGATCCTCCCTGTGGCGGAGAAGAACCTATTTCATGCCGGACAATCCCGCCAGTGTCGTGGACTCTGTCTGGGGCAGAAACGCGATCGACCGGCACGGCGCCATGCCGGTCGATGCAGGCGGATTTGTTTGCTATCCGGTGACGTAGCTTGTGGCATCAATAGCCGATGCGCCCGCTGACCGTGTTCTCCTGCTGATTGAGCGCGCGCTGTTCCGCGGGCGTGATGTGGCCGTGATTGAAGGACGACATCACCCGCTCCTCGTGACGGATCGCGCGGTCTTGCTGATGCAGGCGCCACGCCTGCCCGGCGCTGATCTCGCCTTCGCGGTACTCCTGATTGATGCGCCGGTTCTGGTTTTCCAGCCGGTCGTTGACCTGATCGCGGCGCGGATGGTTGTGCTCCCACCAGGTCTCTGCGAACGCGCTGTTGGCCGAGAGGCTGAGGATGCCGATGGCGGCGACGATGATGGTCTTGGCGGAGCGATTCATTTTGGTCTCCTTTGGTTGTTGATCGCGGCACGCGATCGGTTGACGACGGCGGCGATGGTGCGCGATCGCGCCTGAATGCGTCTTAGCCGGTGCGTTCAGAAAGAGTTCATTCGTCGAAAGTGTGACGGCAGTCACACGCGCCGGTATTGCGCTGCCTTGGAAGCGCTGCTGGCGGCGTGTTTGACTGGTCGCCCGCGGCGGCGCCGGACCCTGCGGGCGGCCGTGCGCGCGGCTTTAATGCGCCAGCGGGTCGGGGCGCAGCTGGAAGTTCACCACCAGTGGGCTCGACAGCGTTGCGGAGGTCGCGCCCGGCGCGCCGGGCGTCGGCGCATCGACGCCCTCGATATGCGCGGGCGTGCGGTTGCCGGACGTGACCCAAAGGCCGCGGCCTTTCCAACCGGCATTGGGATCGTCGATGCGTCCGTCCAGGCCCTTGGCGAAAAAGCCCATCGGATAAGGCACGCGCAGCTCGATGACGCGCCCGCCCGCCAAGGCGTGCAGCGAGTCGGACTGGTTGCCGGTCGCGATCGGCGTGTTGGCGCCGAGTCCAAGGATGTCGTGCTGGTCCACCCACACGTAGTACGGATTTTCGGCGGCGCCGGCGTCGCCCTGAAAGCCGGGGCCGGGAATCGGATAGAAGCTCCAGCCTTCGGGACATTTGTTGCCGAGCTCCGCGCCCGGTCCGTTGAGCGGTCCTTTGCATTTGCGGCGATCGAAGCTCGCGATGTGACCGCTGTCGAGCGGCGACCAGACGACGCCGTTGCGATCGATGTCCATCCCGCGGATGCCGTATCCAGGCATTGGAATCCGGTAGAGCTCCGCCAGCGCGGTCTCTGGCGGGTTCGGCCCCGGATCGAGACGGATCAGATAGCCGGGATGCGCGAGATTTGAGCCCCAGATGGTGCCGTCGAGCGGCGACCAGGAAATTCCGTACATGCCGAACGGAATGCGCGTGTCCTTGGTAGGATCGCCGGGCTTGCCCGGCTCGTTATAGCCTTCGGTGCGCTTGTGGTTGCCGGATGTGTCGACGATCAAGGGCGTCCAGCCCTGCGACTTCATCTGGTCGCCGGTCTCCCAGTACATCTTGGTGTTGATCCAGCCGACCACAGCGAGATTGCCTTGGCTGTTGTTGCTGAGCCAAAGCGTATTGTTGGCGTCCTCGGCAAAGTTCAGGTGATGGGTGCCGAAGCAGGTGTCGATGAACGAGAACTGCTTGGTCTTGGGATCATAGACGGTGATCTGCCGCGCATTCTGCACGAAGCCGTCCGGGGTGCCGGCAAGCGGGTAGAGCTGCGCCGAACGCAGCGGCGAGTTGCGCTTGCAGTAGTCCGGCGGGTCCTTGGGCGACCGCTGCTGTGCGGTGAAATAGACCCGGCCGTCCTGGTCCATCATCGGATTGTGCGCGTTGACCTGCGTGTCCCAGATCTGCTCGCTGCCCCAATAGGGCGACGGCGCCAGAACCGGATTGGCGAGCGCCGAGCTCGGCGCGTATTTCGGATCGCGCACCGGCACCTTCATGACCGACCTGGTGTTGTGCACCGGATCGAGGATCGGCAGATTGTCGGTCGAGAGCTCAGCCGCGCCGTAGATCAAGCCATAGCCGTTGACGGTCGGCTTGCGTTTGTCGGTGAGCGTCAGGTCGTGCAGGTAGTGCTTGGAGTCCGACCAGTCGCGCACCGTGACCACGACATTGCGCTCGACGCCGGCCGGCCGCGGCGGCGTCGC
>DATDGG010000366.1:0-10767 GCA_036522235.1 Xanthobacteraceae bacterium
GGATTTCCGGCGCCATCTCGCCCTGCGTGCGCGGGCCGCGCAACGCCACCCGCATCGCGGTGAGCGGCGAAGAGAACATCGCCTCGGCGGCGGTCGCCTCGTAGCCGCAATGGGCCATGCAGTTCGCGCATTTTTCGTAGGCGCCGGTGCCGTAGGAATCCCAGTCGGTGGTCTCCATCAGCTCGGTGAAGGTCTTGGCGTAGCCTTCGCCGAGCAGATAGCACGGCTTCTGCCAGCCGAAAATGTTGCGCGTGGGCATGCCCCAGGGCGTGCAGTGATAGGTCTGGTTGCCGGCCAGGAAGTCCAAGAACAAGGTGGAATGGATGAAGCTCCAGCGCTTGCCGCGGCCGAGCGCGAACACCTTGCGGAACAGCTCCTTGGTCTTGCGGCGATTGAGGAAGTGCTCCTGATCGGGCGCCCGCTCATAGGCATAGCCGGGCGAGATCGAGACCCCGACGCCGAGCTCCTGCGTGAGATCGAGGAATTTGGCGATATCCTCGGCCGGATGCCCGTCGAAGATCGTGGCATTGACGTTGACCGCAAAGCCCCTGGCCTTGGCGGCCTTGATGGCCGACACCGCCCGCTCGAAGCCACCCTCCATGCACACGGATTTATCGTGGTGCTCCTTGATGCCGTCGAGATGCACCGAGAAGAACAAATAGGGCGAGGGCGTAAACAGATCGAGCTTCTTCTCGAGCAGGAGTGCGTTGGTGCACAGCGATACGTATTTCTTGCGCTCGACCAGGCCCTTGACGATGGCGCCGATCTCCTTGTGGATCAGCGGCTCGCCGCCCGGAATTGCCACCATCGGGGCGCCGCATTCGTCCGCCGCGTCGAGGCATTCCTGGACCGAAAGGCGGCGATTGAGGATCGCGTCGGGATAATCGATCTTGCCGCAGCCGGTGCAGGCGAGATTGCAGCGGAACAGCGGCTCCAGCATCAGCACCAGCGGATAGCGCTTCCGCCCCGCAAGCTTCTGCTTGAGGATATAGGCGCCGATGCGCATCTCGCGGTGGAACGGAAGGAGCATGCTGTTTCCCAGGTGTCAGTGATCAGTAGTTAGTGATCAATAGTCGGATCAGTAGTCAGTCATCATTAGTCAGTGATCAGAATTACCTACCTCATGGCTTCTGATCTCTGATCACTGACCACCGTCCCCTGCAATTCAGCTGGCAGACGAAACTCGATTTTTTCCTCGCGGCCGGGCAGCACCGATACGTCGACCGGGCCGAGGCGCCGCAGGTGCGCGATCACGTCGTCGACCAACACTTCCGGCGCAGAGGCGCCGGCGGTGATGCCGACGGTCTCGGCACCCTCGAGCCATTGCGGGTCGAGCTCGCTGCCGTCGGCGATGAGATAGCTCGGCACGCCGACCTCGCTGCCGATCTCGCGCAGGCGGTTGGAGTTGGACGAGTTGGTGGCGCCGACCACCAGAATGACGTCGACCAGCTCGGCGAGCTCGCGCACCGCCGACTGGCGGTTCTGCGTGGCATAGCAGATGTCGCGCGTCTCCGGGCCGACGATGTCCTTGAAGCGCCGCTGCAGCGCCGCGATGATGCCTTGCGTGTCGTCGACCGACAGCGTGGTCTGCGTCACATAGGCGACCGGCGTGTCGGCGGCGAGATCGAGCTTGGCCACCTCCGCTTCGTTCTGCACCAGGATCACGGGCGCCGAAATCTGGCCCATGGTGCCTTCGACCTCCGGATGGCCGGCATGGCCGATCAGGATCAGCTTGCGGCCCTGCCCGACATAGCGCTTGCCTTGGTTGTGCACCTTGGTGACCAGCGGACAGGTCGCGTTGAGGACCGGCAGGTGGCGGCTCGCGGCTTCCTCCTCGACGCTCTTGGCGACCCCGTGGGCGCTGAAAATCGTCACTGAGTTCGGCGGCACCTCGGAGAGCTCCTCCACGAAGCGCGCGCCCTTGGCCTTGAGGCTCTCGACCACGTGTTTGTTGTGCACGATCTCGTGGCGCACATAGACCGGCGGTCCGTATTTCTGCAACGCGCGCTCGACGATCTCGATGGCGCGCACGACGCCGGCGCAGAAACCGCGCGGTTGAGCCAGGATGACCTTCATCGTTCCACTTCCATCGGGTATCGCGGTCCTGAGCTTTGTTGCCAGGCAACTTTTGTTGCCAGGCGACTTTGTTGCTGGATAGTCATGCCGTGGCGCTCGACCAAGGGTCAGCGCAGCTTGGCGACTTCCCGGCGGACATCCATTCCCAGCGCCTGAAAGACCTTGGCGACGATGCCCTTGGCGTCAAGGCCCGCCGCCGCATACATGGCGTTGGGGCTGTCATGCTCGATGAAGGTATCGGGCAGCACCATGCAGCGTACCTTGAGCCCGTGGTCGAGCGCGCCGTGCTGGGTCAGCGCGTGCAGCACGTGGGCGCTGAAGCCGCCGACCGACGCCTCCTCGATGGTGATGAGCACCTCGTGCTCGCGCGCGAGCCGCAGCGCCAGATCCACATCGAGCGGCTTGGCGAAGCGCGCATCCGCGACCGTGGTGGTCAGGCCGTGCGAGGCGAGCGTCTCGGCCGCCGCCAGGCACTGCTGCAGGCGGGTGCCGTAGGACAACAGCGCAACCTTGCTGCCTTCGCGCAGGATGCGGCCCTTGCCGATCTCCAGCGGCACGCCCGATTCCGGCATGTCGACGCCGACGCCGTCGCCGCGCGGATAGCGCAGCGCGCTCGGCCGGTCGTCGATCGCGGCCGCGGTCGCCACCATGTGGACGAGCTCGGCCTCGTCGGCCGCCGCCATCAGCACGAAGCCCGGCAGGCAGCCGAGATAGCTCAGGTCGAACGCGCCCGCATGGGTCGGGCCGTCGGCCCCCACCAGGCCGGCGCGATCGAGCGCGAAGCGCACCGGCAGGCGCTGGATCGCGACGTCGTGCACGACCTGGTCGTAGCCGCGCTGCAGGAAGGTCGAATAGATCGTGGCGAACGGCTTGTAGCCTTCGGTGGCGAGCCCGGCCGCGAAGGTCACGGCATGCTGCTCGGCGATGCCCACATCGAAGGTGCGCTCCGGAAACGCCTTGCCGAAAATGTCGACGCCGGTGCCCGACGGCATGGCGGCGGTGATCGCCACAATGCGGTCGTCCTTGCGCGCTTCCTTGACCAGGCTCTCGCCGAAGACCCTGGTGTAGGACGGCGCGTTCGACTTCGGCTTGTCCTGCTTGCCGGTCGAGACGTCGAACTTGACGACGCCGTGATATTTGTCGTCGGAGGCTTCGGCGGGCGCGTAGCCCTTGCCCTTCTGGGTCACGACATGCACCAGGACCGGCCCTTCGCGCGTGTCGCGGACATTCTTGAGCACCGGCAGAAGGTGGTCGAGATTGTGCCCGTCGATCGGCCCGATATAGAAGAAGCCGAGCTCCTCGAACAAGGTTCCGCCGGTGACGAGGCCGCGCGCATATTCTTCCATGGCGCGGGCGCGCTGCTCGAGGAATTTCGGCAGCCGCTTGGCGAGCTGGCGAATGGTCGCCCGCAGCGAGCGATACGGGCGCCCGGAGACGAGCCGCGCCAGATAGGCCGACAGCGCGCCGACCGGAGGCGCAATCGACATATTGTTGTCGTTGAGGATGACGATCAGGCGCGAATCCATGGCGCCGGCATTGTTCATGGCCTCGTAGGCCATGCCGGCCGACATGGCTCCGTCGCCGATGACGCAAACCACGTTGTGGTTCTGTCCCTTGAGGTCGCGCGCCACCGCCATGCCGAGACCGGCCGAGATCGAGGTGGAGGAATGCGCTGCACCAAAAGGATCGTATTCGCTTTCGGCGCGCTTGGTGAATCCCGACAGGCCCCCGCCCTGGCGCAAGGTGCGAATCCGATCGCGCCGGCCCGTCAATATCTTATGCGGGTAGGCCTGGTGCCCGACGTCCCAAATGAGGCGATCGCGTGGCGTATCGAACAGATAGTGCAGCGCAACAGTCAGCTCGACAACGCCGAGGCCTGCCCCTAAATGACCGCCTGTGACGGCGACCGCGCTGATGGTCTCGGCCCGCAGCTCGTCCGCGACTTGGCGCAGATCTTTTTCCGGCAGCCGGCGCAAGTCAGCCGGGCTGGCGATGGTATCGAGCAAGGGCGTGGGCGTGACACTGATTGGATTTGATATAGTCATGATCACCACAATTCCTGCTAGCAGCCGGTGGCGGGGACGCGATTCAAACAGGCAATTCCAGACGCTGTGGTCCAGAGCGCCACGCGGCTTGGCTAAAGGTTGCGCACTTCCACAAGCCAAGGCGTTCCCTGGGGGACCCCCAGGGGCCCGAGGCCCCGATAGTTAAGGCTTTGAATACCCGGATGGTTCGTTCGGTTCAATGGGCTCATGCCCGATTTCATGCGCAACAGGCGGAAAGAAAGAATCATGCTAAAAGCTAAACTTGCCGCACTTGTTAATATTTGCACGCGTAACGCCTGGGCTGTAATCGCAATTGCACTGTCTATCACGGTTGTTTCGGGCGTCTATGCGGTCCGCAATTTCGCCATAAACACGAACGTTAACCAATTAATCTCTCCCGACCTGCCCTGGCGGCAACAAGAACTTGCGTTCGTCGATGCATTTCAGGGGAATTACCGCAAAATTCTGGCGGTCGTCGATGCATCCACATCGGAGCGGGCGACCGCGGCCTCGAAGGCGCTGGCGGCCAAGCTCGCGGCCAATCCGGCGCTCTTCCCGGCGGTGGAGGAGCTCAGCGAGAGCGCGTTCTTCAGCCGCAACGGCCTCCTGTTCCTGCCCGCCGAGGAGGTCGAGAGCGCGATCGGCGGCCTGGCGCAGTCCCAGCCCCTGATTCAGGTGCTGGTCGGCGACCCTTCCTGGCGCGGTCTGGTGCAGGCGCTCGCCTTCTCCTTCCAAGGCATTTCGGCGCAGAAATTCACCCTCGACGACATGGTGCGCCCGCTCACGATGTTCGCGCAGCCGATCGAGGATACGCTCAAGGGACAGCCGGCGAGCTTCTCCTGGCGCGAGCTCGTGAACAACAAGCCGCCGACGCCCAACGACCTGCGGCGGTTCATCGAGGTCACCCCGGTCATCGACTATGGCGCGTTGGAGCCGGGCAAGAAGGCGACCGACGCGATCCGCAAGGCCGCCGCCGATCTCGGCTTCGACCAACAGTACCATGCCCGCTTGCGCCTCACCGGCCCGATCCCGATCCAAGACGAAGAATTCGCCACGCTTCAGGATCACGCCATCGAGAACGCGCTCGGCACCATCATCGTGGTGCTGATCATCCTGTGGCTCGCGCTCAAGTCGCCGAAAATCATCCTGGCGGTGTTCATCAGCATTTTCATGGGCCTCGCCGTCACGGCAGCGCTCGGGCTGCGGATGGTGGGCGCGCTCAACCCGATCTCGATCGCGTTTGCGGTCCTGTTCGTCGGCATCGGAGTCGATTTCGGCATCCAGTTCAGCGTGCGCTATCGCGCCGAGCGCTACGAGATCAACAATCTGCGCCTCGCCTTGGCCAATGCCGCCAAGCATGTGGGCGTGCCGCTGACGCTCGCGGCGACCGCGACGGCGTGCGGCTTCCTGTCGTTCCTGCCGACCGACTATCGCGGCGTTTCCGAGCTCGGCCAGATCGCCGGCGTCGGCATGATCATCGCCTATGTGAGCAGCATTACGCTGCTGCCGGCGCTGCTCAAGGTGCTCAACCCGCCCGGCGAGAAGGAGCCGCTCGGCTATGCGGCGCTCGCCCCGGTCGATCGGTTCATGGAGCGAAACCGCGTCCCCATCATCGTCGGCACCGCGGTGGTGGTGCTCGGCGCCCTGCCGCTGCTCATGTATCTGAAGTTCGATTTCAACCCGATCAACCTCAACAGCCCCAAGGTGGAATCGATCGCGACGTATCTCGATCTGCGCAGCGATCCGGCGACCGGGGCCAGCACCATCGAGGTGCTCGCGCCTTCGCTCGCGGGCGCCAAGCAGGTGGCCGATCGCCTCGGCGCGCTGGGCGAGGTCGCGCGCGTGATGACCATCGAAAGCTTCGTGCCGGGCGATCAGCAAAAAAAGCTCGATGCGATCGCGGCGGCCGCCAAGGCGCTCGGTCCGACCTTGGCGCAGAGCCCGCGCCCGCCCCCGACCGATGCCGAAAGCATCACCGCGCTCAAGAGCGCGGTCGATACTTTGGGCAAGGTCGTCGGCGACCGGGAAGGTCCGGGCGCGGCCGCCGCCAAGCGCCTGGCGGAGGCCTTCACCGGGCTCATCAAATCCGATGCCGCAACGCGCGCGAAGGCGCAGGACGCCTTCATCGCGCCGCTAAAAGTGGCGCTCGAGGGCCTGCGCAGCTCGCTGCAGGCGGAGCCGATCACCGACATGACGCTGCCGAAAGACCTGACCGATCAGTGGCTCAAGGCCGACGGCCGGGCGCGGATCGAGGTCTATCCCAAGGGCGACCCCAACGACAACGAAGTGCTGCGGCAATTCGCGCGGGCGGTCGAGACCGTCGAGCCGAACGCGACCGGCGGGCCGATCTCGATCCTGGAATCCGGCCGTACCGTCATCCGCGCCTTCGTCGAGGCCGGCGGCTGGGCGCTCGCCTCGATCGCCTTCCTGCTTTGGGTCGTTCTGCGGCGCTTCACGGATGTGCTGCTGACGCTCATTCCGCTCATCGTGGCCGGGATCGTGACGCTCGAGCTCTGCGTGGTGATCGGCATGCCGCTCAACTTCGCCAACATCATCGCGCTGCCGCTGCTGCTCGGGGTCGGCGTGGCGTTCAAGATCTACTACATCACCGCTTGGCGGGCCGGCCAGACCGGGCTCCTGCAATCAAGCCTGACGCGCGCCGTCATCTTCAGCGCCATGACCACCGCAACCGCTTTCGGCAGCCTGTGGCTGTCGAGCCACCCGGGCACGTCCAGCATGGGCAAGCTGCTCGCTCTGTCGCTCGCCTGCACATTGGCGGCGGCGGTGCTGTTCCAGCCCGTCCTCATGGGCCCGCCGCGCGAGATCGGGGACTCCTGAGCGCAGGGCCCATAGCGATTTTCCGGCTGCGTGCGGCCGTATGATGGAGAACATGCAAGGCGCGGCTGCCGCTACCACGGCACCTGCGTCATAATGTCAGTGTACCGCGCGCAACGGCCGCCGCAATTGCGCTTTCCGGGCAATTTATATAGTTTTTTCGCGCCGCTTTGACGGAGGCGGCGCCGCTTTGACGGGGGGCGGCCAAGACTAATCACGAAACGGGGGCGCGGAGCGTGACCTACCAATGGGTGGATTTTGACCAAGCCGCAATTACGCGACAATACGACCGCATCGCTGGACTGATCCCATTCTTCGAATGGGTATTGTTCCTGCCTTGGGGCCTGCGCAAGGAAGCGGTCAGTCGGCTTGAGCTGCGGCGCGGGGACCGCGTTCTCGAAGTCGGATGCGGGACTGGCAGGAATTTTCCCTACCTGCACGAAGCCGTGGGCGACACCGGCCGCATCTACGGCGTCGACCTGTCGGCGGGCATGTTGCAGCGGGCCGCGACACTGTCCGATCGGCACGGCTGGAAGAATGTCAGCCTGACCGAGGCGGATGCCGCGGGCTTTAGCGTCGGCGAGCCGCTCGACGGCGTGCTGTTCAGCCTGTCTTGCAACACCATGCCGCAGCACATGGCGGTGCTGCGGCAGGCCTGGGCGCAGCTTCGTCCCGGCGGCCGTCTCACGATCATGGATGCCAAGCTGCCACCTGGCCTTGGCGGCAAGCTCGTCCTGCCGTTCAGCCTCTGGCTGATGCGGCGGACCATGCTGGGCAACCCGCTGGTGCGCCCCTGGGAGGATGTCCGCCAGCTCGCCGGCCACTTCGACTGGGAGGAATTCCTGTTCGGCTCCTATTACATCTGCCGCGCCGTCAAGCCTTAGCGCTTGCCCGGCCTGTAGCCCGCATCAGGGCGTTTACGCCCGTCTTCAATGGGCTATGGAGCGTAGCGCAATGCGGGAGCGGTGGTCCCGGATTGCGCTACGCTCCATCCGGGCTACGATTGCCCACAGGGAAGGAAGCCTGTGAGGAAACATGAGCGCAACTGCCGGCGCGCGTCGGCGCGAGCAATGCTGGGTGATCCACAACGAGCCGGTCGATCCGCGTCCGGCCGCCGCGCCCAACCAGGACGAGCTCGCCGCCCGCCATCACGATTTCATCCATGACCTCGACGCCAAAGGGCTCCTGGTCGGCGCCGGGCCGTTTCTCGACGATACCGGCAATCGTTTCGGCACCGGCATGATCATCTTTCGGGCTGCGACCCGCGGCGAGGCCGAGTTGATCGCCAATGCCGAGCCCTATATCGCGCACGGGGTGCGGCGCCTCAAGCTCGTGCCCTGGCAGCGCATCGCCGGACAATAGAAGGAAAGCGCCCATGAACATCGCCGTCCGGACCGATGATCGCTTCGTCAAGGTCGATGGCCGCAACGTCCGCTACCTCGAAGAAGGCGCAGGCGTGCCGGCGATCCTGGTGCATGGGAGCTCGCTCGGCTCCTCGGCGGATGTGTTTCGCCGCAATCTGCGCGCGCTCGGGGCGCAAGGCATCCGCGCGATCGCGGTCGACCTGCCGGGCTTCGGCAAGAGCGATGGGGCGGATGGGATGAGCGGCGCCGAGCGCAAGAATTTCCTGCTGCGCTTCATGGATGCGCTCGGCCTTGAGCGCGCGGCGCTGATCGGCCATTCCGCGGCCGGCAATGCGGTGGTCAATCTCGCGCTCGCGCAGCCGCAGCGCATCTCGCATGTGATGATTCTCGGTACCGGCAGCCTGTTGCCGCCGCTCGAGACCGCGGCCGGGGCGGTGGGCTCCCGCGGCGAAGCCGTCCAGGCCCGGCTCGAGGAGCGGATGGTGCGGCAGGAACCGAGCCTCGAAGACACCCGCGCGCTGCTCGAGGCAAACCTGTTCCATCACGAGCTGATCACGCCAGACGAGCTGCAATTGCGGCACCAGAACAGCATCGGCCGCTGCTTCGAACAGTTCGCGGCGCGCCACGCCGAGGGGCAGCAGGGCGGCGGCAAGAGCAAGGACGCCGTGCCGCTATGGCAGCGCCTCACCGAGCTCGAGATGCCGCTTCTCCTCATCTACGGCCGCGAGGACCGCGCCCGCGCGGCCGAGCGCGCCACGCTCCTGCATCAGCGCTGCCCAGAGCTCAATCTTCACTTCGCGGAAGGCTGCAAGCACCTGGTGCCCTGGGACGCCGCCGATTTGTTCCATTCCCTCGCGGTGCCGTTCCTGACGCGTTAGTCTAGTAGCCCGCATGAAGCGAAGCGCAATGCGGGAGCGGCGTTCCCGGATTACGCTTTCGCTCCATCCGGGCTACGAAGCTAGAACAACTCGAAATATTCCCGCTGCTCCCACTCGGTCACTTCCGCCTGGTAGCGGGCGATCTCGAATTCCTTGATGCGCAGATAGTAGTCGATGAAGCGCGCCCCGAAGCCCTCGCTGAAACACGTGTCCTGGCGCAGCGCCGTGAGCGCCTCTTCGAGGCTCCTGGGCAGGAACGGCGCCGCCGTCTCATAAGGCGTATCGGCGCACTGGCCGGGGTCGAGCTTGCGGGCGATGCCGTCGAGGCCGGCCACGATCTGCGCGGCCATGTAGAGATACGGATTGGCCGCGGGCTCGCCGAGGCGGTTCTCGAGCCTTGTCGCGGCGTCGCCGGCACCCCCGAGCGCGCGCACCATGACGCCGCGATTGTCGTGCCCCCAGATGGCACGATCGGGCGCGAGCGAATAGGAACGGTAGCGCTTGTAGCCGTTGATCGTCGGCGTGGTGAAGGCCGCCGCCGCGCGCGCATGCTCGATGAGTCCCGCGAGATAAGCGCTGCCGATCGGCGACAGCCACTGCCCGTCCGCCGCCGGCATGAAGACATTGGCGCCGCTTTGGCGATCGGCAAGCGACTGGTGCAGATGCCAGCCCGACGGCAGCACATTGGGCAGAAGCGGGCGGCACATGAAGGTCGCGTGATGGCCGAGGCGGCGGCAGATCTGCTTCACGGCGCTGCGGAACAGCATCATCGTGTCGGCCGCAGCGAGCCCGATCTGCGGGTGAAAAGTGAACTCGCATTGGCTCGGCCCGAGCTCGATCTCGACCGAGCGCAGCGGCAGGCCGAGCGCCACCACGTCGCGGCGCACGGTCTCCAAGATGGGCTCGATCTGGTCGAAGCGGGTCTCGGTCAGTAACGCATAGCCCGGCGAGATGAAGCTCACCTGCGGGGCCGCGGGCGGCCAAGTCGCGTGCTCCGGCGCCACACGCGAATCGTCGAGCTTGAAGACGTGGAACTCGACCTCGAGGCCGGCCTTGAAGTCGAAGCCCGCGTCGCGCAGCCGCTGCAGCACCTGGCCATAGAGATGACGCGTCGCAAACGGCACCGGCCTGCCGTCGGCGAAATGGAGATCGCACAACAGCCAGCCGGTCTGCGGCGCCCAAGGCAGCACGCGAAAGCTCAGCGGGTCGGGAATCATGAGGAGATCGCCGCCGCCTTCCATCTCCGCCATGCCGAAGCCGCCGCCGGCGGTGAACACCGGAAACACGGTCTTGTGCGAGGTGTCCTTGGCGAGCAGCGTCGAGGTGATCGAGCACCCATTGCGCATGACACGCGCCGCGTCGGCCGCCATCACAGTCTTGCCGCGCAGGATGCCGTGCTGGTCGGGAAACGACAGACGCACGACCTCAAGCGCGCGCGCGGCGATCTCCTTGTCGATCCGCCCGGCGGCTTCGACCTGCTCGCCGCTCCACAGCCGGTGGCGCTCGACGAAATCGAGTGCCGCTTCCGGCCCCTGCCCTAATGCCATAAAATGCCTCCCCGGCGGAGGC
>DATDGG010000367.1:0-22045 GCA_036522235.1 Xanthobacteraceae bacterium
GGCTGCGGAAGAACGCCTGCCACTCGGCATCGACCGCCATCGGGTCGGCCTGGTAGCGGGCGTAGAGGTCGTCCACGTAGCTGGCGTTGCCGCCATACAGGAACGACGTGAGGGCGAAGGCGGTATTGGTATCTTGGCGGGACATGCAGGCGATCCTGGATGAACGGGGTGATCCCGACAGGCCCCGATCCCTTGGGGGATCGGCGCAACTTCACTGCGCGAACGGGCGTAAGCCCGATTCGCCTCCCGGCCCGGTCTTCTTACCTTATTTAGTGAAGGAATATGACGCTGAAAGTGCAAAAACTGAATTACGCTTTCAAAACTTCGACAAGGGTGCGGCCGAGCCGTGCCGGCGAAGGCGACACCCGGATGCCGGCGGCCTCCATGGCGGCGGTCTTGGAGGCGGCATCGCCCTTCCCGCCCGCAATGATGGCGCCCGCATGGCCCATGCGGCGTCCCGGCGGTGCGGTGACGCCGGCAATGAAGCCCACCATCGGCTTGCGGCGGCCGCGCTTGGCTTCGTCGATCAGGAACTGGGCGGCATCTTCCTCGGCGGCGCCGCCGATCTCGCCGATCATGACAATGGCCTCGGTCTCGCGGTCGCCGAGCAGCATTTCCAGCACGTCGATGAACTCGGTGCCCTTGACCGGATCGCCGCCGATGCCGATGGCGGTGGTCTGGCCGAGCCCCTCGCGGGTGGTCTGGAACACCGCCTCGTAGGTGAGCGTGCCGGAGCGCGACACGATGCCGACCTTGCCGGGCTTGAAAATGTTACCCGGCATGATGCCGATCTTGCACTGCCCGGCCGTCATCACGCCCGGGCAATTGGGGCCGATCAGGCGCGAGCGCGAGCCCGCGAGCGCACGCTTGACCTTCACCATGTCGAGCACCGGAATGCCTTCGGTGATGCAGATGATGAGCGGGATCTCGGCCTGGATAGCCTCGCAAATGGCATCCGCGGCGCCCGGCGGCGGCACATAGATGACGCTTGCGTCGCAGCCGGTCGCTTCCTTGGCCTCCGCCACCGTGTCGAACACCGGCAGCCCGAGATGGGTCGCGCCGCCTTTCCCGGGCGAGGTGCCGCCCACCATCTTGGTCCCATAGGCGATCGCCTGCTCGCTATGAAACGTCCCGTTCTTGCCGGTGAAGCCCTGGCAGATGACCTTGGTGTTCTTGTCAATGAGGACGGACATTACGCTGCCTTCACGGCTTTCACGATTTTCTGCGCGGCGTCGTCGAGATCGTCGGCGGCGATCACGTTGAGGCCGGACTGCGAGAGGATGTTCTTGCCGAGGTCCACATTGGTGCCTTCGAGGCGCACCACCAGCGGCACCTGCAGCCCGACCTCCTTGACGGCCGCCACCACGCCGGCCGCGATGATGTCGCACTTCATGATGCCGCCGAAAATATTCACCAGGATGCCCTTCACCTTGGGGTCGGAGGTGATGATCTTGAAGGCGGCCGCCACCTTCTCGGTGGTGGCGCTGCCGCCGACGTCGAGGAAATTGGCCGGCGCCTCGCCATAGAGCTTGATGATGTCCATGGTGGCCATCGCCAGGCCGGCGCCATTGACCATGCAGCCGATGGTGCCGTCGAGCGCGACGTAATTGAGATCGTATCTCGACGCCTCGATCTCCTTGCCGTCCTCCTCGGTCAGGTCGCGCAGCGCCACGATGTCGCCGTGCCGATAGAGCGCGTTGTCGTCGAAGCCGATCTTGGCGTCGAGGCAGATGAGATCGTTCGATTTGGTCACCACCAGCGGATTGATCTCCAGCATGCTCATGTCCTTGGCGACGAACGCCGCGTAGAGCTTGCCGACCAGCGCTTCCGCCTTCTTGGCGAGATCGCCGGAAAGTCGCAGCGCCTGCGCCACCCGCCGCCCGTGATGCGGCATCACGCCCGTCGCCGGATCGACCGCGAATGTCATGATCTTGTCGGGATGGCTCCTGGCCACTTCCTCGATGTCCATGCCGCCTTCGGTCGACACCACGAAGGCGATGCGCGAGCTTTCGCGATCGACCAGGGCCGACAGATAGAATTCCCGGTCGATCAGCGAGCCGTCCTCGACATAAAGCCGGTTGACCTCCTTGCCGTGCGGGCCGGTCTGATGAGTGACCAGCACCGAGCCGAGCAGGCGCTTGGCCTCCGTGCGCACGTCCTCGATCGACTTGACGACCTTGACGCCGCCGGCCTTGCCGCGCCCGCCCGCATGGATCTGCGCCTTGACCACCCATACGGGTCCGCCAAGCTCGGTCGCGGCCTTAACGGCCTCATCGACCGTGAAGGCGGGCAGGCCGCGCGGCACCGGCACGCCGAATTCGCGCAGCACCGCCTTGGCTTGATATTCGTGGATGTTCATGCCGCAACCTGTCCCATGGCCCGCGCAGGGCGGTCACTTGTCGAGATTGGGAGCGATCGTCCGGCAGGCGTCGACCAAGGTCTTCACCCCGCTCGCCGATTTCTCGAACATGGAGCGCTCCGCGCTGTTGAGCTGGATTTCCACGATGCGCTCGACCCCCTTGGCGCCGATCACGGCCGGCACGCCGACATAGAGGTCCTTGACGCCGTATTCGCCGTTGAGCCAGGCCGCGCAGGGCAGCACGCGCTTCTTGTCGCGCAGGAAGCTCTCCGCCATGACGATGGCGGAGGCGGCCGGCGCGTAGAAGGCCGAGCCGGTCTTGAGCAGGTTGACGATCTCGGCGCCGCCGTCGCGGGTGCGCTGGACGATCGCATCGAGGCGCGCCTGGGTGGTCCATTTCATCTTGACGAGATCGGGCAGCGGAATTCCGGCGACGGTCGAGTAGCGGGTCAGCGGCACCATGGCGTCGCCGTGCCCGCCCAGCACGAAGGCGGTGACGTCCTCGACCGAGACGTTGAACTCATCGGCCAGGAAATAGCGAAAACGCGCCGAATCGAGCACGCCCGCCATGCCGACCACCATCTGCTTGGGCAGCCCGCAGGCCTTCTGCAGCGCCCACACCATGGCGTCGAGCGGGTTGGTGATGCAGATCACGAAGGCGCCGGGGGCGTATTTCTTGATGCCCGAGCCGACCTGCTCCATCACCTTGAGGTTGATGCCGAGCAGATCGTCGCGGCTCATGCCGGGCTTACGCGGCACGCCGGCGGTGACCACGCAGACGGTGGCGCCCTCCATGGCCTCGTAGGAATTGGTGCCCGTCATGGCGGCGTCGAAGCCGTCGACCGGCGAGGACTGGGCGAGGTCGAGCGCCTTGCCTTGCGGAATGCCCTCCGCGATGTCGAACAATACGACGTCGCCGAGCTCCTTGAGGCCGACCAGGTGGGCGAGCGTGCCGCCGATCTGGCCAGCGCCGATCAATGCAATCTTGGGGCGCGCCATGAGAGGAAAACCTTCATGAGAGAAAAACCTTCGAATGCCGGCGATGGACGAGCCTGCGGGGAAAGTGCCGCTGCAGTGCGTCATAGCCCCTTTCGGGGCTGCCGTTCAAGTCGGCGGCCGCCGCCCGTGACGCCAATCGCTCAAGTTTCCACGATCCCCTGCGTGGACGGGCTCGCGGCCGAATCCCGGCGGCCATGGGGCGAGGCCAGATAGGCCTGCGACCGCATCTCGATCAGGCGCGAGGCCGTGCGCTTGAACTCCCGCGCCTCGAAGCCGTCATGCGCCAGATAGATCATGTCGGGCTCGGCCTCAGCCGAGGCCAGGAGCTTCACGGCATTATCGTAGAGCGTGTCGATCAGGATGATGAGGCGCTTGGCCTCGTTGCGCTGCGCATAGTCCATGACCGGGATGCGGTCGATGATGAGCGTGTGGAATTCGTGCGCGATCTTGAGATAGTCGACGGCGGCGAGCGGCTGCGCGCAGAGCCCATGAAAGCTGAAACGCGCCACGCCCTTGGCGGCGCGCGGGACATGCAAGACGCGCCCCAGGAGCCGCAAATCGAGCGCGGCGCCGGCCTGGCCGCCGGCGAGCCGCCGCCAGGCTTCCTCGAGCGCGGCGGCGGCCGCCGCATCGGGCGGCACGTACCAGACCTGCTGACCGGCGAGCTTCTCCAGCCGGAAATCGGCGCGCGCCGCGAGTTCCACCACCTCCATGTGGCGCTCGATCAGCGCGATGAAGGGCAGGAACAGCGAGCGGTTGAGTCCATCCTTGTAGAGCTCGCCCGGGGCCACGTTCGAGGTCGCCACAACCACCGCGCCGAGCTCGAACAAGTGCGTGAACAGGCGGCCGAGGATCATCGCGTCGGCAATGTCGGTGACGTGGAATTCGTCGAAGCACAGCAACCAGCTCTCCGCCGCGATGGCGTCCGCCGTGAGCCGGACTGGGTCCTCCGCGATGATCTCGCCGTGCTTGAGCTTCGTCCGATAGGCGCCGAGGCGCGCATGCACGTCGCTCATGAACTCATGGAAATGCACGCGCCGCTTGCGCACCACCGGGCTCGCCGCGAAGAACAAGTCCATCAGCATGGTCTTGCCGCGCCCGACATCGCCATAGAGGTAGAGTCCCCGGATCGGCTCCTCGCGGCGCTCGCGCGCGCCGAACAGCCAGCCGAGCGAGGACGACTTGCGGGCGAGGCGATGTTGGGACAGGCGCTGATTGAGCATGCCGAGCCGCTCCACCACCGCGTCCTGCGCGCGGTCGTGCTCGATCTCGCCGGTGGCGACGAGCGCCGCATATTGCGCGGTAAGATTGGGGGGCATGGATCAAGCCAGGCGGGGGATCGCAACGATTGCGCTGGGCGAGCCTTAACAACGGCGGGTGTCAGGCGCAATCGCGCGGCTGCGGGTCATGCGGCCAGCGGATAGGCGGCTTCCACCACATAGGGACCGCCGCCGACGGAAGCCCGCGAGGAGAACAGCACGAAACGCTTGACCGTGAACGACAGCATCCCGAGCGGGGGGCGGGCCGACAGGTAGTCGGCCACCTGGCGGCTCGAGGTTTCGCGCAGCCGCGCCAGGGTGACATGGGGGGTGAATTTGCGGCCTTCCGCCTCGAGGCCGACGCGCCGCATCAGCCGCTCGTGCTCGGCCTGCAAGTCCATCAAGGCCTGGGTGTGCGCCAAGGCCGCGACCAGGGCCCGCGGCCGCCGGCCCCCGAAAGCCGACAAAGCCCCGAAGCGCAGCTCGAAGCCGGTCCGCCGCACCTGCCCCAGCATGGACGCGACCTCGCGCGCCACCACGTCGTCCACATCGCCGACGAAGCGCAGCGTCATGTGATAGTTTTCCGGATCGATCCAGCGCGCCCCGGGCAGGCCGCCGCGCAGCAGAGCGAGCTCGCGGCCGATTTCGGGCGGGATTTCGAGACCGGTGAAGATACGCGGCATGAGCGGAGTCCTCGAGAGCAAGCCCTCTGCCGATTCAGCTTCCGCGTCGGCTGCGGGCCCGCGCCACCAGCTCCTCGGCCTGGGGCAGAATGCCGGCCACGATCGCGTCGACGCCGGCGGCGGTCGGATGCAGCCCGTCGGGCTGGACGAGCTGCCGGTCACCCAGAACGCCCGCCAGAAAGAACGGATAAAGCAACAAGTGACCGCGCGCGGCGAGCTCCGGGTACATGCTGTTGAACGCACCCGCATAGTCGGCGCCCAGATTCGGCGCCGCCAGCATGCCGCACAGCAAGACCTCGATATGCCGCGCATCGAGACGGCGCAGGATTTCGGTCAGCGCCTTGCGGGTCAGCTGTGGGTCGAGGCCGCGCAGCATGTCGTTGGCGCCAAGCTCCAGGATGACGGCTTGCGTCCCTTCCGGCACCGACCAGTCGAGCCGGCCGAGCCCGCCCGACATGGTGTCGCCGGAGACGCCGGCATTGCTGATCTCGACCGCAAGGCCCTTGGCGGTCAGCGCCTTTTGCAGCCGCGCCGGAAAGGCCGCGTCGGCCGGCAGGCCAAGGCCGGCGGTGAGCGAATCACCGAATGCGACGATTTGCACCGGGCGATCGGCGCCGGCTGCGAACGAGCCGCCTGGCAAAACGCCGCCGAGCAGGACCGTCGCGAGCACGAGCCGCAGCGCCAGCATCTGGACCCCCGCCCCGCGCCTCCCATATGAACCGAGCCCCGCCGGGGCCGCCCCGGGACGCAGAAACCCGGGCGACATCGACCAAAGCCAGGCGAAAGACCAACTGATCGACCGCATACAGGACACCTCAATGCACGACATTTCGGGCTTGCGCGCGAGCGGCGCGGCGATCGCCCTTGCCGGCGTCAACCTGTCGCTCGGGCGGGGGGCGACCCGGGTTCATATCCTCAAAGATATCGACCTGCATATAGGGGCCGGCGAGGCGGTCGGCCTGGTCGGTCCCTCGGGCTCTGGCAAGTCGACCCTGCTGATGATCATGGCTGGGCTCGAGCGGCCCGACACCGGCTCGGTGCGGGTGGCGGGCGAAGACCTGGGCGGGCTCGGCGAGGATGCGCTGGCGCGCTTTCGCGGCCGCAATGTCGGCATCGTGTTCCAGTCCTTCCACCTCATCCCGACCATGACGGCGATCGAGAATGTCGCGATCCCGCTCGAGCTCGCGGGCGCCGAGGATGCGGCCGAGCGCGCCGCCGACGGGCTTGCCGCCGTCGGCCTGGCGGACCGGCGCGGACATTATCCGGCCGAATTGTCGGGCGGCGAGCAGCAGCGCGTGGCGCTCGCCCGCGCACGCGCCTCCAATCCGGCGATCCTGATCGCCGACGAGCCGACCGGCAATCTCGACGAGACGACCGGCGCCGAGATCATCGATCTCCTGTTTGCCGGCCAGGCCGGGCGCGGCACCACGCTCGTTCTGGTCACCCATGATCCGCTGTTGGCGCGACGCTGCAACCGGGTGGTGCGGATGCGGTCCGGACGCATCGACGGGGATGCCGGTCAGGAGGCGCAATGGTCGGGAACGCGGTGACTGGACAATCCGGCCGAGCCGCCGGCGCGGGCTTCGGCCTGACGTTACGGCTCGCGGCGCGCGACCTGCGCGGCGGCTTACGCGGGTTTTACGTCTTCATCCTTTGCATTGCGCTCGGCGTGATGGCGATCGCCGGCGTCGGCTCGGTGGCGGCCAGCCTGACCGACGGCATCGCCCGCGAGGGGCGGGTCATTCTCGGCGGCGACGTGGCGTTCTCCCTCATCCCCAGGGAAGCGAGCGCGGCCGAGCGCGCGTTCCTGGCATCGCACGGACGCCTTTCGGTCGCGGCGACATTCCGCGCCATGGCGCGCGCGGAGGACGGGCACACCGCGCTGGTCGAGATCAAGGCGGTCGACCAGGCCTATCCGCTCTACGGCTCGGTCGTGCTCGATTCGACCGAGCCGCTCCCGTCGCTGCTGGCGGAGCGCAACGGCGCCTTCGGGGCCGCCGCCGATCCGACCTTGCTGGCGCGGCTCGATCTCGCACCCGGCGCCGCCATCAAGGTCGGGCAAGCCACGATCGAAATCCGCGCCGCGCTCGTCTCGGAGCCGGACAAGATCGCCGGCGGCATCGGCTTCGGGCCGCGCCTTATCGTCAGCCAGGACGCCTTGCGGGCCACCGGGCTGCTGCAGCCCGGGAGTCTGGTGCGCTGGCACTATCGCCTGCAGCTGCCCGAAAACGATTCGACCGAGGCAGCCGTAAGCCGCGTGGTGGCGGCTGCCGCGGCCGAACTCCCGGAGGCCGGCTGGGAAGTCCGTACCCGCACCAAGGCATCGCCTTCGCTCGAGCAGGACGTCGAGCGATTCACCCAATACCTGACGCTCGTGGGACTGACCGCCTTGCTGGTCGGAGGCGTCGGGGTGGCCAACGCGGTGAAGAGCCATCTCGACCGCAAGCGTACCGTGATCGCGACCTTGAAATCGGTCGGCGCGACCGGGCGGGACCTGTTCGCGATCTATCTGGTCCAGGTCATCGGACTTGCGTGCCTGGGCGCACTGCCGGGGCTCGCGGTCGCGGCGGCCTTGCCGTTTGTGATCGTCTGGGGATTCGGCGCGGTGCTGCCGCTGCCGATCGCTCCGGCCGTGCACGCGGGCGAGCTTGCGCTCGCGCTTCTTTACGGGGTGCTCACCGCGGTCGTGTTCGCGCTGTGGCCGCTGGGGCGCGCCCATGAGGTGCCGGTGTCGACCCTGTTTCGCGACGAGATCGCCGAGGACGCGCGCTGGCCGCGCCGGTCCTATATGGCGGCCATCATCCTGGTGGGCATCGGGCTGGCGGGGCTCGCGGTGGCGCTCGCCCACGACCGGCGGACGGCGGAAATCTTCGTGGCGGCGGCCGCCGCGGTGCTGGTGACGCTGCGCCTGATCGCGGCGGCGCTCATGCGGATCGCGCGCGCGCTGCCGCATGCGCGCTCGACCGTGCTGCGGTTGGCGATCGCCAATGTGCACCGGCCGGGCGCGCTCACCACCAGCGTGGTGCTGTCGCTGGGCTTAGGTCTTGCGCTCCTGGTCACGGTGATCGAGATCGACGGCAATCTGCGCACGCAGTTCATGGCGGCATTGCCGGAGCGGGCGCCCTCGTTCTTTTTTCTCGACATCCCGGCCCAGGAAGCCGATCGATTCGATGCCGCCATCCGGGCGCATGCGCCCGACGCCACGCTCGAGCGCGTGCCGATGCTGCGCGGGCGCATCGTGGCGGCTCATGGCACCCCGGTCGAGGCGCTCAAGCCGTCGGCCAGCGCCGCCTGGGTGCTGCAGAGTGACCGCGGCATCACCTATGCGGACGACGTCCCGGCCGGCTCGCGCGTGGTCGAAGGCGAATGGTGGAGGCCCGACGAGACAGCGCCGCTGGTGTCGTTCGAGAAGCGCGTCGCGGACGGGCTCGGCCTCAAGGTCGGCGATCCGGTCACCGTCAACGTGCTGGGGCGTCTCATCACGGCGCGCATCGCCAATCTGCGCACGCTCGACTGGCAGAGCCTCGGCATCAATTTCGTGATGGTGTTCTCGCCCGCCACCTTTCGCAATGCGCCGCATACCGACATCGCGACCTTGACCTATCCGGGCCGCAGCTCGTCGGCCGAGGAAATCGCCCTGCTCAAGGCGACGGCCGACGATTTCCCCTCCGTCACCACGGTGCGGGTGCGCGACGCGCTCGATGCGGTCGGCCGCGTGGTCACCAATCTGGTGCTGGGCCTGCGCGGAGCGACCGCGCTGACCTTGGTGGTGGCGCTCCTGGTGCTGGGCGGGACGCTCGCGTCCGGCCACAAGAACCGCGTGCACGACGCGGTGGTGCTCAAGGTGCTGGGCGCGAGCCGCGGCCGGCTCATCGGCGCCTATGGGCTCGAATATCTCCTGGTCGGCAGTGCGACCGCCCTGTTCGGCATCGCGGCCGGATCGGCCGCCGCCGCCCTCATCCTCACCCATGTCATGAACCTGTCGTTCGCCTGGCTTGCCGGCCCGGCCTTTGCGGCCGCCGCAGGCGCCATCGCGGCAACGGTGGGGCTCGGTCTCGTGGGCACGTTCGCGGCGCTCGGGCAGAAGCCCGCGCCGGTGCTGCGGAACCTCTGAAACCCCTGAAACCCCTGATTGGGCCACATTGCGGCTTTGTAACCTGCTCTTGTGCGGCGTTTTGCGTTGGCGTCGCATTAACGATTCCCCTGTCCGGCATCTGGCGCGCGCCTCGCCTCCGCACTAGATTCTGCGCATCAGGCGCCACCCCCCGGCTGGGAGCCGGCGCCGAGCCATCCGGCGCCCGCGCCGGAGATCAAGAGAGAGGGAATTCCAATGTCGGACTTTGACCGGAACTACGCGACGGCTACGCGCGTCGGCGCGGGCCGGGCAGTTGCGATCGATGCGGGCCTGCGCGCCTACATGATCCGCGTCTACAATTACATGGCGGCGGGCGTCGGCCTCACCGGCGTCGTCGCGTGGCTCACCTTCCAGGCCGCCGTGGTGACCAATGCGAGCGGCGCGATCACGGGCCTTACGCCGTTCGGGGCCGCGATCTATGGCGGACCGGCGATCATCATCCTGTTGCTGGGGACGTTCGGGCTGGCGATGTTCATCAGCTTCCGCATCCAGCACCTGCAGCCTTCGACCGCCCTGACCCTCTTCATGGTCTATGCGGGAGCGCTCGGCCTGATGTTGTCGTCGGTGTTCCTGGCCTATACGGGCGCCTCGGTGACGCGGGTGTTCTTCATCTCGGCGGCTTCGTTCGGCGCCCTGAGTATCTATGGCTATACAACGCAGCGCGACCTGTCGCCCATCGGATCGTTCCTGGTCATGGGCTTGTTCGGGCTGATGATCGCGATGGTCGTCCAGATCTTCCTCAAGAGCACGGGGCTCGATTTCGTCATCTCCGCGCTCGGGGTCGTGATCTTCGCCGGCCTGACCGCCTGGGACACGCAGCGGATCAAGGAAATGTACAGTGTGAACGACGACGGCACCATCGCGGGCCGCAAGGCCGTGATGGGCGCGTTGCAGCTCTATCTCGACTTCATCAACCTGTTCGTGTTCCTGCTCCGCTTCCTCGGCGATCGGCGCTGAAGAGCTTGCTGCCACGAAGCGCCCCGGCCGATGGTCGGGGCGTTTTCGTTTTGGGCTGAACCCTGCACGCGCGCATGACCGGTATCGATATCCGAGCGGCGGTGCCCCAAGACATTGCCGCCATCACCCGCATCTACGCCGAGGCGGTGCGGCACGGCACCGCGACGTTCGAGCTCGAGCCGCCCGACGCGGTCGAGATGGCGCGCCGCTTCGCGGCGCTTCACGCCGGCGGCTTCCCGTTTCTGGTGGCCGAGACCGCAGGCGCCGTCGCCGGCTATGCCTATGCGGGAGAGTACCGGTCGCGGCCGGCCTATCGCTGGACCCTGGAGGATTCGATCTATGTGGCGACCGATCGGCAGCGGCGCGGGATCGGCCGTGCCCTCATCGAACGGCTGGTCCGGGAGGCCGAAAGGCGCGGCTTCCGTCAGATGATCGCCGTGATCGGCGATTCGCAGCAGCACGCCTCGATCGCCCTGCATGCCGCCGCCGGATTCCAAATGGTCGGCACGCACACCGCGGTCGGCTTCAAGTTCGACCGGTGGCTCGATACCGTGCTGATGCAGCGCGCGCTCGGCGCCGGCGCCAGTGGTAAGCCCTAACGGGGCCGCGAGGTCAGGGCGCGACCACGCTCAGCGATCGATCGAGGGCGCGCAGCACACGATCAAGCTCGGGGCCACGACGAACGATCAGGCCGGTCGCGGAGATCACGCTATAGGCGCCCTGCCGGCGGGCGAGCCGCGGATTCTTCTCGATGCGGTAGAGTGGCACCTCGCAGGCGCGGCGAAAGACCGAAAATACCGCGCGATCCTTCAGAAAATCGATGGCGTAATCGCGCCATTCGCCGGCCGCGACCTTGCGGCCATAGAGCCCGAACAGGCGGCTCAGCTCGGCCCGGCTGAAAGTGACTTGATTGGCGCTGGCTTGATTGGCGGGGGCGGAGGTCGAGTGGACTTGGCTCAGAACAGCTCTGCTGGCGGGGGCTTCGCCCCCGCGGAACTGGCTGGGTTCACTGTCGCCTGGACTAAGACTCATGCGGCCCTCCTTTCGAGTGTGACGGTAGATTGACAGATGATCGCGCCGGACGGGCGCGCCGGCAAGAGGCTTCTTGGATGTCAACGTCTTGGGCGCGATCGAGGTTCGCGGCGCCTCACGGAGTCGTCAAAGACATCATAAAGCTGCCCAATTTCGGACAAGCGCGCGCCAAGCTGGAATGAGAGAGATGATCCTGTTGCCTCAGGGCCCGGTCTGCTTCCGAGCGCCGGATTCCTCAGCCCCCCAGCCCCCCGGGGTTTGGAGCGGATCGGGCCCGAGAAACTTCAACGGTTCAATTCAGATTTCGCAGGCCGGCCGTCAAGCCGGCCATTTTTTTGGCGGGCAGAGGCTCTCGCCTCTTGGTGGATCAGCCTAGTGGATCGTCGCAAAGCCGGCGCCAAGGATAGCGCTCGGCTTGTCGACCGTGCCGCCCTGCACCATCACGGCCGCCTCTTCGATGCCGTCGTCGTCGAAATCGTGGATCGGGAAGCTCCACGTCTCGGCCTTGCCGGTCCAGGTGCCGAGCTTCACCCAGCGCCGCGCGACATTGCTGTAGGTGATCGTCTTGCCGCGATTCTCGCCGCGACCGATGGCGACCGCAGCAGATTTGAGCAGGCCGCAGATCCAGACTTCGGCGGCCGACAGACCCTCCCGGCCGCCCGGCACGCTGACCAGGACGCGGCCATCCGCCATCGTCATGCTGACCGGCAGCGAGAGCGTCATCCCGTTCTTGCGGCTTTGCGCGATCGCGGCTTCGATCGCCTCCTTGTCGCTGCCGAGCGCATGCACGCTGCCGTTCACCACGACCTGCGGGGTGTAGACCTCGCGATCGCCGCGCACATGCGAATAGGCGCGCTGGCGCGCCGAGTTGCGCGGATCCGCCAGCGTGTCCTTCCAGCCCAGATAGTCCCAATAGTCGATCGGCAGGCTGATCGGAATGAGCGAAGGATCCGACGCGAACTGCGCCAGGAGCTTGTCGGCCGGGGGACAGGACGAGCAGCCCTGGGAGGTGAACAGCTCGATGACGGCGCGTGGCTCAGCGCCGGCATTGGAAAGCGCAGCCGAGCTGCAGACGACCGCGATCGCGCAGGCCAAGCAATCACGCACCATGACGTCCCTCCCGGCACTCGTCAGTCAGCCTCGAAATCATTGGGCTTCGAAACCGTTGGGCTTTCGAAATCATCGGGCTTTCTGGATCGGTGAGCTTCTGGATCGATGGGCTTCTGGATAGCTGAGCTTCTGGACCACTGAACTTCGGATCGACGCCAGGTTGGCCCCGGCATCGATGGGCTCCTCCCACGGCACCCACCGGACGGCGGCACAGTGATAGTCGCGCCCGCGATCACCCGCCACTCACTTCGAGGTGAGGGGGCGGTCCTTTCAGGCCGCCACCAGGTGGCGCAGCACGTATTGCAGAATGCCGCCGTTCTTGAAGTAGTCGAGCTCGTCCAGGGTATCGATGCGGCAGATCAGCGGGACGCGCCGGAGCCGGCCGTCGGCGGCCACGATCTCGGCCATCAGCCGCTGGTGCGGCTTGAGCTCCCCTTGCAACCCGCGGATCGTGACCTGCTCGCTGCCCTTGAGGCCAAGCGATTGCCAGGACGTGCCTTCCTCGAACACCAGCGGCAGCACCCCCATCCCGATCAGATTGGAGCGGTGGATGCGCTCGAACGACTGGGTGACCACGGCCCGCACCCCCAGGAGATTGACCCCTTTGGCGGCCCAGTCGCGCGAGGAGCCGCTGCCGTATTCCTTGCCGGCGAAGATCACCAGCGGAATCTTCTCGCTCTGGTAGCGCATGGCGGCGTCATAGATCGTCATCCGCTCCCGCGACGGATAGTGGACCGTCATGCCGCCCTCGACGCCCGGCACCATCTGGTTCTTGAGGCGGATATTGGCGAAGGTCCCGCGCAACATCACCTCGTGGTTGCCGCGGCGGGTGCCGTATTGATTGAAGTCGATCGGCTTGACCTTGTGGGCCATCAGATACTTGCCGGCCGGCGAGTCGGCCTTGATCGAGCCCGCCGGCGAGATGTGGTCGGTGGTGATTGAGTCGAGGAACAGGCCGAGCACCCGGGCGTCCACGATATCGGTCACCGGCGCGGGCGAGCGGCCCATGCCGACGAAATACGGCGGGTTCTGCACGTAGGTCGACTTCGAATCCCACCCATAGGTCAGTGCGCCTTTGACGGTGATCTTGCGCCAGAGCGCGTCGCCCTTGAACACATCGCCGTATTTCTTGGTGAACATCTGCTTGGTGATGTTCTTGCGCACGAAGGTCGTGATCTCGCGGTTGCTCGGCCAGATATCCTTCAGAAAGACCTTCTTGCCGGCCTTGTCGGTGCCGAGCGGCGCGCGGTTGAGGTCGATCTGCATGGAGCCGGCGAGCGCATAGGCGACCACCAGCGGCGGGGAGGCGAGGTAGTTCGCCCGCACGTCGGGGTTGACCCGCGCCTCGAAGTTGCGATTGCCCGACAGGACCGCGGCGTTCACCAAATCGTGATCGTTGATGGTCTTGGAGATTTCCGGCGGCAGCGGGCCCGAATTGCCGATGCAGGTCGTGCAGCCGAACGCCACCAGGTTGAAGCCGAGCTTGTCGAGATCGGTCTGCAATCCGGACTTGTTCAGATATTCGGCGACCACCTGCGATCCGGGCGCGAGCGAGGTCTTGACCCAGGGCTTGACGGTCAGGCCCTTGGCGGCAGCTTTGCGCGCCAAGAGCCCAGCCCCCATCATGACGCTCGGATTGGACGTATTGGTGCAGGACGTGATGGCCGCGATCACGACATCGCCGTGGCCGAGATCGTGGTTGCGACCCTCGACCGGCAGCCGCTTGCCGGCCTCGGCGCCCTTGCCGAATTCCTTGTCGAGCGCGGTGGCGAAGCCGTGCTTGGTGTCCTTGAGCGCGATGCGGTCCTGCGGACGCTTGGGGCCGGCGAGCGACGGCTCGATCTGCGACAGTTCGAGCTTGAGCACGTCGGTGAAGATCGGATCGGGCGTCGTCTTGGTGCGGTAGAGGCCCTGCGCCTTGGCATAGGCGGCGACCAGCGCGACGCGCTCGGCCGAGCGGCCGGTGTCGCGCAGATATTGCAGCGTGTCGTCGTCGATGGGGAAGAAGCCGCAGGTCGCCCCATATTCAGGCGACATGTTGCCGATGGTGGCGCGGTCCGCGATCGAAAGATTGGCGACACCGGCACCGAAGAACTCGACGAACTTCGCGACCACGCCGCGCTTGCGCAGCATCTGCGTGACGGTCAGCACGAGGTCGGTCGCGGTGACGCCTTCCTTGAGCTTGCCGGTCAGCTTGACCCCGATCACCTCGGGCAGGACCATCGAATAGGGCTGGCCGAGCATCGCGGCTTCCGCCTCGATGCCGCCGACGCCCCAGCCCAGCACCGCCAGGCCGTTGACCATGGTGGTATGGGAATCGGTCCCCACCAGCGTATCCGGATAGGCGACCTCCATCTGCACGGGCTTGCCGTCGATCTTGACCTTGTCCTTCCTGGTCCACACCGTCTGCGCCAGATATTCAAGATTGACCTGGTGACAGATGCCGGTCCCGGGCGGAACCACGCGCAGGTCCTCGAACGAGCGCTGCGCCCATTTGAGGAATTCGTAGCGCTCCTGGTTCTGCTTGTATTCCTCCTCGACGTTCTTCTTGAACGCGGCGGCGTTGCCGGCGAAATTGATGATCACCGAATGATCGATCACGAGATCGACCGGGACGAGCGGATTGATCTTCTTGGGATCGCCGCCGAGCTTCTTCATGGCGTCGCGCATGGCGGCGAGATCGACCACCGCCGGCACGCCGGTGAAGTCCTGCATCAGCACGCGCGCCGGACGAAAAGCGATCTCGCGCTCCGAGGTCTTGGTCTTGAGCCACTGCGCCACGCCCTGCAGGTCTTCCTTGGTGACGGAGCGGCCGTCTTCGTTGCGCAGGAGATTCTCCAGCAGCACCTTGAGCGAGAACGGCAGGCGGGAAATTCCCTTCAAGCCATTCTTCTCAGCCGCCTGCAGGCTGTAATGGGCGTAGGTCTTGCTCCCGACCTTGAGAGTCTTGCAGCACCTGAAGCTGTCGAGCGACGTCATTTTGTTTCGTTCCCCATCCGACCGGATTGAAGCATGTTACGGTAATATGATACCAGCATGCCCCTATAATCGCCGGTCCCGATTTCCGCGAGGGTTTGGCCAAAATAAGCGCGGATAGTAGGGCTTATAAGTTCTTTTTTTGCAGGGTTCCAGATAATCAACACGTGTCGACGCCCTGGCTGGCGCGGTCGCGGCCAGTTAGCGGTTCCGCCGGCTAGACCGCCTGGGGGCAAGGCGGGCCTTTGCCGGATTGCCTGAAGACATCCTCCGGTTCCGGGCCCACCGGGATTGGAAGCCGCGGCGAGGGGCTTTCTGATGCGCCTTGTAGGGTCGGATCTCGCCTGCTTCCGCGGCGGCCGCCAGGTTTTCTCGGGCCTGAGCTTTGCGGTCGGCGCCGGCGAAGCCCTGGTGGTGCTGGGGCCGAACGGGGTCGGCAAGTCGTCGCTGCTGCGGCTGGTGGCCGGGCTGGTGGCGCGATCGGGCGGAGTGCTTTCGCTCGAAGGTTCCGACCCCGAGCTCACCATCGCGGAGCAGGCCCATTATCTCGGCCACCTGGACGCCCTCAAGCCGTCGCTGACGGTCACCGAGAACCTCACCTTCTGGTCGCGCTATCTGGGGAGCGGCGAACGGACGCAGGCGGCGCTTGCGGCGGTCGGCCTCGACGGCATAGCGGAGCTGCCGGCTGCCTATCTGTCGGCCGGCCAGCGGCGGCGCCTCTCGATCGCGCGGCTGATCGCCATCCGGCGGCCGCTCTGGCTGCTCGACGAGCCGACTTCCGCGCTCGACACCGCTGCCCAGGCGAAGCTCGCGGCCCTCATGGGGGAGCACCTGGGGGGCGGCGGGCTCATCCTGGCCGCCGCCCATGGTCCGATCGGGCTCGCCGCCCCGCAGGAGCTGAGACTGGGAGGCGCGCCGTGAGCGCGCTCGCGGCCCTGTTCGTCCGTGACGTGCGGCTCGCCATACGGGTCGGCGGCGGCGCCTTGATCGGGGTGCTGTTCTTTCTCATCGTCGTCACCCTGGTGCCGTTCGCCATCGGTCCTGACCTGGCGCTGCTGGCCCGGGTGGGGCCGGCGATCCTGTGGCTCGGGGCGCTGCTGGCGAGCCTCCTGACCCTCGACCGGCTGCTGGCCATCGACCATGAGGACGGCTCCCTCGACCTCATCCTGACCGCCCCGGTAACGCTCGAGCTCACGGTCGCCGTCAAGGCGATCGCGCATTGGCTCACGACCGGCCTGCCGCTGGTGCTCGCCGCGCCGCTCCTGGGCCTGCTGCTCAATCTCGAGCCGCCGGCAACCGGCGCGGTCGCGCTCACCCTGCTGGTCGGTACGCCGGCACTGACGTTCCTCGGGCTGGTGGGCGCCGCCGTCACGGTGGCGCTGCGCCGCGGCGGCCTCCTGGTCGCGGTCCTGGTCTTGCCGCTGACCGTGCCGGTCCTGATCTTCGGTGTGGCGGCATCGAACGCCGCCATCGTAGGTCCGGTCCGGTTCGGCACGCCGTTCAGCATTCTGTGCGGGCTGGCGCTGATGAGCATCGTGGTCGGCACCTTCGCGACCGCTGCGGCGCTACGACACGCCATGGACTGATGGACTTGCGCTCGCCGAGCATGCTGTTGACAAAGTCGGCATGGAAAGCCCATTGCGATGGGCGCGCACCTTGAAGGAGCCGTTCATGGCCCTGATCGATCTCGCCAATCCGACGCGCTTTCGGGCGCTCGCCGAAGCCGTCCTGCCGTGGCTCGCCGCCGCGACCGTCGTGGCGTTCGGGATCGGCCTCGAGCAGGTCTATTTCGCGCCCGACGACTATCAGCAAGGCGCCACCGTGAAGATCATGTTCCTGCACGCGCCGGTCGCCTGGCTCTCGATGATGGCCTGGGGAGTCATGAGCGTGGCGGCGCTCGGTACTTTGGTGTGGCGCCATCCCTTGGCCGATGTCGCCGCCAAGGCGGCGGCCCCGCTCGGCGCCGCGTTCACGTTCCTGTGCCTCGTCACCGGCTCGCTGTGGGGCCGTCCGATGTGGGGCACCTACTGGGTGTGGGACGCGCGGCTCACCTCGGAGCTGGTGCTGTTCCTGATGTATCTCGGCGTGATCGCGCTGTGGCGCACGATCGATGACCCGACCCGCGCCGCCCGCGCGGTCGCCGTGCTCACGCTGGTCGGCGCCATCGATCTGCCGATCATCAAGTTCTCGGTCGACTGGTGGAACACGCTGCATCAGCCGGCCTCGGTATTCCGGGTCGGCGGCTCGACCATCGATGCGAGCCTGCTGACGCCGCTCTTCGTGATGGCGATCGCCTGCACGCTCCTGTTCTTCACCTTGCACCTCGCTGCCATGTGCAACGAGATCATGCGGCGACGGGTGCGCACGCTGCTGATGCTGCAGGCCGAAGCGGCAGGCGGGCATTGATCCATGGTGCTTGGAATGGATCTGGGCCCGCATTCAGGCTTCATCGAGATCGCGTACGGGCTCGCCATCCTGGTCGTGGGCGGCTTGATCGCGTGGGTCGTGCTCGACCATCGGCGGCAATCGCGCAGCCTCGCGGACCTCGAGGCACGCGGCGTGACGCGCCGGTCGGGACTCGGCCCTTCAGCAAAAGTTGAACCCGGTTTCCCATCCGGAAATGCCACAATCCCCCCGCCCTAGCGCAAGTCCCGGAAAAAGCTTGCCCCCGCGAAGGCGGGGGTGGATACCGGTTTTTCGAAAAGGCATGCCCCCGCGGAGGCGGGGGATATGCGCCAGCGCAAAAGAGCGAAGCCCCCGCGGAGAGGCAATTCATGGCGGCTGCAAGCCAAAATACCGCAGGCGAAGACACCCCAAAGGTCGGACGGCGCCGGCTCATCGTGCTCATTCCGCTCATCGGCTTTCTGGGGCTGGCGACGCTGTTCGTCATCCGGCTCTATGCCGGCGACCCCTCGCGCATCCCTTCAGCCCTGATCGGCCACCCGGCGCCGCAGACCAACCTGCCGCCGCTCGCCGGCCTTGCGCGTGACGGCGCGCCGGTTCCGGGCCTCGACCCGGCGGCGTTCCACGGCGCGGTCTCGATCATCAATGTGTGGGCATCCTGGTGCGTGCCCTGCCACGACGAGGCGCCGCTCTTGGTGCAGCTCGCGCAGGACAAGCGCATCCGCATCGTCGGCATCAACTACAAGGACCAGGCCGACAATGCGCGGCGATTTCTCGGCCGCTACGGCGACCCGTTCGCCGCCAACGGCGCCGACGAGAACGGCCGCGCCGCGATCGAGTGGGGCGTTTATGGGGTGCCGGAAACCTTCGTGGTCGGCCGCGATGCGCGCATCGCCTACAAGCTGATCGGTCCGATCACGCCGGACAATCTCGACACCGTGCTCAAGCCCGAGATCGAGAAGGCGATCGCCGCCGGAGGATGAGGATTAGGGTGGCGGCGCGGCTTGCCCTGCCTCGGCTTCCGCCGGCTCGTGCACCGCGTATTTGGTCAGCAGCGGGTATTGCAAAGCCGCGAATATGAAGGTCAACGGCACCACGCCGAAGACCTTGAAGCTCACCCAGACATCCGTCGTCTGCGTACGCCAGACGATCTCATTCGCGACCGCGAGCGCGAGGAAGAACAGCGCCCAGCGTAACGTCAGCTTGCGCCAGCCCTCCTCGGTCAGATGGAAGACGGAATCGAAGACCAGCCCGAGCAGCGACTTGCCGGCCGCGAGCCCGGCCAGCAGCGCGCCGCCGAACAGCACATAGATGATGGTCGGCTTGACCTTGATGAACAGCTCGTCGTGCAGCACCAGGGTCAGCGTCCCGAACACCACCACCACGACCGCGGTGACGACCGGCATAAGCGGTAGATGCCGGGTCAGCGCATAGGCGATGCCGAGCGCTACCAGGATGGCGGCCATGAATACCGCGGTCGCGGTAAAAATGCCGAAGCGCGAATTGGCGGCAAAAAATACGAGCAGCGGCCCGAGGTCGAGCACGAGCTTGAGGGCCGGATTGAGCTTCGGCTTGCTGGTCATGCGGCGGCATTTAGCGCGATCCGGCGACCTTGTCATCCCGAACGCTTGAGGGGGAGCGGCCAAAGGGCGACAGCGTTAAGATTCGATCCCCGCGATGGCGCGCGCGAAATCCTTGGCGGCGAACGGCGCCAGGTCATCGATGCCTTCGCCGACCCCGATGAAATGCACCGGCAATGCGTGTCTCTCCGCAATCGCGGCCAGAATACCGCCGCGCGCGGTGCCGTCGAGCTTGGTCATGGCGAGACCGGTGACACCGGCGATCTTGTGAAAGACCTCGACCTGCGACAAGGCGTTCTGCCCGACGGTAGCATCGAGCACCAGCAGGACCGCGTGCGGAGCCGCCGGGTCGACCTTTTTCATCACCCGCACCACCTTGTGCAATTCCTCCATGAGGGCGGCCTTGTTCTGCAGGCGGCCCGCGGTGTCGACCAGCAGCACGTCGGCGCCCTGCTGGCGCGCCGTCTCGAGCGCCTCGAAGACGAGCCCCGCCGCATCGGCCCCCGGCGGGCGCTTGATGACCGGCGCACCGGCACGATCGCCCCAGATTTTGAGCTGATCGATCGCGGCAGCGCGGAACGTATCACCGGCCGCCAGCATGACGCGGCGGCCCTCGGCGCGATAGCGGGCCGCGAGCTTGCCGATGGTGGTGGTCTTACCCGAGCCGTTGACGCCGACCACCAGGATGGTGAACGGCCGCGCGGCGCCGATCGCAAGCGGCTTGGCGACCGGCTCCAGCACCTTCTCGACCTCGGCGGCGAGCACCGCCTTCACCTCGTCGGCGGTGATCATCTTGTCGTAACGCCCTTGCCCGATCGCGGCCGCGATCCTGCCCGCGAGCTCGACGCCCAGATCGGCGCGGATCAGCACCTCCTCGATCTCCTCGATCATGGCGGCGTCGAGCTTGCGCTTGATCGCGAGATCGGAGATCGCCCCCGCGATGGCGGCGGAGGTGCGCTTGAGCCCACTGTTGAGCCGCTGCCACCAATTCGGCTGCGCCATTGCGCGATCCTTCAGGAAAGGGCGTGAAACCATGTGGGCGGCCGTGATAGCGGTTTCGTCATGACACCGGAAGAGATGACACCGGAACAGATGGTGGCCCGGCTGCTCTATCGCGATGCCCTGATGCTGGTGATCGACAAGCCGGCCGGCATGGCGGTCCATCGCGGCCCCAAGGGCGGCGCGAGCCTGGAGGATCACTTCGACGCGCTGCGTTTCGGATTGCCGCGCCCGCCCTCGCTGGCGCACCGGCTCGACCGCGACACCTCCGGCTGCCTCGCGCTCGGCCGCCACCGCAAGGCGCTGGCCGAACTCGGCCGCCTGTTCAAGACCGGCGCCATCGGCAAGACCTATTGGGCGGTGGCCGAGGGCGGACCGGCGGAGGACAGTGGCCGGATCGAGCTCGCGCTCGGCCGCAAGGACGTCACCCGCGGCTGGTGGATGAAGCCCGATCCGAACGGACAACCGGCCGCGACCGCCTGGCAGGTGATGGGACGCAGCAACGCCAATCTGACTTGGCTTGCGCTCGAGCCGCTGACCGGCCGCACCCATCAGCTGCGCGTGCACTGTGCAGCGATGGGCTGGCCGATCATGGGCGACGCCGTCTACGGCAACGCGCCACGTGGCAGCGCAACGCTGCTGCAGCTTCATGCGCGCGAAATCGTAGTCCCGCTCTACCGCAAGCGCGAGCCGATCCGGGTCACCGCACCGGTGCCCGCGCATATGGTGGAGCGATTGAAGACTTGCGGGTGGATGGAGGAAGCGCCGGCTGCGTAAGGGCGGGCCCTTGTGGCCGCCCACCAGCCTTGCCTTCCCCCGCAAGGCCGCACGGCGCCCACCATAAGGGCGTTTACGCCCGTCTTCGACGGGCTATGAGGCGCCCCTACGCAACCGCGCGTGATCCCTTCAATAAAGCTTCGCCAGCGTGCGCTCCGCCTGGCCGCGGTCGTGCTCGGCGCCGCCGAGCCGGCCGGCCGTAAGGCCAGCGAGGATCGCGCCCGCGGTCGGCAGCATCTTGCGATCCACATGGCCCGCCGGGTCCCATAGCTTCGAGCGCACGATCGCCTTGGTGCATTGATAGAAGACCGCCTCGACCGTGACCACGATGACGCAACTCGGCGTCTTGCCGTTGACCACGAAGCCCGCGAGCAGCTCCGGATCGATCGAGAGCGCGGCGCTACCCACGACCCGGATGGTCTCGCCGATGCCCGGAATCAAGAACAGCAAGGCGACGCGCGGGTCGCGCATGATGTTGCGCAGGCTGTCGATCCGGTTGTTGCCGCGGCGGTCTGGCAGCAGGAGGGTCTTGCGATCGGCCACCCGCACGAACCCGGGCGCGTCGCCGCGCGGCGAGCAATCGAGCCCCTCGGGGCCGCAGGTCGCGAGCGCACAGAACGGCGCCGCCTCGATGAAGGCGCGGTAGTGATCGCTGACGTAATCGATCTCCTTGGCGATCGAAACGTCCGATGGCGCCTCATACAGCGCCATGAGCTGGTCCATCGAGGTGATGAATTTGCTGCTGCCGGCGGCCATTGTGCTTCTCCGCATGTCCT
>DATDGG010000368.1:0-4044 GCA_036522235.1 Xanthobacteraceae bacterium
ATGGCTACCTGTGGTGGACGCTGCAATCCGCCGAATGGGGAGCGGACGCCATCATGGCTTCCGGCGACGGCGGTCAAAAGATTGCGGTCATCCCATCGCGGCGGCTCGTTGTCGTGGAGAACGTCGACCCGCGCGAGAACCTCAAGGGAGTGCAAACGCCTGCCTTCTTTGAGCTGATACGAAAGGTCGTTGCCGCCGCCCGCGAGTGACGGCGACGCTGGAGGAACGCGCACCTTCGCCGGATCATTCGGGCTTGATGCCCGCGAATTTCACCACCTTGCCCCATTTCTCGGTCTCATCGGCGATGAGCTTCGCAAAATCGGCCGGCGAACCGGGAAGCACCATGCCGCCCAGGTCGGCTAGCCGAGTCCTGATCTTGGGATCGGCGAGACCCGCATTGATCTCCCGGTTGAGCCTTTCAATGATACCGACTGGCGTTGCCTTGGGGGCGCCGACCCCGAACGTGGCACTGGCTTCGAAGCCGGGCACGAAGTCGCCGACCGTCGGGACATCAGGGAGTGCCTCCGAGCGCGTCACCGTCGTCACAGCCAGCGGGCGCAGCTTGCCAGCCCTGATGTATTCGAGTGATGAGGTCAAGTTGTCGAACATGACCTGCACCTGTCCGCCGAGCAAGTCAGTGAGCGCAGGCGCCGAGCCGCGATAGGGCACGTGCACCATGTCGGTGCGGGTGATCATCTTGAACAGTTCACCGGCGACGTGTTGCGGCGTTCCGCTGCCGGCCGACGCCATGTTGATCTTGCCCGGATTGGCCTTGGCGTAGGCGATGAATTCGGGAACCGTCGTTGCCGGCACCGATGGATTAACCTCCATGACGTAGAACGTGCGCAGGATGCCGGCGACCGGCGCGATGTCACGGATGAAATTGTAATTGAGCTTGTCGTAGAGCGTCGCGTTGATCGTGTTTGCCGGAGCGACCAGCAGAAGCGTGTAGCCGTCAGCGGCGGCATTCACGACCGCCTCGGTCGCGATATTGCTGCCGGCACCAGGGCGATCCTCGATGAGGAACGGCTGTCCGAGACGCTGCGCCAGCCATTGACCGATCAGGCGCGCAAGAATATCGGTCGGACCGCCAGCCGCAAAACCAACGATCATGCGCACCGGCCGCGTCGGATAGGTCTGCGCCCAGGCGATGCGCGAGATGCACGGCAGCGCCGCGGCACCGGCTGCCAGATACAGAACTTGGCGGCGGCTCTTACGGAACATTCGGCCGTGGTTCCTCGGACTCATTCCGGCTTGATGCCAGCGAACTTGACCACCCTGCCCCACTTCTCGGTTTCGTCGGTGACAAGCTTTTCGAAGTCGGCGGGGGAACCGGGAAGCACCGTGCCGCCCAGTTCGTCAAACCGCGCCTTCATCTTGGGATCGGCGAGGCCCGCATTGATCTCACGATTGAGCTTGTCGACTATTTCCGCCGGAGTTTTTTTCGGCGCGGCAACGATGAAAAAAACACTCGTTTCATAGCCCGGCAAGAAGTCGCCAACGGTCGGGACGTCCGGCAGTATCTCCTGACGGTTCGCGGTGGTCACCGCCAATGCGCGGAGCCTGCCGGACTTGATGTACCCGATTGACGCAAGCATGCTGCCAAACATGACTTGCACCTGTCCGCCGAGCAGATCGGTCTGGGCAGGCGCGGCACCGCGATAGGGCACGTGAACCATATCGACGCCGGTCGCCATCTTAAATAGCTCTCCGGCCACGTGAGAGATCGAGCCGACGCCAAATGACGCCATGCCGATCTTGCCCGGATTTGCTTTCGCATAGGCGATAAACTCAGGGACCGTCTTGGCCGGGAACGACGGGTTCACCTCCATGACGAGTGGTTGCCGTACGATGCCGGCGACCGGCACCATGTCGTGAATGAAATTGAAGTTGAGCTGATCGTAGAGCGTGGCGTTGATGGCGGGAGACATGTCTATGACGAGGAGCGTTTGGCCGTCCGGCGGTGCCCTCACGACTAGTTCGGTACCAATATTTGTACTGGCGCCAGACCGATTCTCGATGATGAAGGGTTGACCAAGCCGCTCCGATAGCCATTGACCGATCAGGCGCGCGAGAATGTCGGTTCCTCCACCGGCCGCGAACGGAACGATCAAGCGCACGGGCCGCATCGGATAAGCCTGCGCTCTCGCGATACGAGAGACGGCCGGCAGCGCGGCGGCGCCCGCTGCCAGATGCAGGAATTGCCGACGGGGAAGTTTCATGACGCCCCTGCAATCAAAAAGGCGCTGCCACCCGGCAGCCTACTCCGCCTTGATGTTGGCGGCCCGCACGACCTTGCCCCACTTCACGGTTTCGTCGGCGACGAACTTGCCGAACTCGGCCGGCGAGGTCGGCATCGGCAGGCCGCCGAGCTCCAGCATCCGTGCCTTGAGCCTTGGGTCCGCCAGCACGGCATTCAATGCGCTATTGAGCGTACCGATGACGCCTGCGGGTGTGCCCTTGGGGACCGAAATGCCGTACCACACGACCGCCTCATAGCCCGGCACCGACTCGCCGATCGTCGGCACGTCCGGGATCGCGTCCGCGCGCTTGCCCGCGGTGACGCCCAGCGCCCGCAAGCTGCCGGCTTTGATGTACTGCACCGAGCCCGGCAGGTTGTCGAACATGACCTGGACGCGATTGGTGAGCAAGTCCTGCATGGCCGGTGCGCTGCCCCGATAGGGCACATGCTGCATGTCGATTCCCGTCATCATCTTGAACAGCTCGCCCGACATGTGCACCGACGTTCCGATCCCCGAGGAGGCCATGTTGACCTTGCCGGGATTGGCCTTTGCGTAGGCGATGAACTCCGGCACGGTCTTGGCGGGCACGTCCGGATTGACGACCATCACATTGGTCAGCAGCATCATCCCACCCACCGGCGCGCTGTCGCGCAGGAAATCGAACGGCAGCTTTTCATACATGGTGGCGTTGATGGCGTTGTTCGGCGCCACAAACCCGATCGTGTAGCCGTCTGGCGCAGCGCCGAGCACGGCCTCCATGCCGACATTGCCGCCGGCACCGCCCTTGTCCTCGATCACAACTTGCTGGCCGAGCTTTTCCGACAAGAATTGCCCGACCAGGCGGGCGACGATGTCGTTTGGCCCCCCCGCCGCGAACGACACGATCCAGCGCACCGGCCGTGTCGGATAGGATTGCGCCCAGGCCGCGCGGAATGAGGCCGGCAGCGCGGCCGCACCGACCGCTATTTGCAGAAATTGTCTACGGGGAAGTTTCATCGCAGTCCCCTGACAGGATCGTTGCTTACCGAGGCAGGTTACTCCTGCTTTGCCCGCACCGCGAGAGCATTCGGCCGCCTGTGGCCTGCCCCCGCTCGCAAGCCGGGATCATTCTTGCTCATCCAGAATGCTGCGCACGTTGTAGATGTCGACGGTGGATTGATTGCTGCGGGTCGCCAGGATGTCGCGCAGCTTCGCGGCGGCGGCCGGGAAGCCGTCCAGCATTTTGAGGAAGAGGTTGCGCGGGATGCGCAGCACGGTCGAGGGCTCGAGCGCGGTCGCGGTCGCCGGCCGCCGGGTCTCGGTGATCAAGGCAAGCTCGCCGATGAGCGCGCCGCTTCCTACCACCAGCGTCTCGTCACCCACCTGACCGGTCGACAGGCTGAACGAGCCTTCCTGGATCACGAAGCCGGCGGCGGCCTCTTCGCCGGCGGCGAACAGGACTTCTCCACCATGCACGTAGCGGCTTTCGGCGCCGATCGCCAGGATGCGCAAGGCCTCCCGCCCCAACAGACCGAGCGTGGGGACGCGTTCAAAAAAGGCGATGTCATCCTCGATTGTCATTGAGCTGACGAATTCACGGCACGAGCTTGTAGCCGCCGGATTCGGTCACCAGGATAGCGGGGCTCGCGGCATCCCGTTCGACCTTTTGCCGCAGCCGGTAGATGTGGGTTTCGAGCGTGTGGGTGGTGACGCCGGAATTGTAACCCCAGACTTCCTGCAACAGCATCTCGCGCGAAACCGGCCGCTGCCCGGCGCGATAGAGATAGCGCAGGATCGCGGTTTCCTTCTCGGTCAGGCGAAC
>DATDGG010000369.1:0-7987 GCA_036522235.1 Xanthobacteraceae bacterium
AGAACGGAGCGTCCGGGCAGGAACTTGAGGGTCGCCGGATTGGGGGTCGGCTCGGTCTGGATGAACATCGCGGTCTCCTTCACCTGGACCCGAGGATAGGCGCCTCTCCGGGTCCAGGCTATTGAATTGTCAGCCTTTCCAATAAGTGGCCGTCCGGCCGCAGAGTTCAAGCCTGCCCGTGCCGCACGCCCGGCGCACCGCCGCCCGTCAGAGCACATCCCGATCGAATGGATCGGAAATGCGCTCCGCTTTTTTGCGCTGGCGCATGTCCCCCGCCTCCGCGGGGGCCTGCCTTTTCGGAAAACCGGTATCCGCCTTTGCATGGGCAGGCTTTTCCGGGACGTGCGCTAGGACATCGAATCGAGGTCTTCGTCACTGAGGTGGCCGGGCACGATGGCGACCGGGATCGGAAACGTACCGGCGGTCTTGGCGAGGCTATCGACCAGCGGACCCGGCCCCTCGGTGTCGGTGCCGGCCGCCAGGATGAGCAGCGCGATGTCCTCGTCTTCCTCGATCAGCTTGAGGATTTCCTCGGTCTTGTCGCCTTCGCGAATGACCCGTTCCGGCATGGCGCCGGTGATGCCGGTGGCGCGGGCGCCGGCGCGATCGAGCGCCGCATTGGCGGCCTCGTGCGCTTCCGCCCGCATGATGTCCGCGACGCCGAGCCATTGCTGGTTGCGGTCATGCATTTCGATCACGCGCAGCATCAGCACGCTGGCGCCGGTCCGCAACGCGCGGCGACTGGCAAAATAGAGGCCGCGGTCGCATTCCGGCGTGTCATCGATCACGACCAGGAATTTCGGCGAATGGCCGGGCTCGTAGCTGCGCCGCCGCAGGCTCATCGGCAGTCCCCCAACGACCGTCGGACCTCTGGTCTCGACGCCGCCGCACCACGCTGAATCCTGCCACGAGGCTTGGGGGCCGGACAAGGCCGCTGCGGCGCGGCAAGATTTCGCGTCCGTTCCCCCACCCTACCCTCCCCGCGAGCCGGGGAGGGTAGGGCGGGGGCCTTGCGCGCTTACCGGTGCACGAAGCCGACGATATCCTTCACGGCTTTCATGGTTTCGGCGGCGAGGCTTTGCGCGCGCGTCGCGCCCTCGGCCAGCACCTGGTCGATATAGGCTGGGTCGGCGAGCAGGCGCCGCATCTCTCCGTTGAGCGGCGCGAGCTTGCCGACCAGGAGCTCGATCAGCGCCGCCTTGAAGGCGGAGAATTGCGCGCCCCCGAACTCCGCCAGCACCTGCGCCCTGCTGGTATCGGCGAGCGCGGCATAAATGCCCACCAGATTTTCGGCTTCCGGACGATGGGCGAGCTCCTTCTCCTCGTGCGGCAGCGGCTCGGGATCGGTCTTGGCCTTGCGAATCTTCTGCGCGATCGCATCGGCGTCGTCGGTCAGGTTGATGCGCGAATAGTCCGACGCGTCCGACTTCGACATTTTTTTCGCGCCGTCGCGTAGCGACATGACCCGCGTGGCAGGACCTTGGATCAGCGGCTCGGGCAGCGGAAAGAAGGCGTCGCCGTGGCCATGGGCGCCGATCGAGGCGCCGAAGTCGTTGTTGAATTTCTGGGCGATGTCGCGCGAGAGCTCGAGGTGCTGCTTCTGGTCATCGCCGACCGGCACGTGGGTGGCGCGATAGACCAGGATGTCGGCCGCCATGAGATTGGGATAGGTGAAGAGGCCGACCGACGCGTTCTCGCGATCCTTGCCGGCCTTGTCTTTGAACTGTGTCATGCGACCGAGCCAGCCCATGCGCGCGACGCAATCGAATATCCAGGCAAGCTCGGCGTGCTCATGCACCTGGCTTTGATTGAACACGATGTTCCTTTTCGCATCGATGCCGGCCGCGAGGTAAGCCGCGGTCACCTCGCGGGTGTTGCCGGCGAGTCCCTCCGGCCCGCCCCAAACCGCCATCGGCTGGGTCAGCGCGTGGAGATCGACCACGCAATAGATGCAGTCGTAGCGCTTCTGCAGCGCCACGAACTTGACGATGGCGCCGAGATAGTTGCCGAGATGCAGGTTGCCGGTGGGCTGCACGCCCGAGAACACGCGTTCCTTGAATGCCATCGCGGCAGTCCCTCGTTGGAAGAGCGGATAGCGAATAGCGAATTGCGAATGGGGTGGCCAGCCCATTCCCTATTCGCTACTCACTAATCCGCAACTCGCCATTCGCTATTCGCTGCCCTCCGGCATCGCAAGGGGACGCTTTATGAATACGATGAATATGCTTCGCACCGACGTCATCGGCATCGGCAATGCCATTGTCGACGTGATTGCCCGCATCGAGGATGATTTCCTGGTTCGGCACGGCATGCACAAGGGCACGATGGCGCTCATCGACGAGGCGCGGGCGGGGGCGATCTACGATGCCATGGGGCCGGCGGTCGAAATCTCCGGCGGCTCGGCCGCCAACACGATCGTGGGCGCCGCAAGCCTCGGCGCGCGCGGCGCCTTCGTGGGCAAGGTCAAGCAGGATGGGCTCGGCCGCGTCTTTGCCCACGACATCCGTTCAGCCGGCGTCGCCTTCGCGACGCCGCCCGCCGCTACCGGGCCCTCGACCGGGCGCTGCTATGTGCTGGTGACGCCCGACGGTGAGCGCACCATGAACACTTATCTGGGCGCCGCCCAGGATCTCCATCCCGGCGACATCGACGCCGACGCGATCGCGGGCGCCGGCATCATCTATCTGGAAGGTTATTTGTGGGACCCGCCGCACGCCAAGCAGGCGTTTCTCAAGGCGGCGAAGATCGCCCACGGGGCCGAGCGCTCGGTCGCGCTGAGCCTGTCCGACGTGTTCTGCGTCGATCGCCATCGCGGCGAGTTCCTGGAGCTCATCCGCACCGGCGCGGTCGATCTCATCTTCGCCAACGAGCGCGAGCTGCACAGCCTCTATGAGACCGCCGACTTCGACACGGCCCTGGCGGCGCTGCGCCAGGACGCGAGGCTCGCCGTGATCACGCGCAGCGAGAAGGGCTGCCTGGTGGTGACGCGCGCGGAAACCCTTGCGGTCCCGGCAAGTCCGGTCGAGCGGGTGGTCGATGCCACCGGGGCGGGCGATCTGTTCGCGGCCGGATTCCTGGTCGGCCTCGCGCGCGCCGCCGACCATCGCACCGCGGCGCATCTCGGCGCGCTCGCCGCCGCCGAGGTGATCTCCCATCTCGGTGCCCGCCCGCAAACGCCGCTCAAGGAACTCGCCGAGCAGAACGGCCTCGGCGTCTAGATTGCGGCGGCATCGGAGCATTTTCGGGATGGGTCTGACGGCGCGAAAGCGCGCGTGGATGTTGAGCTTCCGTGCGAAAATCCGACAGAAATTGTGACCAAGCACAAAATTGCCTTAGCACTTCCACAGCAATTCACAGCGAATCCTTCCGGTCGCGATTCCGTCACGGAATTGGCACTTCCGGCATGCATATTTTTTCGCATCTGTAGTGTGCGTAGGAGAGAGTCGCATGCGTGGCCAGGCCATTCAGCTTCCGAGCCGGTTCCCGGTCGGCACCCGCTACGTGATCGAAGGCCGTGGTGGCCGTATCCGCTTGCGATATCTGGAATTTCCGGATGGCCGCAAGGTTGATCTGCCGGCCGATCTGGCGGGTCGGACCAAGGCCAGGAACAGCGCCCGCAAGCTCCGGAATGGCCGGAACGGGCCGCGAAAAAAAATTTGAGCCGGCATGGAACACCACCCGGCCTGGCGCATTGACCTGACGCGCCGGGTGGCGTGCCCCCAGCCCCCCAACCCCTCACCCATCCGGCGAAAGACCCTGGGCCGCCCCGGTTCCAGGGTCTTCTTTTTTTGTGAGGTCGGTGCCGGCCACCACCAGGTGGTCGCGGTGTACCATCTCGGTGCGGCCCTGATAGCCCAGGATCAACAGAATATCGGCCGATGAGCGGCCCTTGATCTTTTCGGCGTCCTCGGCGTCGTAGGCGACGAGCCCGCGCCCGACATCGTCCCCGTCGGCGGCGCGAATGATCACCGCATCGCCGCGCGCGAATTGGCCGTCGATCCGGATCACCCCGGCCGGCAGCAGGCTCTTGCCGCGGCGCAGCGCCGCGACCGCCCCGGCATCGATGGTGAGGATGCCGCGCGGCTCGAGCGAGCCCGCGATCCACTTCTTGCGCGCGGTGACCGGATTTGCCGGCGTCAGGAACCAGGTGCAGCGCGCCCCCTCGGCAATGGCCTTGAGCGCATGGGGGATGCGGCCCGACGCGATCACCATATGGGTGCCGGAGCGGGTGGCGATCTTGCCGGCCTCGATCTTGGTCTGCATCCCGCCGCGCGAGAGCTCGGAGCCTGCGGCCCCCGCCATGGCTTCGATCTCCGGCGTGATCTGGGTCACCAGCGGGACGAGCTTCGCCCGCGCGCTCCCGCCCGGCGGCGCGTCATAGAGCCCGTCCACGTCGGACAGCAGGACCAGGAGGTCGGCGCCCGCCATGGTGGCGACACGGGCGGCGAGCCGGTCATTGTCGCCGTAGCGGATCTCGTTGGTCGCCACCGTGTCGTTCTCGTTGATCACCGGCACGGCGCGCCATTCGAGCAGCCGCTCGATGGTCGAGCGGGCGTTGAGATAGCGGCGCCGCTCCTCGGTGTCCTGCAGGGTCACCAGCACCTGTCCGGCGGTGATGCCGTGGCGCGAGAGTATCTCGGCCCAGATGCGGGCGAGCGCGATCTGGCCGACCGCGGCGGCGGCCTGGCTGTCCTCGAGCCGCAGCGCCCCCGCCGGCAGGCGCAGCACGGAGCGGCCGAGCGCGATGGCGCCCGAAGAGACCACCAGCAGGTCGCGCTTGTCGCGGTGGAGCGCCGCGATGTCCTGCGCGAGGCTCGCCAGCCATTCCTCCTTGACGCGTCCGGCCGTGGCGTCGACCAGGAGCGAGGAGCCGACCTTCACCACGATGCGGCGAAAGTCGGTGAGAGCCGGGATCTTGCTCATGGCTGCCAGGCGCCTGCAGGCTGGCGCGCGGGCGCATCCTTGGTGGCACCCGCCTGGTCGATTTCTCGCAGAAGGGCGCGCAGCACTTCCGGCACCCCGGCCCCGGTCGCGGCTGAAACGATCAGCGGCGGCGTCTTGGCGGCGCGCTTTAGTCGGGCGGCCTGGCGCTTGATCTCGTCCGCCGCCATCGCATCCGCCTTGTTGAGGGCGACGATTTCGGGCTTGTCGGCGAGGCCGTGCGCGTAGGCCGTAAGCTCGGCGCGGACCGTCCTGTAGGCCTTGCCGGCATCCTCGGCGGTGCCGTCGATGAGGTGCAGCAGCACGCGGCAGCGCTCCACATGGCCGAGGAAGCGGTCGCCCAGGCCGGCGCCCAGATGGGCGCCTTCGATCAGGCCCGGAATGTCGGCCAGCACGAATTCGCGTCCGTCGATGCTCACCACGCCAAGCTGTGGGGTCAGCGTCGTGAACGGATAGTCGGCGATTTTCGGCTTGGCGGCGCTGACCGCCGCCAGGAAGGTCGATTTGCCGGCATTGGGCAACCCGATGATGCCGGCGTCGGCGATCAGCTTGAGGCGGAGCCTGATGATGCGCTCCTCGCCGGGCTGGCCCGGATTGGCACGGCGCGGCGCCCGGTTGGTCGAGGACTTGAAATGCGCATTGCCGAAGCCGCCATTGCCGCCACGCGCGAGCGTGACGCGCTCCCCGACCATGGCGAGATCGGCCAGCAAGGTCTCGCCGTCCTCTTCATAGATCTGCGTACCGGCCGGCACCTTGAGCACAATGTCGGCCGCATTGGCGCCATGGCGGTCCTTGCCCATGCCGGCATGGCCGCTCTTGGCCTTGAAATGCTGCTGGTAGCGATAGTCGATCAGGGTGTTGAGGCCTTCGACCGCCTCCGCCACCACGTCGCCGCCCTTGCCGCCGTCGCCCCCATTGGGACCGCCGAATTCGATGAATTTCTCGCGGCGGAACGCCACGCAGCCGTTTCCGCCGTCGCCGGAGCGGATGTAAACCTTGGCCTCGTCGAGAAATTTCATAGGAGTTCCTTGGGCTTACTTAAATCATTGTCCGGCCCGGGAATAAATAGCGGCCGCGCCCGATCTAGCCTCTGGAACACCTAAATCCAACGGGAGATCGGCGATGACATCGAATGACGATCACGGCGGGAGCCTTAGCCGACGCAAGGTTCTGGAATGCATGACCTGGGCCGGGACCGGCGTCCTGTGGACGGTCGCGGGCGGCGTGCCGCGCTCGCTCGGCCTCGTCGGCGAGGCCAAGGCGCAGAGCGGCGGATTTACCTTCCTGCAGATCAGCGACAGCCATGTGGGCTTCGACAAGCCGGCCAATCCCAATGCGCTCGGCACGCTCGAGGAAGCCATCAACAAGGTCAAGGCCCTGCCGGCCAAGCCGTCGTTCATGATCCATACCGGCGACATCACCCACCTCTCGAAAGTCTCCGAATTCGACGACGCCGAGCGCATCATCTCGCAGGCGCGCCTCGACGTGCACTACGTGCCGGGCGAGCACGACGTCATCGATGAGGGCACCGGCAAGCTCTACAAGGAGCGTTACGGGCGCGGCACCAAGGGGGCGGGCTGGTACTCATTCGACGCCAACGGGGTGCACTTCGTCGGCCTGGTCAATGTGGTGGACCTCAAGGCCGGTGGGCTCGGCAATCTCGGCAACGAACAGCTCGCATGGCTCGAGGACGACCTGAAGGGGCGGACCGCATCGACCCCGATCGTGGTGTTCGCCCATATCCCGCTCTGGGTGGTCTATCCGCAATGGGGCTGGGGCACCGACGACGGCGAGCGCGTGCTCGGCCTGCTCAAGGGCTTCGGCTCGGTGACGGTGCTCAACGGCCACATCCACCAGATCATCCAGAAGGTCGAAGGCAATGTGAGCTTCCACACCGCGCGCTCGACCGCCTTCCCGCAACCGGCGCCCGGATCGGCGCCTTCGCCCGGTCCCATGAAGGTCGACGACGACAAGCTGCGCACGGTGCTCGGCATTGCCAGCATCAACTTCGTGCCCGGCCAGCAACGCCTCGCCATCGTGGATTCGCCGCTCAAGGCGTGAGATCACCATCGATAAAAGGCTGACAGCCAAGAACCTCAACCGAAAGCGTGACAATGAAAAGAGCTCTTCTCGGCGCGGCGTTCCTCGCCGGCTTGCTTCACCTTGTCTTGTTGGCTCCGCCCGCTGCTTTGGCCGAACCTGCCGCGGCGGCGGAGACCACGGTGAAGATCGACAACTTCACCTTTACGCCGCAGCGCCTGACGGTCAAAGCCGGAACCACCGTCACCTGGGTCAACGAGGACGATATCCCGCACACCGTCGCGGCGACCCAGAAGGCGTTCAAGTCGAAGGTGCTCGACACCGACGACAAATACACGTTCACCTTCACGACCGCCGGCACCTACGAGTATTTTTGCTCCTTGCATCCGCACATGACCGGAACCATCGTGGTAGAGCCTACGATCGGGGGCGGTGCCGCCCCTTGATGCAAGGCTTTCGGCGCCGGTCCGGCCGCGGGCCGGGCCCGCGGCCGGAAGGCAACGCAATGGCAGCACGCGTCGTAATGACGGCACGCGTCGACAGCATGGATGCGGAGCGGGCGCAGCGTTTTCGCGACGCCGCGCTGCCGCATCTCGACGACGTTTATACGCTCGCGCGTTATCTGTTGCGGAGCGCGGCCGATGCCGACGATGCCGTACAGGAATGCTACCTGCGGGCGCTTCGGCATTTCGACGGCTTGCGTGGCGAGGCCATCAAGCCGTGGCTGTTGGCGATCGTGCGCAATGTCTGCCGCGCCGAGTTCGCCCGCCGTGCGGGCGCGGCCAGCAATGCGGGCGAGGTGGCGGAGGATGCGCTGCCGCTGTGGCAGGAGCCTGCGGGCTCGCCGGAAACCGCGATGCTGCGGCAGCGCGATTCCGAGACGGTGCGGGCGCTCGTCGCCGCGCTGCCGGAGCCGTTCCGGGAGGCGATCGTGCTGCGCGACATCGATGATCTCTCCTACCGCGAGATCGCCGAGGTGGTCGGCGCTCCGATCGGAACCGTGATG
>DATDGG010000370.1:0-16748 GCA_036522235.1 Xanthobacteraceae bacterium
TCCTTGAGATAGAACATCTCGCCCATGGTGAGGCCCATGGCGGGGATCACCACCCAGTGCCAGGGCTGGTTGGCCTCCTTGGTCTCGTTCGGCCGCACCTCGACCCCCCAGGTGTCGGAGCAGATCGCCGCGATCTCCTTCTCCTGGCACCAGTAGCAGTTCTCGAATTTCACGCCCGGCGCGTCGCCGCCCGCGAAGCCGCCCCATTTCTTGTCCGCAAGGCACCGCTCCATCTGCCCGGTACGCACGATGACGAAATCGCCGCGGCGGATCTCGATGTTCTGCTCCTTGGCGCAGCGGTCGAGATCGTCGTTGGAAATGCCGTGGCCGTCCTCGAGATGCGGAACCCCCTTGAAGCGAGCGATGTCGAGCAACACGCCGCGCCCCACCATCTTGCCACGGGCGTGCTCGATGCCGAGCTTGCCGAGGCCGTTGCTGTCGACCAGGCGCGCGTCGAAGCCGTTATACATCTTCTCCTCATAGAAGATGTGGCCGAGCGAATCCCAATGGGTGGCGCATTGCACCGGCATGTTGATGGCGTCATCGGCGTAGCGGATGTTCGGCACGACGTCCTGGCGTCCGGCGACCGCGTCGGTGCCGGTCGCCAGCATGGTGTGGATCGGGTTCCAGCGCCCGCCGAACAGGCCGGTCTGCGGCCCGTTGCGGTCGAGCGGAATGCCGAGCGCAAACACCTTGCCGCTGGAGATGAGCGAAGCCGCCCGCACGATGTCCTCGGGCCGCACGTGGTTGAGCGTCCCGATCTGGTCGTCGGCGCCCCAGCGGCCCCAGTTCTTGAGCTTCTCGGAGGCTTCGCGAATGGCCTGTTTTCCCACTTTGAGGTCCATCGTCCCGTTTCCTTCTGTTCTTCTGGCTTGGTCGCGCCGGCGCCGATTGTGACGTCAGCCGTCTGCCCATAACGCTCGCATGGCGGGCGAATTTTCTCTATGGAGGAAACTCTCTATGGAGGAAACATGGAAGCGAAAGCCGCCTGCGTGATCGGTTGGCCGGTCGAGCATTCCCGCTCGCCGCTCATCCACACGTATTGGCTCCGGCAACTCGGCCTCGCGGCGGACTACCGGCGCGAGGCGGTGCCACCCGACCGCCTCGCGGATTTCGTCGCCCACCTGGCCGATCGCGGTTACGTGGGCGCGAACGTGACCGTGCCGCACAAGGAGGCGGTGCTGCAATTGTCGAGCCCCGACGCGCTCGCCCAGGGGGTCGGTGCGGCGAACACGCTTTGGTTCGATGACGGCGTGCTGCGCGCGACCAACACCGACGTCGAAGGTTTCGTCGCGAGCCTCGATGCCGCCGTGCCGGACTGGGCCAAGGCCGTGGAGCGCGCGGTCGTCTTGGGCGCCGGTGGCGCCGCGCGGGCCATCGTGTTCGGCCTGCGCGAGCGGGGCCTGCGTCACATCCATGTCGTCAACCGCAGCTTCGATCGCGCCGCGGCGATGCGCCAGCGATTCGGAGAGCGGGTCGTGCCGGCCGCATGGGATCAACGCAACGATCTGCTGGCGGGCAGTGGAATGCTGGTGAACACCACCACACTCGGCATGGCCGGCCAGGGGAGCCTCGACATCGATCTGTCGCCGCTTCGCGCCGGCGCGGTCGTGGCCGACATCGTCTATACGCCGCTGGTCACGCCGCTCCTGGCCGCCGCCCGGGCGCGCGGCTTGCGCGCGGTCGACGGTCTCGGGATGCTGCTGCATCAGGCGGCCGGCGCCTTTGCGCGATTCTTTGGCACCCGGCCGCAGGTCACCGAGGGCTTGCGCGCACTGGTAGAGGCTGATCTGATTGGGGTATGATCCGCAAGAGCCGAGACCGCCGCAATCCCGGGGGAACCGGGGGCGCGGTTTGAGGTTTGTTCACTGATCGCCGGAAGCCCTTCGTCGGCGGCCTTGGGAGGATGAAAAATGGATCGGATGAAAATGGATCAAATGACGCGGCGAACGTTCGGCGCCTCAGGTGTCGCCTTGCTGATCGCCGGCTCGACGAGCTTTGCCCAGCAGTCGCCGCCCGTGCGGGTGCGCGGGACGGTCGAAAGCGTCGACGGCGACGTGGTCACGGTCAAGTCGCGCGACGGCGCCGACCTCAAGCTGAAGCTCAAGGACAACGCCACCGTGCGCGCCGTCATTCCGGCCAAGCTCACCGACATCAAGGCCGGCACCAGTGTGGGCGTCACGTCGTCGCCGCAGGCCGACGGCAGCCTGTCGGCCATCGAGGTGCATATTTTCCCGGCCGGGCAGAACATCAATGCGGCGCACTTCAACTGGGATCTGATGCCCAATACGTTCATGACCAACGGGCCGGTGCAGACGTCGGTCGCTGCCGTCGACGGCCAGGTGCTGACCGTCCAGTACAAGAGCGCCGACAAGGTCGAGGAGAAGCAGATCAAGGTCACGCCCAAGACCACGATCGTGGGCTATGAGCCCTCCAGCAAGGCCGACCTCAAGCCGGGCATGAAGGTGTTCGTCGCCGCCGCGCCGAAGCTGCCGGACGGCTCGCTCGACGTCGCCAACATTTCCTACGGCAAGGACGGCATGACCCCGCCGATGTAGGCCGGCGTCATTGAAATCGACTGAACGACCGCTACCCTACGCATGCCAACACGTCTCATGCCAACACGTCTCAATGGGAGGAAGCAGATGAGCAGGATTGGAATCTTGGCCAGTGTCGCCCTGGTGGCGGCCTTCGCGGTTTCACAGGCTTCGGCGCAGCAACCGCCGACGCAGCGCCTTGCCGGCACCATCGCGTCAGTCAACGGCAACATGGTGCTGATCAAGGCGAAAGACGGCGCCGAGCAGACGGTGACGCTCACCGACAAGGCGCTGATCGTGGGCGTGACCAAGGCCTCGCTCGCCGACATCAAGGCGGGCTCCTACATCGGCAGCGGCGCCGTGCCGCAACCCGACGGCTCCCAGAAGGCGGTCGAGGTGCACATTTTCGCCGAGTCGCAGCGCGGCACCGGCGATGGGCACCGGGACGGCTGGCCTGGCGCGCCGAACGGCACCATGACGAACGGTGAGGCCGGCAACCCGGTGACCGGCGTCGACGGCCTGACCCTGATGGTCAAGTACAAGGGCGGTGAGAAGAAGCTCCTGGTCACGCCGGCTACACCTATCGTGCAGTATCAGGTGAGCGACAACAGCGCCCTCAAACCGGGCGCCGCCATCAGCATCGTGGCCGCCGCCAAGAAGCCGGACGGCACGTTCGAGACCGGCCGCATCAATGTCGGCCTCAACGGCGTCGTCCCGAACTAAAACCTCGGCTCTCCAACGCTATCGACGTTGCTCCGCCCTCGCTCGCGAGGGCGGAGGCATTTTGGGGACCGCGGACATTTCGCAATAGCGTCATGAAAACGCAATGCACGGCGTTTAATCCGATCACGGACGCCGAAATTTGCTCTTAGCCCCGGCGTCCCTACTAGAGGCCTTTCGGAGCGCCTGTCCCCTGCGACCCCTCGATAAGCTCCGTCAGGTTCGGCCGGCTGGTGATCTGGTTCGTTTTCGTACCCAGCCGGCCATTTTTTCCCAAATCGGCAAAGCCCGGAAAGGCCAATGGGGGCCGGCACGCCTAGCGTTGCGTGAGCCCAACGACAGGCCGGTGTGCAGGGTCAGCGGTGCGGCGGACGGGTTCCATCGGATTGTACTCGCCACCGTACGCGCCACCATGCGCCCCCTGGCGCTGATCGGGCTCGAACAGCACGCCGATATCCGTCGCCAGGCCGGCTGCGCTCCAGGCGAGCAACAACAAATAGAATACCGCGACCGCGATGGGGACGAGCTCGGCGAGCAACCGCCGACGTTGATTCCGGTCGCGAGCGGCACCATCCGGCAGCGTCGTCGGCATCGCGGTTCTCCCGAGTTACTCCCGGCAAATGCCTCTTCGGTTCACGCAGACAGCAAGGTCGAAACCGGCTCGTGCTTGACCAGCAGGGCTCCCGAATTCTTCAGGTTGCCGAGGAAGCAGCGCGCGCTCTCGTCCCAGGTCATGGTCTTGGCGTAGGCCCGGCAAGCGGTCCGCGACACCGCGAGGCTGCGCAGGCAGGCGGCCCGCAGATCTTCGTCGAGCACTGCAACCGGCGCGTTGCCGACGACATCGCGTGTCGAATCGACCGGGAAACCGGCGATCGGCAGGCCGCTGGCGAGCGCCTCGAGCAGAACGAGCCCGAATGTGTCGGTGCGGCTCGGGAACACGAACACGTCCGCGCTGGCATAGATTTCAGCGAGCTCCTGGCCTTTCTTGGTGCCGAGGAAGACCGCCGACGGATAGCGCCGCGCCAGATCCTGCCTGGCCGGTCCGTCGCCGACCACGACCTTGCTGCCCGGCAGGTCGAGCGCCAGAAAGGCCTCGACGTTCTTTTCCACGGCCACGCGCCCGACCGTGAGGAACACCGGCCGCGGCAGGCCGAGATCGCTGCCGGAACGCGGCTGGAACAGGTTGGTGTCGACGCCGCGCGGCCAGCGCATGAGTTTGCGAAACCCGCGCGCCATCAGCTCCTTGCTGAGCGAGTCGGTCGACGCCATGGTGACGCGGCCGGCATTGTGGAACCAGCGCAGCCAGCTCCAGCTCCAGCTCTTGGGAATGGGCAGGCGCGCGGCCGCATAATCGGCAAAGCGGGTATGGAAGCTGGTGGTGAAGCCGCGCTGGCGCTTGAGGCAGTGGCGGCGCACCAGGTGACCGATCGGCCCTTCGGTCGCGATGTGGATGATGTCGGGGGCGACCTCGTCAATGCGCCGCGTGATCGTGCGCGCGCTCGCCAGCGCCAGCCGAATGTCCGGATAGGTCGGCAGCGGAACGCTCGGAATGCCCTCGGGCGTAAGGAAGCGCACTTCCACGCCCATGCGCTCGAGCGCCTGTCCGACCGAGGTGAGCGTTTGGACGACGCCGTTGACCTGCGGATACCAAGCGTCCGTGGCAATAAGAACGCGCATCAGATTGCATGAGCCTCGGTGATTTTTGCATCGGAAACTTCGCGGCGGAGGTCGGCCTTCCAGGCGACGATCTCCAGCCGGCCGTCGAAATGCTCGACCGCCGCGCTGCAGCTCTCCACCCAATCGCCGCAATTGATGTAGCGCGCGCCTGGAAAGTCGCGGATCGTGGCCTGATGGACGTGGCCGCAGATGACCCCGGCGGCGTGGCGGCGCGTGGCCTCGGCGGCCAGCGCCTCCTCGAAGGTCTGGACGTAGTTGAGCACGTCCTTGACCTTGTACTTCGCCCATTGCGACAGCGACCAGCGCGGCAGGCTTAAGGCTTGCCGGACGACGTTGACCGCTGCGCTCGCGCTCGCCAGCAGCATGTGCAGGTAGTCGCCGAGCGCGGCGAACCGCCGCCCGCGCTCGATCGTGCGATCGAACTGGTCGCCGTGGGTCACCACATAGCGCCGTCCGTCGGCGGCCACATGGATGGCCTGCTCGGTGACCACGACGCCGCCGAAATGCGTGCCGAAATAGTCGCGCAGGAACTCGTCGTGGTTGCCCGGAACATAGATGAGGCGCGAGCCCTTGCGGGCCTTGCGCAGCAGTTTCTGGATGACGTCGTTGTGGGCCTGCGGCCAGTGCCAGCCGGAGCGCAACTGCCATCCGTCGACGATGTCGCCGACCAGATAGATGGTGTCGGCGTCATGGTGGCGCAGGAAGTCCAGCAGCTGCTCGGCCTTGCACGCGCGCGAGCCGAGATGCACGTCGGAAATAAACAGCGCGCGAACATGTCGCGTTGTTTCGGTCGTGTCCACGATGCCGAAATCCACCGATTCGCCTCGATTGGACCGATCGATACGTGAGTCGTATCTCAATCATGTGACGGCCGGGGGCTGGCCGCCGGGGGTGGGTAAAAATGCTTAATTTGGGGGCGATCGCGGGCGTCGTCATTCCGTTGCACGGAACTGACATGACTGGTCGGGTTGGCCCGAATCGGCCGCCATGGGCGGCCGCCAACTACCGGTCTGACGAGGTGACCGATTTTTAGGAAGTGGCCAACGGTTTCCGCCGGAAAATGCGACAACGCAAAAGTGATCACGATTTGACCAAAGGTGATCCGGCCCTCGAGACGCTGCCGTCGCCGATCAACTGGCAAAAGATCGGGGTTGCGCTCAGTGCGACCATCCTCCTCCTTTCCGGGATCGTTCTGTACTACCGGCTGCACGACCTGGATTGGCAGGCGGTGGTGACGGCGGTTGCGGCCGTCTCGCCCGCCCATGTGGCCGGCGCGGCTTTCTTCGTCGGTTGCGGCTATGTGACGTTGACGCTGTACGACTGGTTCGCCTTGCGCACCATCGGGGCGCACCAGGTGCCGTGGCGGGTTGCGGCGCTGGCCGGGGCCACCAGCTACGCGATCGGGCACGGCATCGGCGCGATGGTGTTCGTTTCGGCGGCGATCCGCTATCGAATCTATTCGCGCTGGGGATTGAGCGTCGTCGATATCGCGAAAATATGCTTTATCGCGGGATTGACGTTCTGGCTCGGCAACATCACGGCGCTCGCCATCAGCATGGCCTACAGGCCGGACGCCGCGCGCTCGGTCGATCAGATTCCGGCCTGGGGCAACCAGCTGATCGGCGTTGGCGCCTTGGCTGCGTTGGCGATCTACGTAGCATGGGTCTGGGGCAAGCGGCGGTTTCTGGGCCGCAACGGCGTCGGCGTGAACCTGCCCTCGGGATCAATGACGCTCCTCCAGATCGGGATCGGGCTCACCGATCTGAGCTGTTGCTCGCTGGTCATGTATCTCTTGATGCCGAGCCTGCCGGCCGTCGATTTCATTCCGCTGGCGGTGATCGTGGTGTTCGGGACGCTGCTCGGCTTTGCCAGTCACGCGCCGGGCTCGATCGGGGCGCTCGACGCAGCGATGCTGATCGGCCTGCCGGCCTTCGACCGCGCGGAGCTCGTCGCCACGCTGCTGCTCTATCGGCTGCTCTACTTCGTGGGCCCCTTCGCGCTGGCGCTGGCCGGGCTCGGCCTGCGGGAGGCCTATATCCACTTCCGAAATCTGTAGGGTAGGCAAAGCGCGGCTGCGGCGCTGCAATTCGGCAGGTTGATGATCCGCGCGTGCCCACACGCTCAACGTGGGCACGGCGCCCATAGCCCGTCGAAGACGGGCGTGAACGCCCTTTAAGCGCCTTTGCCCATCCTACAGGAGGCGCCAGCACCCCGTTCGAGCTTCGCCAAGAAAGCGTAGCCGCGATAGAGATCGCAAGCCTGCAATTTGAGATCGGCCGTCTTGGCCAGCGCCGCGAGTTCCGGTTTCAGGTCGAGGCGCGGCGCGACATGGAACCATGCGAGCCAGCGAAACAGCAGCACCCGGAAGGAGGCCGGCAGCCCGGCCTGGTCGCCGAAATCGACCAGGCAGAGCGAGCCTTGCGGCGCAAGCAGCGAGGCTGCATGCGCCAAGGCCTGCCGCCAGGGCGGGATCATCGAAAGCGCATAGGAAATCATGATCCGGTCGAATGCTTGATGGCCGAAGAGCTGCGCCGGGTCGGCGGTCACGGCGTCGGCCTGCGCGAGCCTGATGCGTGACTCAAGGCCGGCGCTGGCGATCGAGCGGCGTGCCGTCTCCAGCATGACGTTCGATACGTCGATCCCGAAGCAGGCGACGTGCGGATAGGTGCGCGCGACGCGAATGAGGTTTCGTCCGGTTCCGCAGCCGATTTCCAAGATATGCGCGCCGGCGGGCGGCGCGAGCTCCGCCACCAGGCGGTCGCGGCCGAGCAGATAGGGCTTGCGCGTCAGGTCGTAGATGTGGCGTTGCCAGCGATATTGCCGATCCATCCGGACGGCCGCATCCGCCATCTGAGCATGATCCCGAAAAGTGGTCACCGGTTTTCGGAAAAAGATCATGCTCCGCCAAAGATGCTATTCGTCCCGCAGGCTGAGCAGGTGGAAGCCGCCATAGATCGAGGAGCGGTCGCGCCGCGTGAGCTCGCGGCAATAGGCTTCGTCATAGCGCCAGCGCGCGAGAATCTGGCTCGGTACGCGGCCGATCAGCAGGTTCCGCTCGGCGGCGGTGCGGAAGATCGCGCGCGCCTGCGGCCGGGCGGTCCGGGTGATCTCGGTCCACAGCAGCGCGAGGTCGCTGCTGGTCATCCAGTCCTGGGCGTCCAATAGGACGAAGCAGTCGATGCTGCGGTCGGAATGGCGCTGCAGATACTCGGTCATCGAAACGTGGAACACGCCGATGCCGTCGCAGCGGCCGCGGATATCCTCGTAATTGTGCCGTTCGAGATAGGGCGGCAGCGGCGCATCGGGCCCGGTGTCGTAGCGGCGCCCGAAGGCTTGCGAGGCGAAGTAGTTTTCGCTCAGCTCGAAATGGCAGGCGAGCCGCTCGACCCGCGTCTGCAGGACGCTCGCCATGCCGTCGGGTTGTGCACCGGCGAGCGCGCGGTGCTGCGAGGGCGGAATCCCGAGCCCATAGAGCGCGGCCGGCTGGTTGAACAGCCAGCGCACGAAGCGCTTGTCGAAGATCGGCGCCAGCTCGCGGTTGAAGATCGCGCGCTGCTCCTGCATCGAGCTCGCCCGCAGCATGTTGCGGGGATTGCAGCCATAGAGGCGCGCCAGCAAGTGGCCCATGCCGATGCAGCGGCCGAGCAGCCCATAGCGGTAGAAATTGCGGGCGAAGGATTCGATCCGGCGCCGGCCCGTAATGGTGCGGGCTTCCCAATAGCGGCGCGAGCCGAGATCGAGATGGGGCCTGACATATTGGTCGTAGGCGGCGAGATTGCCGCGGCAGTCGGCCGAGCCGAAGAAGCGAAAGAAGGCATCGTAGTCCGGCAGGTGACGCAGCGCGCATAGTTTCAGCCGGATGAGCGCGATATGGGCGCCGTTGAGGTCGATCGCCGAGATGCGGGCCGGGTCGGCCACCAGGTAGTTGAGTATGTTGCAGCCGCCCGATCCGATCGCCAGCACATGGTCGGTCGGCCGGATTTGCATGGCCTCGAGATCGATGGCCGGATCTTCCCAAATCTGCGGATAGACCAGACCGCGGAACGCCAAGGTGAAAATGCGCTCGAGGACGCCTTCGCGCGAAAACATCTTGTTGCGATGAACCGCGGCAGCGAGCCGGGTCGCGGTGGCGCGCTCTGTTGCGGCAGTCAAATGGAGCATGTCGGGCATCCGGGCACGGGAATTGGAGCCCGCGACCGTGGCCGCGGGCAGCCAAACGATGTCGTTTAGGTGAGTCGGATGACAATCGGATGAATGGCCCGGGGCACCGCGCGGCGCTACGCCTCCGACAGCACGTGTGGCCCGATATCCGTGATCCGGTTCGTGCCGGTAAGCGCCATGGTCACGTCGAGCTCGTTCTTCAGGATTTCGATCGCCCGGGTGACGCCGGCCTCGCCGCCGGCGCCGAGGCCGTACAGAAAGGCGCGGCCGATCATGCAGGAGCGGGCGCCGAGCGCGAGCGCGCGCATGACGTCCTGACCGGAGCGAATGCCGCCGTCGAACATGATCTCGATCTGCGCGCCGACCGCGTCGACGATCCTGGGCAGCGCGGAGATCGAGGAGCGGGCGCCGTCGAGCTGCCGGCCGCCGTGATTGGAGACCACGAGCGCGGCGGCGCCGGTCTCGGCGGCACGTCTGGCGTCATCGACGTCGAGCACGCCCTTGAGCACGAGCTTGCCCGGCCAAATGCTTCTGATCCATTCGACGTCCTTCCAACTGAGCGAGGGATCGAACTGCCCGGATATCCATTGGGACAGCGAGCGCACGTCCTCCATGCCGCGCACGTGGCCGGCGAGGTTGCCGAATGTCTTGCGCTTGCCGCGCAGGATGCTGGCCGCCCAGCCCGGCTTGGTGGCGATGTCGATCAGGTTCTTGAGCTTGAGCTCGGGCGGAACCGTCATGCCGTTGCGCAGGTCGCAATGGCGCTGCCCGAGCACCTGCAGATCGACTGTGAGCACCAGCGCATTGCATTTGGCGGCGATCGCCCGTTCGACCAGCGCGCGCACGAAGCCGCGGTCCTTCATCACATAGAGCTGGAACCAGAACGGCTGCCCGACCGCGGCCGCGACGTCCTCGATGGCGCAGATCGACATGGTGGAAAGGCAGAACGGAATGCCGGCCGCCTGCGCGGCCCGGCAGGCGAGAATCTCGCCGTCGCCCCATTGCATGCCGCAGAGCCCGATCGGCGCCAGCGCCATCGGCAGCGCCGCGCGCTCGCCCAGGATCGTGGTCGCGAGATCGCGCCGCGCGACGTCCACCAGCACCCGCTGGCGCAGCTTGATGCGCTCGAGGTCGGTGCGGTTGATCCGCAACGTCTCCTCCGCAAAGGAGCCGCGGTCGGCATATTCGAAGAACATTTTGGGGACCCTGCGGTGCGCCGCGCGCCGCATGTCCTCGATGCACGCCATCACCCGCATGGCCGTTCGCTCCCTCCTGCCCCTATTCCTGCCTTCTCCCGCCGGCGCGGGAGGGTCGGGGAGGGGCTCCCCGGCGCGCCGGTCGAGAAACTGGCGCGGAACACCCGGGGTACCCCCGGTGTTGATCTAATCATACAGGAGTAGAGCCATGGGTATGACCGACGAAACCAAAGTGAAAAACGGAGCCGCCGAGGAAAGCCGCCCGGAACGCCCGGCCGACCGGCGCCGCCGCCTCGAAAAATCCCTGGAACAGGGCCTGGAGGACACCTTTCCGGCTTCCGATGCGATCAACGTGACCCAACCGCCACCGACCATGTACGACCAGAAGCAAACCGCCAAGGACGCCTGACCACCGCCGCAGCTCCGGGCCCTGGCGGCTGGCGCTTTCATTCATCATGGCGTAATATTTGGCTATATTTTTTGAGCAAATTGCCGATAGATAACGGCCCATCAAAGATTTAGGGTGCAGGTGCTCAAGGGGTTGCGGGGAAATGACGCGCAAATATTTCGGGACTGATGGCATTCGCGGCCGCGCCAATGGCGTGATCGTTCCGGAATTGGCGTTGCGCGTCGGCCAGGCGGCGGGTCTGACCTTTCGCCGCGGCGAGCATCGCCACCGCGTGGTGATCGGCAAGGATACCCGTCTTTCGGGCTACATGATCGAGACCGCCCTGGTGGCGGGCTTCACCTCGGTCGGCGTCGACGTGTTCCAGACCGGCCCGCTGCCCACTCCCGCGGTCGCGATGCTCACCCGCTCGCTGCGCTGCGACCTTGGCGTCATGATCTCGGCTTCGCACAATCCTTATGACGACAACGGCATCAAGCTGTTCGGACCGGACGGCTACAAGCTCTCCGATGAGGTCGAAGGCAAGATCGAGGCGCTGATCGATGCCGACCTCGGCAAGCGGCTCGCCAAGTCGGCCGATCTCGGGCGCGCCAAGCGCATCGAGGTGGCGTCAGGCCGTTATATCGAGTTCGCCAAGCGCACATTGCCGCGGGCCATGAGCTTCGAGGGGCTGCGCATCGTCGTCGACTGCGCCCATGGGGCAGCCTATCAGGTGGTTCCGGAGGCGCTGTGGGAGCTCGGCGCCGACGTGGTGCCGATCGGGGTCGAGCCCGACGGCTTCAACATCAACCGGGATTGCGGCTCGACCGAGCCGGCGGCTCTGTGCGCCAAGGTCAAGGAAATGCGCGCGGATATCGGCATCGCGCTCGACGGCGACGCCGATCGCGTGATCATTGCGGACGAGCGTGGCCACCTGATCGACGGCGACCAGCTGCTGGCGGTGATCGCGGCGAGCTTCAAGGAGGATGGCCGGCTCGCCAAGCCCGGCGTGGTCGCGACCGTCATGTCGAATCTCGGCCTCGAGCGCTATCTGGACGGAATCGGCCTGTCGCTCGCGCGCACCCCGGTCGGCGATCGCTATGTGCTCGAGCATATGCGCGGGCACGGCCACAATGTCGGGGGCGAACCCTCCGGGCACATCATTCTGTCGGACTACACCACAACCGGCGACGGCTTCGTGGCCGCCCTGCAGATCCTCGCCGTGCTCAAGAAGCTCGACCAGCCGGTGTCAAAGGTCTGCCACCGCTTCGATCCGCTGCCGCAGGTGCTCAAGAACGTGCGCTATCGCAGCGGCAAGCCGCTGGAGACCGCCAAGGTCCGCTCCGCCATCCGTGAAGCGGAGCGGCGCCTCAACGGGCATGGCCGCCTCATCATTCGCCCGTCCGGCACCGAACCGGTGATCCGCGTCATGGGCGAGGGCGAAGACCGGCTCCTGGTCGAGGAAGTCGTGGACGGCATCGTTGATGCCCTGAGCCACGTCACCGCCTGATTTTCGAGCAAACAAACAAATAAGCGAATGTTTGGTGCGGGTGCGCGGCGCCGCGCTCGCGCGCGCGCGTTAACAAAGGTTAAGCTTCACGGTTAAGCGTTAAGGTTAAGCTCCATTTAACGGTTTGCTGCCATCCTCGCCTTCGTTGGTTCATCCCTGTCGGGAGTGCGCCCCAATAGGACGAAAGGACGAAGTCATGAGTGGTGTAAAGCTTCTGGCGCTCGCGGGAGCGGCCGCGGCCATCAGCACGGCGGCGCTCGCCGCTGACTTTCCCCCCGCGTTGCCGCCGGCCCAGCCGGTGATCCAGGCTTCCGAGTCGGGTTGGTATCTGCGCGGCGACGTCGGCGTCAGCGTGCAGAAGTTCAAGCAATTCGATCATTTCCAGACCAATCCCAACTTCGTGTGGCCGGCGAGCTGGCAGATCGTGCAGAAGGGGACCGACGATTCCGCCTTCATCGATTTCGGCGTCGGCTATCAGGTCAACAATTGGCTGCGCTTCGACTTCACCGGCGAGCATCGCACCGCGGCGAAGTTCAAAGCGGTCGGCAGCTACAAGGAATTTTGCCCCGGCGGCGCGACCTGCTTCGACCAATACGACGGCTCGCACGCCGCCGAAGTGTTCTTGCTCAACGCCTATCTTGATCTCGGCACCTGGTGGTGCCTGACGCCGTTCGTCGGCGTCGGCGTGGGCGGGGCATGGAATACGGTCACCGCCGTCACCGATCTCGGCATCGTCAACACCCAGGCCCCCGGCTTCGGCTTCTCGTCGCAGGACGCCACGAACTGGAATTTCGCCTGGTCGACGCAGGCCGGCCTCGCCTACAACGTCTCGAGCAACCTCAAGCTCGAAATGGCGTTCCGTTATCTCAATCTGGGCTCGGTCAAGACCCCGATCATCAATTGCTCGGCCACCGGCTGCCAGAGCCCGAACGGCCCGGCCGCCTACTACACGCTGACCAACTTCGATGCGTTCGATTTCAAGCTCGGCATGCGCTGGATGTTCCAGCCGGAAGCGCCGGTCTATCAGCCGCCGCTCATCCGCAAGGGATAAAAAGTTACCGAATCCTTGGCGGCAGATTGCTCGAGCGGCGCGGAATTTCCGCGCCGCTTTTTGTCGTGAGCCCGCCGCCCGTCCAAACCGGGGCGCCGAGCTAACCGCTCATTAAGGTTAATCAATCATGATGGCACCACACGCCGGCTTTTGAGTCCGGGCAACCAAAAGGGTCTGTCATGCGTCGCTTGCTCGCTGTCCTCGGCCTGATCGCCCTGGTATCGCCCGCGTCGGCGGCCGACTACGACCTGCCGACGCTGCGCGGAACGGAGACCTTCGTGCCGGCTTTTCCGACCTATTCCCACTGGGACGGATTCTATTTCGGCGGCCAGCTGAGCTACGGCAACGCACAGGCCAATTTTACCAGTTCGACCCAGCCGTTGTTCGCGATTCCGCTGCGGGAGCTGGCGCTCGAGAGCGAAGTCGGGGTCTCCGGCTTCCAGTTGCTCGGCCCGGTCGAAACCGGGGCCGGCGGCGTCGGCGGCTTTGTGGGCTACAACGCGCAGTTCGACCAGGCGATCATCGGATTGGAGTTCAGCTACATTCACAGCAACTTCGACATGGTCGCGCCGAATTTTCCGATCGGTCGACAAACCGGCCGGCTCTCGAACGGGTTCGCATACCGGTTTGTTCTCGACGGCAGCGGATCGCTGCGCCTCACCGATATCGGCGAGCTGCGGGTGCGTGCCGGCTACGCGATGGGGGCGTTCATGCCGTACGTCATGTTCGGGCTGGCGAGCGGGCGCGCCGACCTCGCCCTCCAGGTGTCGTGCTCGTGCCAGGAACTGACCCCGCCGACGAACTTCGTCGACGCGGATTTCTCCTTCGCGTCAGGCCAGGCCAAGAGCTCGGCCTATCTGTGGGGCTATTCCGGCGGAACCGGTCTCGAATGGGCATTGACGCAGAGCATCTTCGCGCGTGCGGACTATGAATACATTCAGTGGTCGCCCATCACGAGGATCACCTCGCATCTCAACATCGCCCACCTGGGTTTCGGCGTGCGGTTCTGAACGCGGCGCACGTCGACCCTGTGCGCCGCCGGAGACGGTCCCTTAACGACTGCGACCGGGCGACGCTTGACGGCGCAGCCGCTCTTGCCTATGCCCCGTGCCGGGACACCCCTCCCCACCGAGGGGCGCCTATCTGGAAGGATAGAACCATGAGTGTCGCGATGCCCTCCGTGCGGCCGCTCGTTCCGCACTTCTCCTCCGGTCCCTGCGCCAAACGCCCCGGCTGGAGCCTGCAAGCCCTCACCGACGCCGTTCTGGCCCGTTCGCACCGCTCCAAGATCGGCAAGGCCAAGCTCAAGCGCGCCATCGATCTGACGCGCGAGATTCTCAAGGTCCCCCCCGATTTCCGCATCGGCATCGTGCCGGCCTCCGACACCGGGGCGGTCGAGATGGCGCTGTGGTCGATGCTGGGCGCGCGCCCCGTCACGGTGCTGGCCTGGGAATCGTTCGGCGAGGGCTGGGTCACCGACATCACCAAGCAGCTCAAGCTCAAGGACGTGACCGTGCTCAAGGCGCCCTATGGGGTGCTGCCGGATCTCTCCAAGGTCGACGCCGCGACCGATGTCGTCTTCACCTGGAACGGCACGACCTCCGGGGTACGGGTCCCCGATGCGGATTGGATCGCCGCCGACCGCGGAGGCCTGAGCATTTGCGACGCGACCTCGGCCGCCTTCGCGCAGCGGCTCGATTTCGCCAAGCTCGACGTGGTGACCCTGTCCTGGCAGAAAGTGCTGGGCGGCGAGGCGGCGCACGGCATGTTGATGCTGTCGCCGCGCGCGGTCGAGCGCCTCAAGACCTACACGCCGCCCTGGCCGCTGCCGAAGCTCTTCCGCATGACCAATGGCGGCAAGTTGACTGAAGGCATCTTCGAAGGCGACACTATCAACACGCCCTCGATGCTGTGCGTGGAAGACTATCTCGACACGCTCGCCTGGGCGAAATCGATCGGCGGCCTCGATGCGCTGATCGCCCGCGCCGACGCCAACGCCAAGGCCATTGCCGATTGGGTGGCGTCCACGCCCTGGGTCGAGTTCCTGGCCCTAAAGCCTTCGATCCGCTCCAACACTTCGGTTTGTCTCAAGATCGTCGATCCGGCGGTGACGGCGCTCGCGGCCGACGCGCAATCCTCCTTCATCAAGGGTCTGGTGGCGCTGCTCGAGAAGGAGAACATCGCCTACGACATCGATGCCTACCGGGATGCGCCGCCGGGGCTACGCGTGTGGTGCGGGGCGACGGTCGAGACGCACGATGTCGAGGCACTGACGTTGTGGCTCGATTGGGCCTTTGCGCGGGCCAAGGACGCGCTGCCCAAGGTGGCATGAGCGCAACGCAGGATTCTCAACCCATGACTCCCAAAGTCCTCATCTCGGATTCGCTCTCGCCTGCGGCCGTGCAGATATTCAAGGACCGCGGCGTCGCGGTCGAGTTTCAGCCCAAGCTCGGCGGCGACAAGGAAAAGCTCGCCGAGCTGATCGGCGATTTCGACGGCCTCGCCATCCGTTCGGCCACCAAGGTCAGTGCGAAACTGCTCGAGCGGGCGAAGAAGCTGAAGGTGATCGGGCGGGCCGGCATCGGGGTCGACAATGTCGACATTCCCGCCGCCACCGCCAAGGGCATCATCGTGATGAATACGCCCTTCGGCAACTCGATCACCACCGCCGAGCATGCCATCACTCTGATGCTCGCGCTGGCGCGCCAGATTCCGCAGGCCGATGCCTCGACGCAGGCCGGCAAATGGGAAAAGAACCGCTTCATGGGCGTCGAGATCACCGGCAAGACGCTGGGCGTGGTCGGTTGCGGCAATGTCGGCTCGATCGTCGCCGATCGCGCCCACGGCCTGCGCATGAAGGTGATCGCCTATGATCCGTTCCTCCCGCCCGAGCGCGCGCTCAACCTCGGCGTCGAGAAGGTCGACCTCGCGGAGCTGTTCAAGCGCGCCGATTTCATCACGCTGCATACGCCGTTGACCGACAAGACCAAGAACATCGTCGACGGCAAGGCCATGGCGGCGATGAAGAAGGGCGTGCGCATAGTCAATTGCGCGCGCGGCGGGCTGGTGGACGAGCAGGCGCTGCGCCAGGCGCTCGATTCCGGACAGGTCGCGGGCGCCGCCTTCGACGTGTTCGTGGAGGAGCCGGCGACCGCGAACCCGCTGTTCGGCCATCCCAACGTGGTCTGCACGCCGCATCTCGGCGCTGCCACCACCGAGGCGCAGGAGAACGTGGCGCTGCAGATCGCCGAGCAGATGTCCGACTATCTGCTGCGCGGCGCCATCTCCAATGCGGTCAATTTTCCCTCCATCACGGCCGAGGAGGCGCCGAGGCTCAAGCCCTTCATCGCGCTGGCGGAGCGGCTCGGCTCGTTCGCCGGCCAGCTGACCGATACCGGGATCACCAAGGTGCAGCTCGCCTACGAGGGCGCGGTCGCGCAGATGAATACCAAGGCGCTGACGTCGTCCGCCATCGCCGGCTTGCTGCGCCCGATGCTGGAGGATGTCAACG
>DATDGG010000371.1:0-2614 GCA_036522235.1 Xanthobacteraceae bacterium
GGGCAGCGCGCACGGCGGTTGATCGGGGGCGATGCGATGCAGCGGTTTGGCAGAGAGTGCACTGACTGATGAATGAGCGGCTTGGTGCGACGGCAGCTAGAAGCGCTTGCGGGATTTGAGGCGGCATGTGGATATGTGGGCGTGCTGTGCCGTGGCCGATTGAGAAGCGGCGAGCAAACCGAGCGTCTTTTCTGGATCGAGGCGGGGTCATGAGGTATCGATCCTGATGAGGGTTGCTCGGCCTGTTGGCTGAGGGCGTGGCGTTGCGCCGCGCTCGAAGGTCTCGATGATGATCATGCGGCCGCCGCAGCATGGGCAGGGATACGGGAGCGCCCGTGATTCATCGGGCGCAGTGGTTTGTGCGTCATCGGATTTGGTTTGCGGGGCCGGCGCAGCGAGCAGCCGGCGTGCCTGCACAACGTTGTCGGCGCGAGAGGCGCTGGCGAACAGGCCGTAGTGGCGGATGCGATGGAAGCCGTCGGGCAGGACGTGGATGAGGAAGCGGCGGATAAACTCGTGTGTTGCGAGCGTCATCACCTTGTATCGATCGCATCCTTCTACCCGATAGTCCTTCCACATGAAGGTGACGCCGTTGTGGTTGAAGCCGATCAACCGGCTGTTGGCGATGGCGACGCGGTGGGTGTAGCGGGAGAGATAGGCGAGCACTGCCTCGGGGCCGCCGAACGGGCGCTTTGAATAGACGACCCATTCGGTCTTGCGCAGCGGCGCCAGATAAGCCGCGAAGACCTGGGGGTCGGCGAGACGGGCATGGTCGCCGAAGAACGCAAGCTGCTTGTGGGCTGCGGCGAGCCGCTGCAGAAACAGGCGGCGAAACAGGCGTGAGAGGACGCGGACGGGCAGGAAGAAGCCTGGCCGACAGGCGACCCAGCGCGCGCCGTCGGGCGAGATGCCGCCGCCTGGGACGATCATATGGACATGCGGATGATGAGTGAGCGCCGAGCCCCAGGTGTGGAGCACGGAGGTGATGGCGATGCGGGCGCCGAGGTGCTTGGGATCGGCCGCGATCGTGAGTAGCGTCTCGGCCGAGACCTTGAACAACAGATCATAGATCACCGCCTTGTTCTGGTAGGCGATGTCAGCGATTGGGGCCGGCAGCGTGAACACCACGTGATAGTACGGCACGGGCAGCAGCTCGGCCTCGCGCGCGGCGAGCCATTCCCTGGCGGCCGCGCCTTGGCACTTGGGGCAATGCCGGTTGCGGCACGAGTTGTAGGCGATGACGGTGTGCGAGCAGTCCTCGCAGCGCGCGACGTGGCCGCCGAGCGTTGCCGTGCGGCAACTCTCGATCGCCGACATCACCTTGAGTTGGCCGAGGCTCACGTGGCCGGCATTGGCTTTGCGCCAAGCCGGCCCGCGGTCGCGGAAGATATCCGCGACCTCCAGCGCCGGGCGCGCCACGCGCGCCGCGCGTTAGCTGGGCGGCCGGCTCTGCTTGAGTTTCACCGCGATGTGTTCCAGCGGGCTCATGACCTCACTGATCGTCTTAGTGGCCACTCGGGTGTAGAGCGCCGTCGTGTCGAGCTTGGCGTGACCGAGCAGGACCTGGATCACGCGGACATCGATGTTCTGCTCAAGCAGGTGCGTCGCGAAGCTATGCCGTAAGGTGTGCAGCGAGACGCGCTTGTTGATCTCGGCCATCTGGGCCGCGGCGTGGCAGGCACGATTGAGCTGGCGCGTGGTCATCGGCTGCGCCGGATCGCGGCCGGGAAACAACCAGCCCTGCGGGTGCGTTGCCTTCCACCACGCGCGCAGCAGGTTGAGCAGATGCGGAGAGAGCATCACGTAGCGATCCTTGCGGCCTTTCCCCTGCTCGACGCGGATCAGCATCCGTTTGCTGTCGATGTCGCAGACCTTAAGCAAGATGACTTCGTTGGCGCGCAGTCCCGCCCCGTAGGCCACGCTCAGCGCCGCCTTGTACTTAAGCCCGGGTGCGGCATCGAGCAGCCGTGCGACCTCTTCCGGACTGAGCACCACCGGCAGCTTGCGCGGCTCGCGAATGAAATGGGTGTGCTCGACGATGGCGTGGCGCTTGAGCGTCACCCGGAAAAAGAACCGCAGCGTCGAGACCGTCTGGTTGAGGCTCGCCACGCCAACGTCGCTCGCAGCCAGACGCAGCTGATAGCGGCGCACGTCTTCGAAGGTCGCCGTGTCGGGTGATCGCCCGAGGAATGCGGCGAAGTTCTTGACCCTTTGCACGTAGTCATGTTGGGTCTTCGGCGCGAATTTGCGGATCATCATGTCTTCGATCATGCGCCGGCGTAACGGGCTCATCGCCTCGTCGGTCATGGAGGTGCTCCTGTCTTGAGTGAGGTTGTGGCAACGCCTCAATCTCAGGACAGGACGCTTCCGCCCGCTACGCCTTCGATGATCTCTAGCCGCTCGCCCCAAGCGCCCTACCGCGCGAGCGGTTTAGTCCATTGGCCCTGAACCGAAGTGCCGACCGCGCTGCTGAATGTCTCTTGTTGGAGCAAGACCGGACAACAATTGCTCCTTCTGAGCCCAGCGACATTCTAACCCGTTCTGGCGTGATCGAACTTACGGTTGTGAAAAAAGCCCCAGATTTTCGTCTGGGGCTCAAGTCAACATGAATCTC
>DATDGG010000372.1:0-7115 GCA_036522235.1 Xanthobacteraceae bacterium
GGGACATGATCACCTTCACCTGGGCGCTCAAGGACATGCAGGTGGTGGCCGAGATGACCGACAAAGCCGGCCTCTCGCTCCCCATCACCGGCGCCGTCAAGGAACTGGTCAAGGAGGCGCGCCGGATCAAAGCCGCCAACCCGCCGAACTGGACGGGGAAGAAGGCGGAGAGAGCTTAGCGCCCGGTTCGGCTTGGCCTCTCGGTGTCATGGCGGGACTTGTTTCGGCCATCTCGATGAGGATGGCACGGTGCCCTCCTAATCGGGGTCGCCGGGACAAGCCCGGCGATGACAACAATGGGCGCAGCCTATGACGTGTGATCCATCGCCATCGTGCCGCCATCGACGAACAGATTTTCGCCGATGATGAACGATGAATCGTCACTCACCAGGAACAGGATGGCCTTGGCGGCCTCGTCGGGCTGGCCGGGGCGCTTGAGCATGTTCTCGACCGGTCGCGTGGGGTCGAACTCCTCGCGGCCGACCGGGGAGCCGATCTTGTTGGGCACGATGGCGTTGACGCGGATATTGTGCGGCGCGAGCTGTAGCGCGAGCGCCCGGGTGAAATTCGCGATGGCCCCCTTGGCGGCCGAATACGCGATGGCGCGGCGGCGGCCCTGCCAGCCTGACGTCGAGCCCACATTCACGATATTGCCGGGCGAGTTCTGCGCGATCATCTGATGCGCCACCTGCTTCGACATCAGGAACTGGCTCTTGAGCGTCACGTTCATCACGCGATCCCAGTCCTCCTCGGTGATTTCCAGGATGGACTTGTTGTCGGACACCGCCACGTTGTTGACCAGAATGTCGATGCGGCCGAAGCGCGCCACCACCGCCTTGACCAGCGCCGCGACCTCGCTCGATTTGGCCACGTCAGTGACGAAGGGCTCGGCGGTGCCGCCCGCCTGCTTGATCGCCGCGGCGGTGCGCTCGCAACGCGCGCGATCGAGGTCGACGACCGCGACTTTGGCTCCCTCGGCGGCGAACAGCCGCGCCACCGCCTCGCCGATATTGCGCCCGGCCCCGGTGACGACCGCGACCCGATCCTTAAGCTTCATTGTTCATGATCCCCGAAATTGCCGCCTTCCGCCTGCGTCGGGCCTGCTTACATGGGGGGACGGCCGGCGGCAACACGGGCGCCGCCCTCGCGGAGCCTGCCCGGACATGTTAGGAAAGCGCCTGGGATCAAGCCAAATCGAGCCATGACCGCACCGTTCAAGACCATCGAAGGCACGGCCGACATTGCGGGGCTGATGCGCGAGATCGGCCGGCACACCAAGCATGCCGCCCGGGTGCTGGCGCTCGCTCCTACGCAGCAGAAGGATCGCGCGCTCGCCGCCATCGCGGCCGCCATCCGGGCCGGCGAGGCCGACATCCTGGCCGCCAATGCGGAGGACATCGCCGAGGCCAAGGCAGCAGGCGCCAATGCCGCCTTCCTGGATCGCCTGGCGCTCGATCCCAGGCGCATTGCCGCCATGGCGGCGGGTGTCGAGGTGGTGCGCGATCTCAAGGACCCGGTCGGCACCGTCACGGAACGCTGGACGCGGCCGAACGGCATGACCATCGAGCGCGTGCGCGTGCCGCTTGGCGTGGTCGGCATCATCTACGAGAGCCGGCCCAACGTCACCGCCGACGCGGGCGTGCTGTGCCTGAAAGCCGGCAATGCCGCAATCCTGCGCGGCGGCTCCGAAAGCCAGCGCTCCAATCGCGCGATCCACGCCGCGCTGGTCGAGGGGCTGCGCCAGGCCGGGCTGCCCGAGGCCGCGCTCGCGCTGGTACCGAGCCGCGACCGCGCCGCGGTCGGGCTGATGCTCGCGGGCCTCGACGGCTCAATCGACGTGATCGTGCCGCGCGGCGGCAAGGGCCTGGTGGCGCGCGTGCAGGCGGAGGCGCGGGTGCCGGTATTCGCGCATCTCGAGGGCATCTGCCACGTCTATGTGGACAAGGCGGCGTCCCTCGACATGGCCAAGGCGATCGTGCTCAACGCCAAGATGCGGCGCACCGGCGTGTGCGGGGCGGCCGAGACCCTGCTGGTCGACCGCGCTTGCGCCACGACCCATCTCAAGCCGTTGATCGATATGCTGCTCGCCGAAGGCTGCGAGGTACGCGGCGACCCGGCGGTGCAGGCGGTCGACGCGCGGGTCAAGCCGGCGAGCGAGGAAGACTGGTCGACCGAATATCTCGATGCCGTCATCTCGGCCAAGCTGGTCGACGGCATCAGTGGCGCGATCGCGCATGTGGAGCAGTACGGCTCGCACCACACCGATTCGATCGTCACCGACGACGCGGCCGCGGCGGAGCGGTTCCTGAACGAGGTCGATTCGGCGATCGTGCTGCACAATGCGTCGACGCAATTCGCCGACGGCGGCGAGTTCGGCTTCGGGGCGGAGATCGGGATTGCCACCGGCCGCTTCCATGCGCGCGGCCCGGTCGGGGTCGAGCAGCTCACGAGCTTCAAATACCGCGTGCACGGCAGCGGGCAGATCAGGCCGTGAGCGGCGCGCCCCGCGCTTTGATCATTGGGCCACGCCGCTGATGGATCAGCGCAGCGCGTTTGGCGATCGCATGATCTTGTCCGAAAAGTCTGCAGCTTTTCGGGATCATGCTCTCGGGGACGAGAGCCTCCGCATCCCACCGCATGGGCGCGGCATGCGGATCGGCCTTTTTGGCGGCACCTTCGACCCGGTCCATGCGGCGCATCGCGCCGCCTGCCTGATCGCCATGAAACGGCTCAGGCTCGATCGGGTCTGGTGGCTGGTGACGCCGGGCAATCCGCTCAAGAACAGCCGGGGCCTCGCCCCGCTCGCTACGCGCATCGCGGCCGCCCGCGCACTCGCCCATCATCCGCGCATCGCGGTTACCGGCCTCGAGGCCGGCATCCGCACCCGCTACACCTATGACACCATCCGCTGCCTGTCGGCCCGCTGCCCCGGCGTGCGCTTCGTCTGGATCATGGGGGCCGACAATCTGCGCAGCTTCCACCGCTGGCAGAAATGGCACGACATCGCCGCCATGGTTCCGATCGCCGTGATCGACCGCCTGGGACCGAGCCTCTACGCCGCGTCCGGGTCGGCCGGACAGGCGCTCGCGCGCTTTCGGCTCCCCGATTCGCAGGCCGCCGCGCTGGTGGACCGCCGCCCGCCGGCATGGATTTACCTGCATGGCCTCAAATCGCCGCTGTCCTCGACCGCATTGCGGGCGGCCCGCGCCGGGTCGGCTCCGGACGGTCATCAACGCGACGTGGAAAGCGGATAGTCTTGGAAAGCGGATAGTAATGAAGATTGAGCAAGATTGCCGAGCCGCCGGAGGTTGAAACCGCCGACCCGCCATGCCTATCTTAGGCGGCGGCGCAAAGCTTTCCTCTGGTCAGCCGTGCGTTAGCCGCGTGTCCCCCACCCGCCCCGCATCGGGGCCGGTGATGCAGCGAAAGGAAAGGACCTCTGCCCACTCCTGCACTCTCCCGGGCGACCGCCCGTCGCGCGCCCGACAAGGTCTCCAAGGTGCGTCCTGACGCCAAGGAGACTCTTCGCCTCATCCTCGCCCGCATCGACGACATGAAGGCCGAGGATACCGTCACCATCGATCTCACCGGCAAGACCACGATCGCCGATGTCATGGTTGTGACCTCGGGCAGGTCGCATCGCCAGGTCGGCGCCATCGCGGATCATCTGCTGCGCGACCTTGCCGAAGCCGGTCTGCGCAATGTGCGGGTCGAGGGCATGCCGAACTGCGACTGGGTGCTGATCGACGCCGGCGATGTGATCGTCCACGTGTTCCGGCCGGAAGTCCGCATCTTCTACAATCTCGAAAACATGTGGGCGCCGGGCCGGTCGCGGCGGCAGGCGAATTGACACTTGCCCGGCGGCGTTGCGGAGTCCCGACTTTTCGGGATCATGCTCTGATGCGCGTCCTGATCGCCGCGGTTGGCCGCTTGAAGCAAGGGCCCGAGCGCGAGCTCGCCGAGCGCTACCGCAAGCGGGCGGCCGATTTCGGCCGCAAGATCGGCTGGCAGTCTTGTGACATCGTCGAGATCAAGGAGAGCCGGGCCGACAATCTCCAGCGCCGCATGCTGGAGGAATCGATCGCCATCGCCAGCCTCATTCCGGATCGCGCCGTCACCGTCATCCTGGATGAGGGCGGGGCGAGCCTGAACAGCGCCGCCCTGGCGGGCCGGCTGCAGGACTGGCGGGTCGCCGACAAGGCCGCGGCCGTCTTCATCATCGGCGGCGCCGACGGGCTCGCCGCAAGCCTGCGCGAGAAGGCCGACCTGGCACTGGCGTTCGGCGTCTTTACCTGGCCGCATCAACTCGTCCGCATCATGCTGCTGGAGCAGCTTTATCGCACGGTCACGATTCTGGGCGGCCATCCTTACCACCGGGCGTGACGGCGCGGACGGCGGTCCGCCCCTTTGGCCCTAATAAGGCGCGATTTGGCGTATCCAATCGGCTCGGAGCCCATATTTGCTTAGGGTTGTTTGCCTAAAATCGGGGTCGGGGGACTTGCCGAGGGTTTGCGGGGGCCGGCACTGATGCGGACCGTGATGTTTCGGGCTTTGGCGGCGATGGCGGGCGTGCTGACGCTGACCCATGCGGCCGCGCAGGCGCCCCAGCGGCAAGGCGGGCAAATCCCGTATCTGCCATTCCGGCCCGTCGACCCGACCGTCGGCCTGCCGACGCCGGCCGCCCCGCCCGCCGCCAAGCCGCCGAGCGATCTCGAGAAGCTCAAGCAACAGGGCCAGGACCTCGAAGCGCTGCGCGCCGAGCAAGCCAAGGCGATGGAGAGCGAGATCAAGCTTCGGCGCGAGATCGAGGCGATCGGCAGCGACCGCCGCCAGCTCACCCAGCAGTTGCTCGACACCGCGGCGCGGATTCGCGCCCTGGAGGAGCAGGTCGCCGCCGCGGAGGCACGGCTCAAGCCGCTCGCGCTGCGCGAGCAGGCGTTGCGTCAATCGCTCGAAGATCGGCGCGGCTTGATGGCCGAGGTGTTGGCCGCGCTGCAACGCATCGGCCGCCATCCGCCCCCCGCCCTGATGGTGAGCCCGCAGGACGCCCTGCAATCGCTGCGCTCGGCCATGCTGCTGGGCGCCGTCTTGCCGGTCATGCGGCGTGACGCCGATCGCCTGATCGCCGATCTCCTTGAGCTCACACGAATCCGCGAGCAGATCGCGACCGAGCGTGACGGGCTGACCCGCGATCTCGCCGCGCAGGCGCAGGGACGCCAGCGTTTGGCGCTGCTGACCGATCAGCGGCAGAAGCAGCAGACCGAGAACGAAAAGGCGCTCGGGCAGGAACGCCAGCGCCTGGCGGAACTCGCCCGCGCGGCCGACAATCTCAAGGATTTGATGACCAAGCTGGAGCAGAGCCTCCCCCGCGGCGGGCGCGGCAGCGGCAAGGCGGCCGAAGGACGCCAGGATTTCGCCGCCCTGAAGGATCCGGGCCGCCTGGAGCCCGCGATCGCGTTCGCCACCGCCAAGGGCCGGCTGCCGCTCCCGGTCAACGGCGTGAGAATCAAGGAGTTTGGCGCTCCGGACGGGATCGGGGGAACCGAAAAGGGTCTCACCGTGGCGACCCGTCCGGGCGCGCAGATCACGGCTCCGTGTGACGGCACGGTGGTCTATTCGGGTCCGTTCCGCAATTACGGTCATCTCTTGATCCTCAATGCCGGCAGCGGCTATCATGTCTTGCTAGCCGGGATGGATCGAATCTCTGTCGATCTGGGACAGTTCGTGGTAACGGGTGAGCCCGTTGCCGTGATGGGCGGCGGCGGAGGCCAGGTACCCGCCGCTCTGGCAGCGAGCTCAGGACAGCCGGTGCTCTACGTCGAATTTCGCAAGGACGGGACACCCGTCGACCCCAGCCCATGGTGGGCAACAAGCGAAGGCGAGAAGGTTCGCGGATGATGCGCAAAACTTCCCTCATTCTCCTCGGTGCGGCGGCAGGCGCGGCCCTGACGCTGATGACCACGCAACCCGGCATCGTGCTCGACGGATGGAGCGCGAAGGCGGCGGCGGGAGCCGATACCTATCGGCAGCTCAGCCTGTTCAGCGACGTTTTCGAGCGGGTGCGCTCCGACTACGTGGAGAAGCCCGACGACGGAAAGCTGGTCGAATCGGCGATCAACGGGATGTTGACCGGGCTCGATCCGCATTCGAGCTACATGGACGCCAAGAGCTTCCGCGACATGCAGGTGCAGACGCGCGGCGAGTTTGGCGGCCTCGGCATCGAGGTCACCATGGAGGACGGCCTGATCAAGGTGGTGGCGCCAATCGACGAGACCCCGGCCGCCAAGGCCGGCGTGCAGGCGAACGACTTCATCACCCATATCGACGACGAGCCGGTGCAGGGGCTGACCCTCAACCAGGCGGTCGACAAGATGCGCGGCCCGGTCAATACCAAGATCAAGATTCGGATCATGCGCAAGGGCCAGGACAAGCCGGTCGAGATGACGCTCACCCGCGACGTCATCCATGTCCTTTCGGTCCGCTCCCATTCGGAGGGCGACGACGTCGGCTATATCCGCATCACGCAGTTCACCGAGCAGACCACCGAGGGCCTGAAAAAGGCGATCGCCGAACTGACGGCGCAGGACGGCGACAAGCTCAAGGGCTTCATCCTCGACTTGCGCAACAATCCGGGCGGCCTGCTCGACCAGGCGATCTCAGTGTGCGACGCGTTCCTGGAAAAGGGCGAGATCGTCTCGACCCGCGGCCGCAATGCGGAGGAGATCCAGCGGTTCAGCGCCAAGCCCGGCGATCTCACCAAGGGCAAGCCGGTGATCGTGCTGATCAATGGCGGCTCGGCGTCGGCGTCGGAAATCGTGGCCGGCGCCCTGCAAGATCACAAGCGCGCCGCCATCCTGGGCACGCGCTCCTTCGGCAAAGGCTCCGTGCAGACCATCATCCCGCTCGGCTCCGGCAACGGCGCCTTGCGGCTGACGACGGCGCGCTACTTCACCCCGTCGGGCTATTCGATCCAGGCCAAGGGCATCGTGCCCGACATCGAGGTGCTGCAAGACGTGCCGGACGAGCTCAAGGCACGCACCGATACGACCAGCGAAGCGACCTTGCGCGGCCACCTTTCGGCCGAAGGCCAGGAGCAGACCGGGTCGCAGTCGTAC
>DATDGG010000373.1:0-3530 GCA_036522235.1 Xanthobacteraceae bacterium
CGAGATGAACAGCGCCGGGTCGGCATGAGCGGCAATGCGCGCGTAGGTTCGCGCCACCGTGTCCTCAAGCGAGATCGCGCCGGCGCGATGAGCCCGCACCATCTCGGCGACGGTTTCAGTCACCCGCAGCTCCCTGCCAGCCGGCACCGCGCGCCTGATCGCACGCTGGCACATCGATCGTGTTGAGGTTTCATTCGCCCCTTGGTGCTCTGGCCGCCTTGCCGGCGACGCACCCACGATTGTACCGGATTCGGATCGGCAGCGCCCGGCGAAAATCGTTTAAGGGCAGTCGTTTACGAGCTGGCACGGGCTCCGCCGTGCTGGGGGCCGCTTGCCCCGGAGAGGAGTGCGGCGCATGCATCGATCTGTGACGGCAGCACGGTTCGTGCCGGGAACAGGGCGTCAGGGTCAGCGGCGCTCCGGCGGCATTGCAGCGCGCGCTCGATCAAGCCGACATCGAGCCCCGGCGCGCGTCGCTCGCTTAGAAACCTCACAGCGTCATCGTTTGAGCCCATGCGGCCCGTCATCCAACTGTAGCAGAAGCGCCCCGGATAGAGGAGCGCCCGCAGATAGGCCTTGTGGTCCTTCGGCACAAGCACTTCGGCTGCGGCGAAGCTGCGCGCACGGTCTGCCCAGCCCGCAAACGGCGCGCCGCGCAGGTAGTGGCGAATATCTTCGAGCGTCGGCCGCGCCGGCCGCACGCATTCGCGCTCCATCAGCGTCACCGCGTAATCGAGATAATCGATGCGGTCGAGCGGCGGAAATCGGCCGAGAGCAAAATGCCGGTCGGTCCAGAACAGGGAAACCTTAGGTCCCCAATCGGCAGACAACACGACCGCCTCGCTGCGCAGGCGATCGAGCGCCTGCGGGGACAGTCCCGTCGCCGTGACGAGCGCCAGGTCGATATCGCTGTAGCGGACGCTGAATCCAGCATGGGCCAGGCTGCCGATGAGATACGCGCCAAGCAGCTCGGCCCCGAGCGCCTCTTGCCAACGGCCGACCAGCCGGCAGGCAAAGCCGATCGCCGCGGTTCGCGCGAGCTCGTCGGAATCGGCGGACGTCATCGCTCCCATTGGCACATCATTCCGGCTGAATGCCAGCTTCGCGAACCACCGTACCGTATTTCTGATACTCGCTGGAGATCAGATCGCGAAATTGCTCCCCGTTGCGGAAATCGACCGACATTCCCAACGTCGACATGCGCGAGCGGACTTCGGGCAGCTCGGTGAGCTCGCGCATGGCTTCTCCGACACGCGCAACCAACCCCGCCGAGGCCTTGGCCGGTGCGACAATTCCGTAGAAAAAGTCGATGTCGAACCCCGGCACCGCGCTTTCGGCGACGGTCGGCACGTCTGGCAGCGCCGGAAAACGTTGCTGCGTCGAGACGGCCAGTGCCTTCACCTTGCCTTGCGCGACGAACGGCATGACGGCCACTGACAACGCCCAGATGAGCGGGATCTGTCCGCCCAGGAGGTCGTTGAGCGCAGGCGCCGCGCCGCGATAGGGCACGTGCGTAATCTCGATCTTCGCCGCCGTGTTCAACCACGCGGCTGCAAGGTGATGCGGGGAGCCAACTCCGGCCGTTCCGACCGAAAGCCTGCCGGGATTGGCTTTGCTATAGGCGATCAATTCCTTGACGTCGTTCACGGGAAGCGAGGGCTGCGCGAACAGCACGAGCGGTTGGGTCGCCGCCAGCGCAATCGGGGTGAAATCGTTGATCACGTCGTAAGATACGGTCTTGTTCATCCATTTTGCCAGAACAGCGGCAGGCTCCATGAGCAGCAGCGTGTGTCCGTCGGGATTGGCCTTGGCGACGAAATTGGCCCCGACCATCGAGCCGGCACCGGGTCGGTTTTCCACCATAACCGGTTGCTTCAGCTTCTCCTGCAGTTTCTCGGACAGGATGCGTGCCGCGGTGTCGACCCCGCCGCCCGCGGCAACCGGCACCACCAGCGTGATCGGCCGTGTCGAATAGGTTTGCGCCGCGGCGATGCGGGAGACCATCGGAAGCGCAGCAGCGCCGGCGGCTAGATGCAAGAATTGGCGACGCGGAAGTTTCATGGCGTTCTCCCTGCTGGGCCTGAACCTCATGCCAACAACCAACGCAAGCCTAGCCGCGCTACCCAAAACCAGATAATATTATTATCGAATGGTTCCATAGCGATTTCGAATGACAGCCGCCACGCAGTGGAGCGAACGCGTCCGCCGCCGCCTGAAGCTGCGCGACGTGGATATTCTGCTGGCCGTCATTGAAACCGGCAGCATGGGGAAGGCGGCAAGCGCCCTCAACATGTCGCAGCCCGCGGTTTCCAAGGCAATCGCCTCTCTGGAGCACACCCTCGGGGTGCACCTGCTCGACCGCAGCCGGCAGGGCGTAGAGCCGACACCGTATGGCCGCGCGTTGATCAAGCGCGGCGTCGCCATGTTCGACGAATTGCGACAGGGCGTTCAGGACATCGCGTCTCTTTCCGATCCAACGGTGGGAGAGATCCGAATGGGAGGGAGCGAGCATACGATATCCGCCGTCTATTCGCCCGTCATCCACCGGTTCTCAAAGCAATATCCGCGGATGTCCTTTCACGTCACCGTCGGCGACCTGCGAACCATGTCCCGGGAATTGGAGGCGCGGCACATCGACTTTGTGGTGAGCCGAATGTATCGCCCTGCCTCCGAGGAGCATTCGGTCGACGTGCTCTTCGAAGATCCTCTGGTCGTCGTCACCGGGCCGAACAATCCGCTGGTTCGCCGTCGCAAGATCGAGATTGCCGAGCTGTTGGACGAGCCATGGACCTTGCAACCGCGCGAGAACAATTTCGGATCATTCGCCGTGGATGCCTTCCGGGCCGCCGGCTTTGCTCCGCCACGGATCACCGTCGCCACCACGTCCAGCAATTTACGTGGCGAAATGCTCGCAACTGGCCGCTACCTCACGATGGTCCCTCGCTACTGGGTCCTGCTGCCGCGCCGGCACCCCTCGCTCAGGGTCTTGCCTGTGGAATTTCCCAACACGCGACTCAAGGTCGCGATCATTACTGTAAAGAATCGATCTCTCAGCCGGGCCACTGAGCTTTTCATCGATGGCGTGCGCGCCCTCACGAAACCGCTGGCGAGGAGAAAGTAACCCGGCGCGCCTACCGGGTCATCACCGCGTCCGGGAACCAGGTCGCGATGCCGGGGAAGACGCACATCAGGACCACCGCGAAGATCATCAGCGCGACGAACGGCATCACGCCCCAGATCACGTCGCGCAGCGGAATGTCCGGCGCGATATTCTTGATGACGAACAGATTCAAGCCGACCGGCGGATGAATGAGCCCCATCTCCATGACGATGGTCATCACCACCCCGAACCAGATGAGATCGAAGCCCCCGGCCTTGAGCGGCGGCAAGATGATCGGCGCCGTCATGACGATGATCGACACCGGCGGCAGGAAGAAGCCGAGCACCGCCACCATGACCAGGATGGCGGAGAGCAGCACCCATTTCGAGAGATGCAGCTCCACGATCGATTGCGCGGCCGACTGGCTGAT
>DATDGG010000374.1:0-6166 GCA_036522235.1 Xanthobacteraceae bacterium
AGCTTCTTGGCAACCGCCTCCGCCACCGCGGGCGCTGTCGCCCGCATCACCTGCGTGTGGCCGACCGCACAAACCGGCGCCCGGTCGCAAGCCCCCATGCAGGGCGCGCGCACAACCCGCACGTCGGGGCCGAGCCGGTTCGGCAGCTCGCGCTTGAGGTGCTCGGCGCCCACCATGGCGCAGGACAACGAATCGCACACCCGCACCGTGACGGGCGGCGGCGGCGTCTCGCCCTCCTTCACGACGTCGAAATGGGAATAGAAGGTCGCGACCTCGTAGACTTCGGTCAGCGCGAGCTTCATCTCCTGCGCCAGGGCGGCCAGATGGGCTGCCGACAAATGACCGTAACGGTCCTGGATCAGATGCAGATGCTCGATCAGGAGATCGCGCTGCCGCGGCCGTGAACCGAGAAGCGCGCGCACGTCTTCGAGCGCCTGCGGCTCGACCTGCCGGCCCTTGGGGGTGCGCCCCGGCCGCCGGCGGTTGCCGCTCGGCTCGCCAATTGTGCCACCATCTGAGGGGGTTAGGGATCCGGTTCCACTTGCGACCATGGGCTACAATTGCGGCAGCACGGGAGGGAACGCAACCCCCTTGTGGCGATGACAGGATTGAAAGCTTCGAGGAGGCTCTCTATCGCTAGAATCCCATTTCTAAAGCGTTCCGGGAAGGTTCGGGCCATGAATGTCGCCGACAGCAAGCGCCTCACCCATGAGGGCGCCAAATGCATGATGACGACGGCAATCACCGCGGCGCGCGACGCCGGCATCGCGGTCACGGTCGCGATCGCGGATGGCGGCGGGCACCTCATCGTGCTGGAGCGCATGGACGGGGGACGCTTTCACACCGTGCATTCCGCCACCACGAAGGCCGTCTGCGCGGCCTCCAACAAGCGCCCGACCTCGGCCAAGGGGGCGCAGGCGCAGCCGCTCGATGTCGCGCATGCGCTCGGCCTCGCGCTCGCGGCGGGCGCCGAGCGCTGGACCGCCATGGAGGGCGGCTTTCCGGTGATCGTCGAAGGCGAATGCATCGGCGGCATCGGTGTCGCGGGCGGCGACTGGGAGACGGATGAGCGCATCGCCCGCGCGGCGGTCGAGTCGATCGGGGCAAGCTGGCGGCTGGACAAGAAGTAACTGGCTGCGTAGCCCGGATGGAGCCATAAGGGCGTGTACGCCCGTCTTCGACGGGCTATGGCGCAATCCGGGACAGCTGTCCCGCATTGCGCGGAGTTTATCATCGGGCGGTGCTTCGCGCCGACCCGTGGGCTCCATGCGGGCTACGACCACTCGTACAGCCTACTGCCCCCGCGCGGGCGGCATCACCACCGACTCCGAGCGGCAGACCGGGGCGCGGCCGGTGCAATCGCGAAAGTGCAGGTCGCGGGTGAGGCAGATGCGAACCTCGCGTAGCCGCGTGCGGTCGCAGTCGATCTGGATGCCCGCGGGAGTGAGGCCGTCGTTCGCCTTGACGAAATTGTCGACGACTTCACGCGGTGTCACGGTCAGGGGCGCCTGTGGGTCGGTATATTCAGACGGAATGGTCACTGCGGCGCGAGCCTTGCGGACCATGTCAAAATAGTCGCGCACCGCAAGGCCGGAGCAGGTACCGTGCGCATCCCACTCGTGGAAGATCAATCCCGGCGCCGGCATCAAGTCGAGCATGCTGTCGACAATCCTGCGATCGAGCCGCGGCGGGGGGACTTGGCACGCCTCGGGGAATCCCTTTTCAAATTGCGGCCACAAGCCATGGACCACGAATGCAAAGGGGCGCCGGCCGCATTGCTGCTGGCTTGCGGCCCCGGCCGCGGTCTCGCAGAACGAAGGAGACCAGGAGAGCGACAATATGTAGTAGTCAAACTTGCCTGGCTCATTTCGCGGCGGGCTCTGCGCCGCCGCGGCGCCGAGCATCAGGCCGGAGATGAAGGTCAAGACAACTATCATCCGACACATATTTTCGTGCTCCCGCCATATCGATCGGCAATCCGCGAGCAAATATCTAGAACAGCCCCACGATCTTCCCGTCCGCCCCCACGTCGATGCTGTCGGCGGCCGGGACCTTGGGCAGGCCCGGCATGGTCATGATCTCCCCGCAGATCGCCACCACGAACTCGGCGCCGGCCGAGAGGCGCACCTCGCGCACGTTGATGATGTGGTCGACCGGCGCGCCCTTGGCGTCCGGATTGGTGGAGAAGCTGAACTGGGTCTTGGCGATGCAGACCGGGCATTTGCCGTAGCCCATCGCCTCGAAGGCGGCGAGCTGGTCGCGCACGGCCTTGTCCGCCGAGATGTCCTTGGCGCGATAGATCTCCCGGGCGATGGTGCGGATCTTCTCCAGCAAGGGCATGTCGTCCGGGTAGAGGAACTTGAGCTTGCTCTTGCCGCTCTCCGCGATCTTGACCACCGCACGCGCCACGTCGGCCGCGCCCTTGCCGCCCTCGGCCCAATGGTCGGCCATCAGGGCCTCGACCCCGAGCTTGGCGCATTGTGCCTTGACCAGCGCGATCTCGGCCTCGGTATCGGCGCTGAAGCGGTTGATCGAGATCACCGGCACGATGCCGAATTTCTGCATGTTCTCGACATGGCGGGCGAGATTGGCCATGCCGGCCTCGAGCGCCTTGAGGTTCTCGGTCTTGAGGTCCTCCTTCTTGACGCCGCCGTGCATCTTGAGCGCCCGGATGGTGGCCACCAGCACGGCGCACGCGGGCTCGATCCCGGCCTTGCGGCACTTGATGTCCAGGAATTTCTCGCCGCCCAGGTCGGCGCCGAAGCCGGCTTCCGTCACCACATAGTCGCAGAGCTTGAGCGCGGTGGTGGTCGCCAGCACCGAGTTGCAGCCATGCGCAATATTGGCGAACGGCCCGCCATGCACGAAGGCGGGCGTGCCTTCCAGGGTCTGCACCAGGTTGGGCGCCAGCGCCTCCTTGAGCAGCGCCGTCATGGCGCCATGCGCCTTGAGGTCGCCGGCGCGCACCGGTTTGCGCTCGCGCGTATAGCCGACGATGATGTTGGCGAGCCGCTTCTTGAGATCCTCGAGATCGCCGGCGAGGCAGAAGATCGCCATCACCTCCGAGGCCACCGTGATGTCGAAGCCGTCTTCGCGCGGGAAGCCGTTGGCGACGCCGCCGAGCGACGACACGATAGAGCGCAACGCGCGATCGTTCATGTCGAGCACGCGCCGCCAGGCCACGCGCCGCTGATCGATGCCGAGCGCGTTGCCCCAGTAGATGTGATTGTCGATCATCGCGGCGAGCAGATTGTTGGCCGACGTGATGGCGTGGAAATCGCCGGTGAAATGCAGGTTGATGTCCTCCATCGGCACCACCTGGGCATAGCCGCCGCCGGCCGCGCCGCCCTTCATGCCGAACGAAGGACCAAGCGACGGCTCGCGCAGGCAGAGCATCGCCTTCTTGCCGATGAAATTGAGCGCATCGGTGAGACCGACCGTGGTGGTCGTCTTGCCCTCGCCGGCGGGCGTCGGCGTGATGGCCGACACCAGGATGAGCTGGCCGTTGGGGCGGTCCTTGAGCGACTTGACGTAGTCCATCGAGACCTTGGCCTTGTAGTGGCCATAGGGTTCGAGATGCTCGCCCGCGACGCCGAGCTTGTCGCGGGCGACCTCGAGGATCAGCCGCTTCTTGGCGGTCTGCGAAATTTCGATGTCGGACTTGGGGCTGACGTGCTGGGAGGCGGGCATTTCTGCTGATCCATCAAATGGAGGAGAAACGTAACGGGCGGGAAACGGCTCGCCGGAGCGGGTCAGGTGAACCGCGCTTTGACGGCGAGATCGACGGATTTCGCCCACTCGCCGGCCTCGATCTTCTTGCCGTCGGCGGGCTGCACCCGGGAAACCTTGAAACGCCCATCGGCGCAAACCACGGTGAAGCCGTCCGCTTCCACCGCCGCAATCTCACCGAGCTTGCCGGCGATCCCCTTGGGATCCTTGGCTGGCAGCGGCTTGGCGTCGAAGATTTTCAGCTGCTTGCCGTCGAGCGTGGCCCAGGCGCCGGGCGCCGGATTGCAGCCGCGAATCAGCCGGTCGATCTGCCCCCAGGGCTTGCCCCAGTCGATCTTGGCGTTGTCGGGCCCGCAGCGGCCTTCGTAAGTCGCCTTCGCCTCGTCTTGCTTGATGCGCGGCGCCTTGCCGACCTTCACCAGATCGACCGACTCCAGCATGGCCTCGACGCCCATCGGGAACAGCCGATCGAAATAGACCGTGCCGAGCGTGTCGGTCGGGCCGATCGGCGTCTTCTTCTGGATCAGCACGTCGCCGGTATCGAGGCCGTTGTCAGGCCAGAAAATCGACAGGCCGGTCTCGGTCTCGCCCTTGATGATCGGCCAGTTGATCGCGCTCGCGCCCCGATAGGCCGGCAGCAGCGAAGGGTGATACTGGATCGAGCCGTGCGTCGGGATGTTGAGGAACTCCTCCGGCACGAACAGCGTGACGAAGGCCATGACTTGCAGGTCGGGCTTGAGCGCTTTGAACTCTTCCCAGATATCCGGCTTCTTGTAGGAGTCCGGCTGATAGACCGGAAGCTTGGCGGCAAGCGCTGCTTCCTTGAGCGGGTCGACCTTCTGGCCGGGCTTCTCGGGCGCCACATAGACGGCGACCACATCGTCGCCGCGCTTGAGCAGAGCCTCCAGCACGGCCTTACCGAACGCCTGCTGGCCGTGAACGACGATACGCATTGGAACTCCCTCTTCCCAGTAGTGTCATGCCCGCGAAAGCGGGCATCCAGTACGCACAGTTCGCTCGGCGGTTACTGGGTCCCCGCTTTCGCGGGGACGACAGTCTTTGGTTGCTACGCCGCCTCGGCCTTGTCGGGCTTTTCCGGCGGCGTGATTGCGCCTGACGTCTTGATCTCGGCGATATCCTTGGCCGAATAGCCGAGCACCTTGCCGAGAATTTCCTCGGTGTGCTCGCCCAGCAGCGGCGAGCGCTTCACCTCGGTGATCGAGTCCGACATTTTCACCGGGTTGCCGACCGTCAGATACTTGCCGCGCGTCGGGTGGTCGACCTCGACCACGGTGCCGGTCTCGCGCAGAGACTTCTCCTCGGCGATCTCCTTCATGGAGAGGATCGGGCCGACCGGAATGTCATGATTGTTGCAGATTTCCATGACCTCGAACTTGGTCTTGGTCATGGTCCACGCTTCGATGGTCGCGAATATGTGCTTGAGCCGCGGCAGCCGCGCCGGCGGCGTGGCATAGTCGGGCTCGGTCTTCCATTCGGGCTTGCCGATGAGATCGCAGATCGCGCCCCAGACCGGCGCCTGGGTGATGAAATAGATGTAGGAGTCGGGATCGGTCTCCCAGCCCTTGCACTTGAGGATCCATCCCGGTTGGCCGCCGCCCGAATCGTTGCCGGCGCGCGGCACCGCCTTGCCGAACGCAACGCCTTCGCCGTGCTGGCTGTATTCGGCGAGCGGGCCGTGCGCCAGGCGCTGCTGGTCGCGCAGCTTGACGCGCGCGAGATTGAGCACGCCGTCCTGCATGGCGCAGAGCACGCGCTGGCCGCGGCCGGTGCGCATGCGCTGATAGAGCGCGCTGACGATGCCGAAGGCGAGATGCAGGCCCGTGCCCGAGTCGCCGATCTGCGCGCCGGTGACGAGCGGGGGGCCTTCGCGGAAGCCGGTGGTGGAGGCGGCACCGCCCGCGCATTGCGCGACGTTCTCGTAGACCTTGCAATCCTCGTAGGGCCCGGGGCCGAAGCCCTTGACCGAGGCCACGATCATGCGCGGGTTGAGCTTGTGGATATGCTCCCAGGTGAGCCCCATGCGGTCGAGCGCGCCGGGGGCGAAATTCTCCACCAGCACGTCGCAGTGCTTGATCAGCCGGTCGAGAATCTCCTTGCCCTTGGGATGCTTGCTGTCGATGGTGATCGAGCGCTTGTTGCCGTTGAGCATCGTGAAATAGAGGCTGTCGGCACCCTTCACGTCGCGCAATTGCCCGCGCGTGATGTCGCCGACGCCGGGCCGCTCGACCTTGATGCAGTCGGCGCCCATGTAACCCAAAAGCTGCGTGCAGGTGGGCCCCGATTGCACATGCGTGAAGTCGAGGATGCGCACGCCGTCGAGCGCCCTGCCAGCCTGTCCCCACGGTTTGGTCGTCGGCTTGGGCAAGCCGCCGCTCACGGCCGCTTTCGCCGCCGGCCTTTTCGCCTTGAGCTTGAC
>DATDGG010000375.1:0-8546 GCA_036522235.1 Xanthobacteraceae bacterium
CCGATCGAATGGGACGAGATTTCCGAAGGACTGAAAGCCGACCATTATACGGTCGACAATCTCGGGCATCGGCTCAAGTTCCTGAAGCGCGATCCGTGGGAAGGCTTCTTCAAGCTCAAGCAAAGACTGCCAGCCACGACCGCCGGTCGGCGACTCTGAGCGGTCATGCCCCGCGAAAGCGGCGCACCCGGCAATCGCAAACGCTGGTGCTGTACCGACGCGTCTATGGCTACTGGGTCGTCCGCGTTCGCGTTCGCGGACGATGACAGCGGAGAGACACGCGTCAATCATCATGCCAGGCCTCGGTTCCTCGCGGCGCAAGACGTTTGCCGAGATATCGCGTTCCGGGCACGGGATTGTGGTAGTAGGCCGGTATCTCGACAAATCCGAAGCGCTGGTAGAGCGCGAAGGCCTCCGCCATCGTGGGGAGCGTATCAAGCTTCATCTCCGCGTAGCCGAGCTCTTCGGCAGCCCGGATGATGCCGGCCACCAGAGCGGCGCCGACGCCGAGCCCGCGGGCTCTCGGGCGCACATAGAGACGCTTCATTTCGCAAACCGCAGCGCCCTCGAGCGGCCGCATCGCCACGCAGCCGAGCGCCGCGCCATCGGGCGAGCACGCGAGCATCAGCTCGCCGACGGGTGGCGAATATTTCCCTGGCAGGCTCTCAAGCTCCGCCGCGAATCCCTGAAAGCTCAAATCGATGCCGATCCAATCGGCATATTCGCGGAACAGGCTCGCGACCGCGGCGATCTCGTCCGCGTGCCGTACCTTGACGAGACGGAATGGCGGCATGGCCAGGAACTCATCGCGCGAGGTTCGCGAGATCAACGCCGTAACGCGCAGCGTTGCGCTCCATATAGGCTTGCCGCGGCTCGATCGGCTCGTTGCGCACCGCCGCGCCCAGCATGTCGAGGAAAGTGTGCCAGCCCATGGCGTTCTGCTTCTCGAAACGGTCGAGCACGGGCAAATGGGTGAGAGTGAGCGCGACCTCGCTTCCGCGCGGCGTGAGCTCCATCGACAGATAGGATTCGGGATATTGCGATTCGATCCCGCCCGGGCCGAGCACGTTGATGCTGTAGATGAGGCGGCGCGGCGGCTTCCACTGCGTGACGATGCCGCGAAAGTGGTCGCCCATGAGGCGCACGGCACCTCCCGGGCGCGGCTCGATCGTGCCCTCCCCAAACCAGCCCGGCAGCTTCTTGGTGTCCGTGAGAAACGCCCAGACGCGTTCGATCGGCCCGGGCAGGAGGCGATCGAACTGCACCATCGCCACGCGCTTGAGCTGACCGTCTTGGCTCATCGTCTCCTCCTGGCCGACGGAATTCGCGGCGCCGGGCTTTTGTCGCTCGCGGCGGCAGCTTGGAGCTCGCGCTCCAAGGCATCGAGCCTGACTTTCCAGAACTGCTTGACGTTGCCGAGCCATTGCTCGAGCTCGGCGAATCCGGCCGGATCAAGCTCATAGATGCGCCGCTGCGCCTCCACGCGCGCGCGGACGAGATGGGCGCGCTTGAGCGTCTGCAAATGCTGGGACACGGCAGGCGCGCTGATGTCGAAACGCTTGGAAATGTCTCCTGCCGGCAGCTGACCTTGCGCCAGCATTTCGACGATGCGGCGGCGCGTCGGGTCGGCAAGAGCGAAGAGACTGAGCATTCGCCTATTGATGATGATATTACTTAATTAAGTCAAGTCTTAAATATATATCCGGCGGGCGCCATCGTCTTAAAACCGGCGAGATTGCCGTAAAACGACCGGAGCAATTTTTTTCGGCGCCTGTCGGTCGGCGCCATCGTCATTCGTCCTCGGGGACAGGAGGGTCCACATGCTCTACGCCATCTTCTGCTACCATGACGAGGACGTCGTCTTCTCCTGGTCCAAGGAGCAGGACGACGCGGTCATGGCCAAGCTCAATGGGGCGCACCAGAAGCTCGCCAAGAACGGCAAGCTCGGCCCGGCCGTCCGCCTGATGCCGACGACGGCCGCCACGACCATTCGCAAGGACCAGGAGCCGCCGCTCGTCCTCGATGGGCCGTTCGCCGAGACCAAGGAGCAGCTGCTCGGCTTCTATGTCGTCGATTGCGCGACCCTCGACGAGGTCGTGGAATTCACCCGCGACCTCGCCCGCGCCAATCCGGGCGGCGCCTACGAGATCAGGCCGGTGCGCCTGTACCTGCCGGGGAGCGAGATGAAGTGACCGATCCCGAATTGGCCTGGATCGAATCTGCGCTCACTGCCGCCCGGCCGCAGGCGATCGGCGCGCTGCTGCGCTACTTCCGCAATCTCGACACCGCCGAGGAGGCCTTCCAGGAGGCCTGCCTGCGCGCGCTCAAGCACTGGCGGCAGAACGGTCCCCCGCGCGATCCCGCCGCCTGGCTCATCTTCGTAGGACGCAACGTCGCGATCGACGCGGCGCGGCGGCGCGGCCGCGAAGAGGCACTGCCGCCCGACGAGATCATCTCGGACCTGGACGATGCCGAGACGGCGCTCGCCGAGCGGCTCGACGACACCCACTATCGTGACGATATCCTGCGCCTTCTGTTCATCTGCTGCCATCCCGACCTGCCGGCGACCCAGCAGGTCGCGCTCGCGCTGCGCGTGGTGTCCGGTCTGTCCGTCCCCGAAATCGCGCGCGCCTTCCTGGTGAGCGAGAGCGCCATGGAGCAGCGCATCACCCGCGCCAAGCGCAGCGTCGCGGAGGCGGGCGTGCCGTTCGAGGCGCCGGGCGCGGTCGAGCGGGCGGAGCGCGTCGGCGCGGTCGCCGCCATGATCTATCTCATCTTCAACGAGGGCTATTCGGCGAGCCACGGAGAGGTGCCGCTGCGCGCGCCGCTCTGCGAGGAGGCGATCCGCCTCGCCCGGCTGTTGCTGCGGCTGTTTCCGAGCGAGCCCGAGATCATGGGGCTCACCGCGCTCCTGCTCCTGCAGCATGCGCGCGCCGCGGCGCGCTTCGATCCCGACGGGCAGATCGTGCTGCTCGACGACCAGGATCGCAGCCTGTGGAACCGCGACCTGATCGCCCAGGCGCTGGCGCTCATCGACAAGGCCATACGGCACGACCGCCCCGGCCCCTACCAGGTCCAGGCCGCGATCGCCTCGCTCCATGCCCAGGCAGCGCGCGCGCAAGATACCGACTGGGCGCAGATCGACAGCCTCTACGCCGTGCTCGAGCGGATGCAGCCTTCGCCGGTGGTCACCCTCAACCGGGCGGTCGCCGTCGCCAAGGTGCGCGGCCCCGCGGCGGCACTGGAAATGATCGAGCCGCTTGCCCCGCGGCTTTCGGGATATTTCCATTTCTTCGGGGTGAAGGGCGCGTTCCTGATGCAGCTCGGCCGCGCCGAGGAAGCCCGTCTCGCCTTCGGCCGGGCCATCGGGCTCGCCCACACGGCCGCCGAGGCCGCCCATATCCGGATGCATCTCGACCGGCTCATGCGGGACAGCGCGCCCGACGGCCAAGTCGGTGCCGCGCCGTAAGCAAAAAAGCTTCGCCGCCCTGTCGGGATGCCATTCTCCCGTTCGTCCTCGGGGCATCCTTACTTTGTACGGAGACCGAAATGGCCGAGCAACAAGGCGTGATCCCCCATCTCATCGTCAATGACGCGGCCGGCGCGCTGGATTTCTACAAAAAGGCGCTGGGCGCGACCGAAATCATGCGCATGCCCGAGAAGGACGGCAAGCGCCTGCTGCACGCGGAAATGCAGGTCAACGGCGCGACGGTCTTCATGTGCGACGCCTTCCCGGAGCACTGCGAAAGTCACACCGGGCACGGCGCGCCGCCGAACGCTTTGGGCGGCACGACGGTAATGATGCACCTTGCCGTCGCGAATTGCGACGACGCGGTCAAGCGCGCGGTCGCGGCCGGCGCCACCATGGTGATGGAGCCGTGGGACACGTTCTGGGGCGCCCGCTACGGCCAGGTGCGCGATCCGTTCGGTCACGCCTGGAGCTTCACCCATCCGCTGCCCGGCAAGACCGCCTGACCGGCGCACGCTACGCGCGACTTCAACTCAAGGAGGGGCCCATGCCCATGTGGGAAATCATCGTCATTGCGGTGGTCGTCTTGATCGCCGCGGTCCTTATCCTCGCTGCCACCAAGTCCGGCGTGTTCCAGGTCGAGCGCGCGACCACGATCGGCGCGGCGCCGGAAAAAATCTTCCCGCTGGTCAACGACTTCAAGCATTGGGCGGCCTGGTCGCCCTATGAGAAGAAGGATCCGGCGATGAAGCGGACCTTCAGCGGTGCGGCAACCGGCAGGGGCGCCGTCTATGAATGGGAGGGCAACAGGCAAGTCGGCATGGGCCGCATCGAGATCACCGATACCTCGGCGCCTTCGCGGGTGACCATCAAGCTCGACATGATCAAGCCGATGGAAGGCCACAACATCGTGGATTTCACGCTGGAGCCCCGCGGCGCCGCCACGCGCGTCACCTGGGCTATGCGCGGCGCCTGTGCCTACCCGGCCAAGGTGATGGGCCTGTTCCTCAATGTGGACAAGATGGTGGGTCGAGATTTCGAGACCGGTCTCACCAATCTCAAGGCGCTCGCGGAGAAATAGGAAACGCGTTTCGCAACGGAGAACCAAAATGCAGCCTCACAAGATTGCATCTCGCGAAGACTGGTTGGCCGCGCGCAAATGGCTGCTCGGCAAGGAGCGCGAGCTTACCCATTTGCGCGACCAGCTCAACGCCGAACGTCGCGCGCTGCCTTGGGTGAAGGTCGAGAAGCCGTATCTGTTCGACGGGCCGGACGGGCAAGAGACCTTGGTCGACCTGTTCCGGGCACGCAGCCAGCTCGCCATCTATCATTTCATGCTGACGCCCGGGTCCGATCATGTCTGCTCGGGCTGCTCTTTCCTGGCCGACCACATCGACTCTGCCCGCATGCATTTCGAGCATGCCGATCTCTCGTTCGCCGCCGTCTCGCGGGCGCCATATTCGCAGATCGCGCCGGTCAAGAAGCGCATGGGCTGGCGCTTCAAATGGGTGTCGTCATCCGGTAACGACTTCAACTACGACTATCATGTCTCGTTCACCGAAGAGCAGATCGCCAAGGGCGAAACCGACTACAATTACGGCACCACGCCCTATACCCATGTGGATCTTCCCGGCACCAGCGTGTTCGCCAAGGACGATCAAGGCCAGGTGTTCCACACCTATTCGAGCTACAGCCGCGGCAGTGAGCTTCTGTTGGGGGCGCTCAATTGGCTCGATCTGACCCCCAAGGGACGCAATGAGACCGGGACCATGAGCTGGGTCCGCCGGCACGACGAGTATGAGGAAAAGAGCGAATAGTGAATGGCGAGTAGCGAGTAGGAGAATAGCGCCCGACCTTCATTATTCGCTACGCGCTATTCGCCATTCACAACTCGTTCACTTGCCTTTCGGCAGGCTGCGAATGATTTCGGCCAGCGCGCGGTCTCGCACCACCTTCGCGGCCTTGGCGCGCGAGAACCACTGGATGTCACGCTCGCCACGCTCCGGCCAGCTCTTCTCTTGACGCTTGACCTTGAGGGGGAACACCCGCACCACGCAGGCGACGACCGCCCCGCTCTTCAATCGCTTCTTGATGGAATACGATCCGATCGAGGCCCGGCCGACCTTTCCGACCACGCCGGCCTCCTCGAGGGCTTCGCGCGCCGCCGTGGCAGAGGGCGTCTTTTTCTTCTTTGGCCATCCCTTGGGAATGACCCAACGTCCGCTTTCGCGCGCCGTGACCAGCATGACCTGGGTGCGGGCGTCGCTCCGGCGCCGATAGGGCAGGGCCGCATATTGAACGCGCTTGGCGTCGGATTTTTTCCGCAGACCGCTCATCTGTTGACGGTTTCCGATCTCACGGTTTCCGATCTCTTGGTCATCGCTTTCCCTGCCGCCTCATCTCGTGCCGGCGCGAATCGGAGAGCCCTTGTGCGCGCATCATACCAAAATCGCAAGCCTTCAAGTCGACAGTGCGCACAGGGAAGGTCTTATTGGATCACCTCGTCGGCGCCGGCGAGCAGATTGTGCGTCACCTCGAGGCCGAGCGCCTTGGCGGTCTTGAGATTGACGGCGAATTCGAGCTTGGATGAGTACAAGACCGGCAGGCTCGCGGGACTGGCGCCCTGCAGGATCCACCCGGCGTAGACGCCGGCCCGGCGAAAGGCATCGGACGCGCTGTGCCCGTAGCTGGCCAAGCCGCCGTCCGCCGTCATCTCGTAGGCCGCATAGATCGCCGGCAGCGCGTGGCGCGCCGCGAGCTCGATCAGCTGCTCGCGGCGGCTGATGAAGAGATCGCTGGCGCCGACCACGAGGCCGCCGACGGGCTGCGCCAAAAGCGTCGCGAAAGCCGCATCGATGTCGCCGGCGCTGCCGGCTTGCGCCACGACGACCTTGAGCTTGGTCGTGTCGGCGGCGGCGCGCATCTCACGCAGCTGCGTTGCGGCTTCCGAAAGGTTCGCGTCCACCAGGAACCCGAAGACCTCGGCTTTGGGCACGAGCTGGCGCAGCAGCGAGAGCCGGCCCGGCGCGAGGTCGGGCCCGAACCAGCTCAAGCCGGTGACGTTTCCGCCTTGCCGATCGAGACTGGCGATGAGGCCGTTCTTGACCGGATCGCCGGGACTCAAGAACACGATCGGAATGGTCGAGGTTGCCGCCTTGGCGGCTGCGGTCGCGAGATCACTCGTGGTGACGATGACGGCGACCCGACGGCCGACCAGGTCGGCCGCCAGCGCCCGCAGCCGGTTGGGCGCCCGCTCCGCCGAGCGCCAGTCGATGGTCACGTCGCGGCCCTCGACATAGCCGATCTCGCCCAGCCCTTGGTGGAATGCCGCGACCCGCGGCGCCATCGAGTCCGGCGAGGCGTCGCTGAGAAACCCGATCAGCCGCGCCGCGCCGCCCTGCGCGCTCGCGCGTGGCGGCCAGCTCGCCGCTGCCGCGCCCAGGAGCGTGAGGAACAAGCGCCGCCGCATCATGAGGCGATCCGAATCAGCCCAATCTCAGCGGCGCGAATGTGCGCTTGGCCGCATCCGGAAAGCAAGCGCCGGCATCAGGCTCGGCAATTTTGCTTAACGAAGTCGATGCTCTAAGGGGAAACCTTTACCTCGACCGTGAGATGCGACAGCGCCCGGAACCGCGCCAGGCGGGCGCGGTAATAGTCCGGATCGCGGCGCTGTGCGGTGACGACAGAAACGATGGCCCCGAGGTGGCCTGGCCCCAGGCGCCAGAGATGCAGGTCGGCGAGCTGGTCGCCGTCGCTCTCGATGGCCGCGCGCAGACGGTGCTCCATATCCCGGTCCGGGCTCATGTCGAGCAGGATCGCGCCCGTGTTGCGGATCAAGCCATAGGCCCAGCTGGCAATGACGCAAGCCCCGATGATGCCCGCCACCGGGTCCATCCAGAGCCAGCCGAAGACAAGCGCAAGCACCAGACCGACAATGACGAACACCGAGACCGCGGCGTCCGCGATGACGTGAATGATGGCGGCCTGCATATTGTAGTCGCGCGAAACGCTCGCGCCGGCGTGCTCGTGCTCCTCGAACACCGCTGCGTGCTCCCCTCCGTCCATTCGCACATAGGCGGTGAAGGCGTGCGGCTCGGGTATCTCCTCGGTGGATTCAAGGTAGCCGTCGCGCGCCGCCATGGTGAAGCGCTGACGCGCCCCGTCCGGCCGCACGGTCTCGATGGAGACCGCTTGGGCCGCCAAGACAGGGCCGGAGGTCGCGCGCAGCCGAAAGCGCGGCGGCACGCCATCTTCGAAAATTTCGAGGACGGCGCTTCCCCCGTTGGTGGTGATGGCATGCGCCTCGTCGTGGTCGTGACCCTCATGCGCGTGACCGTGTCCATGATCGTGTCCGTGCGCGTGATCATGCCCGTGATGATGACCGCCGCCGCTGAGCAGCAAGGCGCTGGCGATGTTGACGGCGAGGCCGAGGCAGGCGATCGGGATCGCCTCGGCAAAATGGATCGGCACCGGCGCGAAAATCCGGGTGACCGATTCATAAGCGATCAGCAACGAGATCATGGCCAGGATGATGGCGCTGGCAAAGCCGGCGAGATCGCCGAGCTTGCCGGTTCCGAATGTGAAGAGCGGATCGTCCGCGTGCCGCCGCGCATAGCTATAGGCCAGTGCCGCGAGCAGGAGCGCGCCCGCATGCGTGCTCATATGCATGCCGTCGGCGACGAGAGCGATCGAGCCGAACAGCAAGCCGCCGACGATCTCGGCGACCATCATGGCTCCGCACAGCCAGATCACGGCCCAGGTTCGGCGCTCGCTTTGCTCGTGCTCCTCGCCCAGGAAAACGTGGCTGTGCAGGAGCGAAGGCCCGTCACCGCTGCGGTCCGTCATGACAACCTCATTTGGCAACCTCGTTTGGCAACCTCATTGGCCCTCGGGCGAGGCCACGCGCGCGTCACAGATATTTCGTGACCGCCCGGAACTCCCGCAAGGCCGCGTTTCCCTTGCGGCCGGGCAGCTTGATCGATTGATCAAGGCAATGATCGATGTGATCGTGGATCAGGGCCTTCTTGGCATTCATGATCGCGCTCTCGACCGCCTGCAGCTGCTGGGCCAGCTGGAC
>DATDGG010000376.1:0-1945 GCA_036522235.1 Xanthobacteraceae bacterium
GTATAATCCGCGATTTCCCGAGCGCATCCGCGAGCATGCCGGCGACTGCTTCGCGGCAATCAGGCAGAAGGACCTGATCGTCCATCACCCGTACGAATCCTTCGACGTCGTCGTGCAGTTCCTGCAGCAGGCGGCGCGCGACCCCGACGTGGTGGCGATCAAACAGACGCTTTATCGCACGTCCAAGGACAGCCCGATCGTGCGGGCGCTGGCCGAGGCGGCCGAGGCCGGCAAATCCGTCACGGCGCTGGTCGAGCTCAAAGCGCGGTTCGACGAGGAGGCCAATATCCGCTGGGCGCGCGACCTCGAGCGCGCCGGCGCCCAGGTGGTGTACGGCTTCATCGAGCTCAAGACCCATGCCAAGCTGTCGCTCGTGGTGCGGCGCGAGGGCGGCGCGCTCACCTCCTATGTGCATGTCGGCACCGGCAACTACCATCCGGTGACGGCGCGCATCTATACCGACCTCTCGTTTTTCACTGCCGATCCGGCGATCGGGCGCGACGTCGCGCGCATCTTCAACTTCATCACCGGCTATGCGGAGCCCGCCGATCTCGAGCGCATGTCGGTGTCCCCGGTCAACCTCAAGAAGCGCATCCTCGACCATATCGCGGCGGAGATCGCGCATGCCGGGGCCGGCCGTCCTGCCGCAATCTGGATGAAGATGAATTCGCTGGTCGACCCGGTCATCATCGACGCCCTTTATGAAGCGTCCGCCGCCGGGGTTTCGGTCGATCTCATCGTGCGCGGCATTTGCTGCCTGCGGCCCGGCGTTCCCGGCCTGTCGGACAATATAAGGGTCAAATCGATCGTCGGCCGCTTCCTCGAGCATGGCCGCATCTATTGCTTCGGCGCCGGCCACGGCCTGCCGCATGCCAAGGCCGCTGTCTATATTTCCTCCGCCGACATGATGCCGCGCAATCTCGACCGCCGCGTCGAAGCGCTGTGCCCGATCCTCAACGCCACCGTGCACCAGCAGGTCATCGACCAGATCATGATCGCCAATCTGGAAGACAATGAGCAAAGCTGGACGCTGTTGCCCGACGGCGCGTCCTCGCGCATCACCGCCGCGCCCGGCGACGAGCCGTTCAATGCCCACAAATATTTCATGACCAACCCGAGCCTGTCAGGACGCGGCGAATCGCTGAAGAAGTCCTCGCCACGCAGCCTCACGCGGCGGCGCGACCTTGAATGAGGCGCCGCGCATCCGCGCTCTCCTCAACCCGTTGCGCGCGGCGGGGAGCGGAGCGGGTGCCGGCGGAACGGGCCGCGCCGCCGAAGCAGTCGCGGCGCAGGGCCGCATCGACAACGGTCCGCCGATCGCCGTCATCGACATCGGATCGAACTCGGTCCGGCTCGTCGTCTATGAGGGGCTCGCCCGCAGCCTGACGCCGATCTTCAACGAAAAAGTGCTGGCCGGACTCGGCCGCGAAGTGTTGTCCACGGGGCTGCTCGCGACCGACGCGGTCGAGAAGGCATTGGAGGCGCTCAGGCGCTTTCGTGCATTGCGCGACGCCATGGGGGTAGGCAAGGTGCTTGCGATCGCGACGGCGGCCTGCCGTGACGCCCGCAACGGCTCTTCCTTCATCGCCGAGGCCGAGAAGGTCATGGGCGCTGCGATCGCGGTCGTGTCCGGGCGGCGGGAGGCGGAACTCTCCGCGCTTGGCGTCATCTCCGGCATCCACAAGCCCGACGGCATCGTCGGTGACCTCGGCGGCGGCTCGCTGGAACTGATCGATGTCCGCGGGAGGGCGATGAAATTCGGGGTGACGCTGCCGCTCGGCGGCTTGGCCCTGCAAGACCTCTCGGCCAAATCGCTCGCCAAGGCGGAGAAGATCGCCGGCGACGCGCTCTCGCGCCTTGACCAGCTCAAAGCGGGCCGCGGCCGCGATTTCTACGCGGTTGGCGGCACGTGGCGTTCGCTCACCCGGCTCCATATGTGGCAGAC
>DATDGG010000377.1:0-4965 GCA_036522235.1 Xanthobacteraceae bacterium
GCTCGATCCGTTCCTGCCGGAGAATCCCGACGACGTCGAACGGCTCAAGGCGCTGCAGAAGGACATTCATCAAGGCTTCATCGACCTGGTGAAGCAAAGCCGCGGGAGCCGGCTCAAGGGCCCCGAGCAAACCCTGTTCTCGGGAGAATACTGGACCGGACCCAAGGCGATCGAGCTCGGGCTTGCCGACGGCATCGGCGACCTGCGCCAGACACTAAAGGAACGTTTCGGCGACAAGGTGATGACCCCGCTCATCTCGCCCGAACGAAGCCTGTTCGGCCGCGCGCGGCCCAGAATCGATCTGCAAGGTCTTGGCTCGCCCGGCCTCGATCTGATGTCGCGTGATTTTATGTCGCACGATTTTGTGTCGCATGGCGCCGAGCTCGCCGGCGGCATCATCTCGGCGCTGGAAGCGCGCGCCCTGTGGGCGCGCTACGGGTTGTAAGGAAGGAGACCGCCGATGCCGCCGCTCGTCATCCCGTCGCTGGTCAAGGTCGCCCTGGGCGCGGTCGGCGCCGCTGCCGTCGTGCCCTGGGTCGTGAGGGAAGTGCGCCGCGTCAGTGAGGAGCTCGAGCGGGTCAAGATCGCGGTCGATCCGTTCCGCCGCGAAGCGCTGCCGACGCTGCGGCGCGACCCCTCGACCGGCGAATGGCGCGTGATGTGACGCGCTCGGGCTTCCTCCTTCTCGCGCTTGCCGTTCTCGCGCTTCCGGCAGCGGCGCAGGCCCAATCCCCCGACCGTCTGCAGAAAATCCTGACGAGCGGCGTGCTGCGCGTCGGGACCACCATGGATACGCCGGTATTCAGCATGCGCGACCCTTCCAGCGGAAAGCTCGAAGGCTTCGACATGGACGCGCTGGAGACGCTTGGTCCGGCGCTCGGCGTCAAGATCGAATACGTCAAGATGACGTTCGGCTCGATGCTCGCCGACCTTGCGGCCGACAAGTTCGACATCGCGATGTCGGGCATGGGTCGCACGCTCGAGCGCGCCCGCCTCGCCACGTTTTCCAAGCCCTATATGCACTATGGCAAGCTATTGTTGATCCGCAGCGCCGACAAGGAACGCTTCAGCTCGCTCGCCGACCTCGACCATCCCGGCATCAAGATCGCCTACAACAAGGGTGGACTGAACGAGCGGTTCGCAAAAACCACGTTCAAGCAGGCGACGCCCCTAGGCTTCGAGAGCAACGAGCTGGCGACCGCCGATCTGCTCGCCGGCAAGGTCGCCGCCCAAGTGTCCGACTCCACCGCCGCGATCTATTTGGCGCGCCAAGACCCCCGTCTCGCGGCGATGAATCCCGATAACGTATTCAATCCGGTTCACGTGGCGATACTGCTGCGGCGCGACGACCAGACGTTGCTCAATTACCTCGACATCTGGATCGACCAGATCGAGCTCGACGGCACGCTGGCGAAAATCCGCGCCAAGTGGCTGCGCGACTAAGTCGGCAATCAGAGGTCAGATGCGCCCGTTTGTTCTCTGATTGCTGATCACCGACTTCTGTCCCCTGAGCCCGGCCACATCCGCAGCAACACGGTATCCCGGCTGATGAAGTGGTGCCACAGCGCCGCGATGGCGTGCCCGCCGACCAGCGCGAGCAGCCCATAGGTCAGCCACAGGTGAATATCCTCGGCCTGATGGTAGACCGGGCTGTTCGACTTGATTCCGAAATTGATCGCGAACAGGCCGAAATCCAGGACGCGCGCGTGCCACACGAAGGCGACGATGCCGACCAGGGGGATCACCAGCATCAAGGCGTAGATGAGCATGTGCGCCGGATGCGACGCCCGGCGGGAGATTTCGCTCACCTCCGGCGGCAGCGGCGGGGGCGTATGGGTGCGGCGCCACCAGATGCGCGCGATCAGCAGCACGAGGATCAACAGGCCGGCCTGGGCATGGATGTTGATCCAGAACAGCTTGGTCTCCCGCGGCCAGCCGTCGAGCATCAGCCCGAAGCCTGCCGCGAACAGGATGAGCGCGGCCATGACCCAGTGCAAAGCGACGGCGACCGGACTGTAACGGCGCAGCCCCGATGGCGTGGCCGGTGTCGCGGTGGCAGCAGGATTCAGAGCGCTCAGCCGGGTCATTGTTGAATTGTCCCTTCGTGCAACCATCGTCCAATCAAATACTATTCTATGCGTCAAGCCCGGAACGCAAATTAAGCTTGCGTAATGTCACGGCAGCCATGCAGGTGTTAACTTTGAATTAGAATAATGCTAACGGACCCACGTGCTGACTCTCCGCTGTCATCGTCCCGCGAAAGCGGACGACCCAGTATCCGCCGACGTTTCAATACAAATCTGCGTTTGCGATTACTGGATGCCCGCTTTCGCGGCATGACAGGTCGGTGTAAGTCGAGCTGCCGCGCGCGAGCGCTGCCGGAGTCCCGCCGAGATCAGCTCACTCCTCGGGCTTGATGACGATCCCCTTCTCGCGGATCACCTTGTCCCATTTGGTGATCTCGCTCGCCAGCAGCGCGCCCAGCTCGGCCGGCGAGGTCGGCGAAGCCGAGATCGCGTTCTCGGCGAATTTGCGGCGCATGTCGGGATCGTTCACGGTCGCGGTGAAGGCGGCATTGAGCTTGGCGACGACCTCAGGCGGGGTCTTGGCCGGCGCGAACAGCGCGGTCCAGTTCTCCGCCACCGCGCCCGCATAGCCCTGCTCAACCAAGGTCGGGATCTGCGGCACCAAATCCGAGCGCACCGCCGAGGTGGTGGCGAGCGGCTTGATCTTGCCGGCCTTGATGTGCTCGAGCATGACCGAGACGTCGATCATGATGCCGTTGACGTGGCCGCCCAGGAGATCGGCGAGCGCCGGCCCGGAGCCGCGAAACGGCACGTGGACGAACTTCGCATCGGCGGTCGATTCGAACAATTCGAGCGCCAAATGGGAGATCGCGCCGACGCCGGTCATGCCGATGCTGACCGCGTTGGGCTTCTGCTTGGCGAGTGCCACCAGCTCGGAGGTGGAAGTGATGCCGAGCGCCGGATCGACCGCGAGCACCGGCGCGGCGCGGCCGATGAGCCCGACCGGCGCGAAATCCTTGACCGGATCATAGGTCAGGTCCTTGCGGAAGGCTGGATTGATCGCGACCGCGCCCACGGTGGTAAAGAACAGCGTGTAGCCGTCGGGTGCCGCCTTGGCGACGGCATCGGCCGCGATCGCCCCATTGGCGCCGCCGCGATTGTCGACGATCACCCGCTGCCCGAGCACGCCTTGCACCTTGTCGGCGACGATGCGGGCGATGAGATCGGTGTTGCCGCCCGGCGCAAATCCGACCACCAGCCGGACCGGATGGTTCGGATAGGTCTGCGCCGGCGCCAGGCTCGGCGCCAGCAAGGCGGTGGCGAGCGATGCGGCGGCAAGGCGTGCATTCAGGCGAGCGCGTGTCACGTCGTTCCTCCCACTTTCGTTGCGTGCAGCTTAGCCCGGCGCGCCGGATTGGGCCATGGCGGGCGCATCCCGGCGCGCCCTCATGTCGCCTGCCCGGAGAGGAGTTTCTTGACCCCTCCGGGCCCCCCCGATAGGGTCCGCGCCCATTCCTCCAATCGAAATCGCGCGATGGCCGCCGATCTCACGCCGCACCCGGATCACACTGATCACACGGATCCTTTGGACCCCCGGCGCTCGTTCCAGGGGCTGATCCTGGCGCTGCAGCGGTATTGGGCGGACTACGGCTGCGTGATCCTGCAGCCCTATGACATGGAGGTGGGCGCCGGCACCTTTCACCCGGCCACGACGCTCCGCTCGCTCGGACCCAAGGCCTGGAACGCCGCCTATGTGCAGCCCTCGCGCCGCCCCAAGGACGGCCGCTATGGCGAGAATCCCAACCGACTGCAGCACTACTATCAGTTCCAGGTGATCCTGAAGCCGTCGCCCGACGATATCCAGGACCTCTATCTCGGCTCGCTCGCCGCCATCGGCATCGACATGAAGCTCCACGACATTCGTTTTGTCGAGGATGACTGGGAAAGCCCGACGCTCGGGGCCTGGGGGCTCGGCTGGGAGTGCTGGTGCGACGGCATGGAAGTGTCGCAGTTCACCTATTTCCAGCAGGTCGCCGGCATCGAATGCGCGCCGGTGTCGGGCGAGCTCACTTACGGGCTTGAGCGGCTCGCCATGTATGTGCAAGGCGTCGACCGCGTCTTCGATCTCAACTTCAACGGCCGCGACGATGCGCGGCGCGTAACTTACGGAGACGTGTTCCTGCAGGCCGAGAAGGAATATTCGCGGCACAATTTCGAGGTGGCCGACACCGATATGCTGTTCGAGCAGTTCAAGATGGCGGAGGCGGCGTGCCGGAAGTATCTGGCGGCCGGCTGGGACAACAGCGGCAATGCGCGCGCACACCTGTTGGCGCTGCCGGCCTATGATCAATGCATCAAGGCGAGCCACGTGTTCAATCTGCTCGATGCGCGCGGGGTGATTTCGGTGACCGAGCGGCAGAGCTACATTCTGCGCGTGCGCGAGCTCGCCAAGGCCTGCGGGGAGGCCTGGCTCGCAACCGAGGCCGGGGGAGGGGAGAGCCTGAAATGAGCAGCGAACCGAAAATCGGCGGCCGCGAGCCGGTCCTGGTTGAGCTCGTTGCCGGCGAGACCTACTGGTGGTGCCGCTGCGGGCGCTCGCAGAGCCAGCCGTTCTGCGACGGCTCGCACGAAGGCACCGGCATCGAGCCGCTCGAATGGAAGGTCGAGCGCGACCGCCGCGCCTTGCTGTGCACGTGCAAGCGCACCAAGACCCCCCCCATCTGCGACGACAGCCATTTGAAGCTCTGACTTTCTTCTCCCTCCCCCTTGTGGGGAGGGGTCGGGGGTGGGGGTCCCTCCACGAGGATGACCGATGTCGGAACGCAATGACGAGCCGCCCATTTGGGCACGCCGCGATCGCACGGCGCCGCCATCGCCTCAGCGCGTGCTCGGCCGTCAGATGCGTGCCAACCCGACCGACGCGGAGCGCAAGCTGTGG
>DATDGG010000378.1:0-4352 GCA_036522235.1 Xanthobacteraceae bacterium
TGGACATCGAAAGCGCGATGCCCACAACTCCACAGGTTCAACAGCAGCAACAACAGAGTGAAACTTCGCTTTGAAGAACGAAAGCAGTGTGTCACCCATGTCCCCGAACGGTGTCCCCCATCTCCCAAGTCCATTCACCCCGCTGGGGAGAGGGAGTGATAGGCCGTGCCACACCAACAGGAAATCGCCTGCCGGGCTTTCTTCTTCCACCTATTTGAAGAACTTCAAGTCCGGCGGCGCCTGGCCTTTCTTGGTGGGCATCAGGTACCCGTCGGCGCTCAGCATGTAGCCCTGGTCGCCGATCCAGACCAGCTGTTGGCCCTCGGCGCAGATGTATTCGATCCAGGTCGGGCGCGGATTGGTGTTGCGGCGGTAGGTCTTGTGTACCGTCCAGGGTTGCGTCAGGCCGTGATCGTGCACCGTGATGTCGTCATGCAGGAGATTGGGGTTGGCCTTGTCGAGATAGATGCGCTCGTTGAAGACCGACTGATTGTCGCGGTGCAGCGGCAACCCAGAGGCGTCGTAGGAGCGCGGGCCCTTGAAGCCGCGGGTCTCGACCTCGAGCACGTCGTAGCGCCCCGCGCCGTCGGAATCGATCCACCGGCCGATCGAATAGCCATCGAAGCTCGGCTCGATCTCGGCCGGCCACGGGCGTCCGTCGGTGTAGATGCGCCGATGGGTGTCGCGGATGTGATCGACCCTGAAATAGGTGGTCTCCGGCAGGACGATGATCTCCATCGGCGAATGCGCGTTCATCACCATCGGCATGCCGGGCGCGAGGCACGTCGAGGTCGCGTTGGTGCCCTGCCCGCCGGTCTTCTGATCCTCGAGATTGGCCCTGAACATGGCTGCGTAGTCCGCCGTCAGCGGCGCATCTTGCGTAGTACCCCAGCGCTTGACCGGATCGAACGAAGGCTGGGCCCCGCCCGTATTGCCGCGCACCCCGATCCACTGGCCGCGCAGGTCGGGATATTTCGCATCGTCGAAAGCACGCGCGTCGCCCACCGCCATGCCCAACATGGCCGCGAGCGTCATGGCACCAACCAAGCTCGGGTAACGCATCGCCGTCCTCCCGCTGTGATCAGAATCCTCCCGTAGGGGCGCCCCTCGCGGGCGCCCGGTGAGGGCGGCCACAAGGGCCGCCCCTACTTGAAATATCGCAGATCCGGCGGCTTCTGGCCCTTCTTCGCCGGCATCAGGTGGCCGTCAGCGCTCATCATATAGTTCTGCCCGTCGATGCGGACATGCGGGTTGCCCTCGGCGCAGCTGGCCTCGACATAGATCGGATTGCTCACCCGCACGTAGCGCTTGTTCACCGTCCACGGGCGCGTGAGCGCATGATCGGTGGTGGTGATGTCGTCGCGCAGCAGGTTGTGATCGGCCTTGTCGAGATAGATGCGCTCCTTCACGACGCTCTCGTTGTCGGGATGGAGCGGCGCGCCGGCCGGGTCATAGGTGCGCGGACCTTTGAGCAGGCGGGTCTCGACCTCGAGCGCCTGGTAGCGGCCGCCGGCATCGGGCTCGACCCATTTGCCGATCGAATAGCCGGTGAAGCTCGGCTCGAAATCCTTGGGGAAGTCGCGCCCGTCGGTATAGATGCGGCGCAGCTGCGTCAGGTACTCGATCATCATGTAGGTCGTGTTCGGCGTGACCACGATCTCCATCGGAAAGATCACGTTCATCACCCGCGGCATGCCGTCCGGAATGCAGATATAGGTCGGGTCGTTGCCCTGGCCGCCGGCCTTCTGGTCGGCGAGGCCGTCCTCGAAAATCTTCTGGAACTCCGGCGTCAACGGCACTTCCTGGGCGCGGCCCTGGCCCTTGCTGATGTCGAATTGATTGCCGATGCCCGGCGGCCGCCGCCATTGGCCGGCGAAGTCGGGATATTTCGATTCATCGAAGGCGCGGGCATCCCCGATCGGCGCGCACAGCACCAACGCCAGTGAAACCGCGCCAATCGCAGTCCGGTAGGGCATGATAGTTTCCTCCCAAGGTAACGTTTTATCCCACCATCCCTCCGTAGGGCGGCCCTTGCGGCCGCCCCTACCGAGCCCTCGGGCGCCCACAAGGGGGCGCCCCCACGAGAAAAGGGATGGGCCTCACTTCTGCTTGAAGTATTTCAAATCCGGCGGCGCCTGATTCTTTTTCACCGGCATCAGGTAGCCGTCCGCGCTGACATAATAGTTCTCCTTGCCGATCTGCACATGATGGTTGCCGTCGGGGCATTGCGATTCGAGCCAGACCGGCTGCGCCTCGCCGGCACGGCTGTATTTCTTGTTGGCGGTGAATGGCCGCGTCAGCGCATGATCGCTCACCGTGATGTCGTCGTGCAAGAGGTTGGCATCGGCGCCGTCGAGATAGATGCGCTCGTTGATGACCGTCGCATTGTCCGCGTGGAACGGCAGGCCGGTGCTGTCGTAGACGCGCGGCCCCTTGAGATTGCGCGTCTCGACCTCGAGCAGGTCGTAGCGGCCGCTGCCCTTGGTGTCGATCCACTTGCCGATGGAATAGCCCCCGAAGGTCGGATCGACGTTTTCGGGCCATGCGCGGCCGTCGGTATAGATGCGGCGCCCGTCGTGGATGTGCTGGATCAGGATGTGGGTGGTGGCGGGCGTGACCACGACCTCCATCGGATCATACACGTTCATGATGCGCGGCATGCCGGGCGACAGGCACGTAAAGGTCGGATCGATGCCCTGCCCGCCCTGCGCCATGTCCTTGAGATTGGCCTGATAGATCGCCTGGTATTCCGCCGTCAGCGGCGCGTGCGCGTCGTCCCAGCGCGGCGAGCCGACGCGCAGCCACTGGCCCTTGAGGTCGGGATATTTGGTTTGATCGAAAGCGAGCGCGGGCGCGAGGGGCTTGATGAGCGCCGGCACCGCAACCGCCGCCAGGATCGCGAGCGCCGCGGCGGAAACTTCGTACCTCATGATGTTCTCCCACGGTAACGTAGGGGCGGCCCTTGTGGCCGCCCACCCGGGCGCCTACGAGGGGACGGTGCGATCATCATTTCTTTGTCTGATTGAAATAACGCAGATCGGGCGGCGGCTGGCCCTTCTTGGCGGGCATCAGCTCGCCATTGGCGCTGAGCATATAGGCCTCCTTGCCGATGGCGACCCAGGGATTGCCCTCCGCACAATTCTCCTCGACCCAGACCGGATGCGGATCGCCATCGCGGCGATAGATCTTGTTCACCGTCCACGGCCGCGTCAGCGCATGGTCGATGACGGTGATGTCCTCGTGCATCAGGTTCTTGTCGGCCTTGTCGAGATACATGCGCTCCTTGACGATGCTCTGGTTGTCGTGGTGCAGCGGAATGCCGGCGGCGTCGTAGGTGCGCGGGCCCCGGAAGGCGCGGGACTCGACGTCGAGCGTGTCGTAATGGCCGCTGCCGGCCGTATCGCTCCAGCGGCCGATCGAGTAGCCCACATAGGCCGGGTCGATCTCACGCGGCCAATCGCGCCCGTCGGTGAAGATGCGGCGCTGGATGTTGCCACGGTCGATCCGGATGTAAGTGGTGTCGGGCAGGACGATGAGCTCCATGGGCTGGAACAAGGTCATGATCCCCGGCACGCCGGCCGTGATGCAGGCAAAGCCCTGGGTGTCGCCGGGACCTCCGGCGGCCTGGTCGATCGCGTTGGCGTCGAAGATCGCCTGATATTCGCCCGTGAGCGGCGCGCCCTGCGCGTTGCCCCAGCCCTTGGCCGGATCATAGACCGGCTGCGGGGTGCGCGGCGCGCCGGGCGTCGGGGCGCGGTTCCACTTGCCATTGAAATTGGGATATTGCGCGTCGTCGAACGCGAAGGCACCGGTGGGCGCCAGGCAGAGCGCCGCCAGAAGCGCCACGGCGCCGAGAGAGCTCCGGTCGAGCATCAGACGTCCCTCCAAGCAGTGCGGTTGAACCCGCGCCCGGACGCCGTCGCTTGGCTGCTGTTCTTCGCGGTCCGGACGATCGGCAAGCTACCATATTGCCGACCAGGGCGCCACGGATGCGCCGTTTGGTCACCCCCGCCCCTCAAGATCGGGTCTGGCCTATCCGCACGCCCAATGTGGCAGCAGCGCGCCCCATCGGAATGGAGGCACGCTGCTGGTTGGACGCAGGTGAAAAGTGCTGTGGCCGAGCCGAAGGTCAGAACTTGTAGCCGAGGCCGACCAATCCGCTCATCAAGGTGTTCGAGAACTCGCCCCGGTAAGCGAAGGGGTTGGTGGGACTGCAGTTGCTGCTTACGATGCCGGTGCACGTGACCGAAGTGCGGCCGAGGTCGACATAACGGAATTCGCCCCGGAAGGTCAGGTGGGAGGCGAACATGTGCTCAAAGCCCACCCCGGCGGTCCAGCCGAGTCGGGTCGTG
>DATDGG010000379.1:0-19375 GCA_036522235.1 Xanthobacteraceae bacterium
GCGACGATCTCCTCACGCGCGATGCTTTCCGGCGGCTGCCAGCCGCTTGGCTTGTGGGCGACGTTCATGGGCGCCTCCTCGCGTTATTTGTACCGCATCATTCCGCCGGCAGCACCAGGCAGGCCTCGGGCTTGGCCCAGAGCGTCGCGGTTCGGCCTGGCGTCAGGTCTGCGTCGCGATCGAGCAGGCACGCAATCCTGGTTTCACCGCAGTGTAGTTCGGCCTCGACCGTCGCGCCCGCGAAAGCCGCGAAGATCATTCGTCCTTCGAAACGATTGATTGTGTCGGCCGCGCTCGTCTGGGTCGAGAGGTCCTCGGGGCGGATGCTCACCATCACCTTGGCGCCCTTCGCCAGCGTACCGGTCGGATCGATGCCGAGGATGCGGCCCAAGGCGGTGGTCACTGCGAGGCGGCCTGCGTCCACCCCAGCGACTGTTCCGGCGACGAGATTGGTTGAGCCGAGGAATTCTGCCGTGAAGACGTGGCGGGGGCGGCGATAGATGTCGACCGGGCGGCCGCGTTCGACGATGCGGCCGTCCTTCATCACGATGATCTCATCCGAGATGGCGAGCGCCTCGGCCTGGTCGTGGGTCACGTAGATCGCGGTGAGGCCGGTCTCGCGTTGAATCCGCCGCAGCTCGTTGCGCATCTCGATGCGCAGCTTGGCGTCGAGATTGCTCAGCGGCTCGTCGAACAGCAGCGCTTGCGGGCGTCCCACCATGGCGTGGGCGATGGCGACGCGTTGCTGCTGCCCGCCGGAAAGCCACGGCGCCGGCCGCTCGGCCAACGCACTGAGCTGCACCAAAGCGAGCGCCTCCATGGCGCGCTTCGCCCGCTCGGCCTTACGGATGCCGCGTCCCTCGAGCGCATAGGCGACGTTCTCGAGCACGCTCATATGCGGCCAGATCGCGTAGGACTGGAACACCATGCCGAGATTGCGCCGCTGCGGCGGCACGAACGTGCCCGCCGCCGCATCCGCCATAGTCTGCCCGCCGATCACGATCCGCCCGTCGTCGGGATGCTCGAGCCCGGCGAGGCAACGCAATGTAGTGGTCTTGCCGCAACCGGATGGGCCGAGCAGCGTCACCATCTCGCCGGCCTTGATCGCGAAATCGATTCCGGCCACGGCCGCGACCGCCTGGCCGCTCCCGGCGAAGGATTTGCGCAAGCCCGCGACCTCGATCATGCGGGCTGCTCCTGCACGCCGAAACGGGCGCTGATCGAATGCGCCACCGCGCAGAGCGCGGTCAGCACCATGAACATCAGCACCGCGAAGGCGCCGAGCAGCAGGAACGAGCCTTCCTCCCAGAGATCGAAAATGACGACGGCGGCGGTGCGGTTCTGCGAGCGTGCCAGCATGAGCGCGATGGTGAGCTCGCGATAGGCGTGCACCATCACCCAGAACCAGGCCGCCAGCAGCCCAGGCTTGAGCAGAGGCAGCATGATCTTGAAGAAATTGCGCCCCCACGAAACGCCGGCGACCTGGGCGGCTTCATCGAGCTCGGCGTGAATCTGCATCATCGAGGCGGAGACGAAGCGCAGCGCCACCGGCATGTATTTCGTGAGATAAGCAAGCCCGATGATGGTGAGCGTGCCGATGATCGGCAGCGGCACGATGAGATAGAACCAGAAGAAGGTCGCGCCCAGCACGACGCTCGGTATGGCGATCGGCGCGAAGCCGAGAAAGTCGAGCAGGCGGCGGCCTCTCAGGCGGGTCTTCTGCACGAAATAGCTGATCAACGCGACTATCAGCACCACCGTGGTGGCGACAGCCGGACCGAGGATGGTGCTGTTGATCATCGGGGCGACGGTCTTGCTGTTGTGGAAGAGCGTCAAATAATTGTCGAACGACATGCTGGTGAACGCGGCGGCGCTGGGGACCTGGTAGAACGGTAACAGCGAAGCATAGAGCATCATCAGGAACGGCACGCCGGTGATCAGGAAAACCAGAATAAGCGCCAGGGCGCAGGTCAGGTAGCGCCAAGGCCCGAGATCGATGCGGCGCGGGCGAAAGTCCTTGCCGGTGATGGTCTGGTAGCGCTCGCCATGGCCGATGAGCCGGAAGTAGACGAACAGCAGCACGATCGCGACCGCCAGCAGCGCCATCGCATAGGTGCTCGACAATCCCCAGTCGATCGGCGTGCGCGAGGTGTCGTAGAAAATCTCGGTCGTATAGACGCGTATCCCGGCCCGCGTGCCCATCAGCAGCGGCACCTCGAAGGTTTCGATCGTGGTCAGGAACAGGAGCAACAGCGCGGCCGCCACAGCGGGCAGCGCGAGCGGCAGCGAGATGCGCCGCAAGGTGCGCCAGTTGCCGGCGCCGGTCATGGCGGAAGCCTCTTCGAGGCGCGGGTCCATGGCCTTGAAGGCGGCGCCGAGCAGCAGATAGGTGAGCGGGACGAGCTCCAGCGCCTGCACGAAGACCATGCCCCAGAAGCTGTAGATATTGACCGGGTTGCGCAGCCCGGCGAGCCGCAGCGTCATTTGATTGATGAGGCCGATATTGGGGCTTGCGACCAGGATCCAGGAAATCGCGATCAGGATGCCCGGAATGACGATGCGTCCGATCAGCATCGCGCCGATGAAGCCGGCGAGCGGCGTATTCGTGCGCGCCAGCACGAAGGCCATGAACGCCCCGATCACGAAGGCGATGAGCGTCGCCGCGAGCGCAAAGCTCAAAGTGTTCCCGCTGATGCGCCAGAACGCAGCGCCCCCATAGGCGCGCGCATAGTTGGCAAGCGTGAAGGAGAGGCTGAGGAAATCTTCCTCGCCGGGCCGTGCCTGCTTGAGGCTCGTCCAGATGATCATCGCGAAGGGAACGACCACCTGATAGGCGAGCACCGCGACCAGGAGCGCGAGCGCCGCCTCTTTCCAGCCGAAGCGTCGCGCCGCTGCCGTCTGCACCGCAATGCTCAATGCCGCTTCGCCACGTAGGTGTTCCAATAGCCCATCAGCCGATCCATGACGCCAGCCGGCGCGTCCACATAGGTGACGAGCTTCATGCTGTCGGGAAAGAACGGATGCTTGAGTGCGACCGGCCCGCGCAACAGATGCGCCACATAGGCTTGGCTCTCTTGCGTCAGCGACCAGTCAGCCCACAGCGCGGCCGCATAGGGGTGCTGCGCGTTCTTGTTGATGGCGGCGACGCCGGCGAAGCCGAAAGCGGGCGCCGAAGTGGCGATGGCGTAGGGCGCCGAAGGATTCTTCCGCTGGATGATGACCCCCTGATAGAGATAGTTGTCGCCCTGCACCATATGATCGCCGGCGAGCATCAGCTCCATGCGCTGGGCATGGCCGCGCTGGATGATGGGATCGTTCTCGCCGATGCATTTGAGCAGGCGCTGCGTTCCCTGCTCCCCGAACATGGCATAGAGGCCAGCGAGGTAGCGGTCCTCCGCCGGGTCGAAGGAGACGCTGCCCTTGAAGAATGGGTTGCACAGGTCGTCCCAGCCGCGCGGGGCTTTGTCCTTGGGAACCAGGCTCGAATTGTAGGAAATGCCGTGCTCGCTCCAGTACCAGGGCGTCCAGCGGCCTTGGCTGTCGAGGAAGCCCTGATAGGGCGGCAGAATGCTCGCGGCGGCGGGGCTCACGAAGCGAGCCAGCATGTCCTTGTTGCGCAGCGCGGTCAGGTCCGGCAGCGCCACATTGATGACGTCGGTGAGGTGGCGCCCCGCCGTTTCCTCGGTATAGAGGCGCTCGGTCGCATCCTGCGAGCCGATGTCGCCCTCGAGCTCGATCTTGAGGAACGGATAGCGCTTGCGAAACAGCGCGACGTGATCGGTCGCGAGATTGCCCCGCATGGTGTGGATCATGACGAGCTTGCCCTCGGCGCGGGCGCCGTCCTCGAGGCGCTTGCTGCGCTCGGCGGCGGGGAGGGCGGCGAGATCGGCGTAGGCTTTCTCAGACGTGGAATTCTGTGCCGTCGCCGGGAGCGGCTGACAAAGAGCGGCCGTCAGCCCCGCGAGGAAGCCCATCGCCGGGCGCTTCATACGCGTTTTGATTTTGGGCGTTTCCATTTTCGCTCTGCCGCGCCTGCGCTCATGCGATCCATTCTAGTGCAGCGCTTCCAGGAATTCGCGGAATCGGTTCCTAGTCGAGCGGGCGATACGGCTCCGCCGGCAGGTTGGAGGCCAACAGATGGTCGGCGACCTCGCGGCGCAGCGGGATCCAGACCTCGTCCTGATATTGCTTGACGTAGCGCACCATCTGCTCGAAGGCGGGCGCGATGTTCGGCCGTCCGCCGAGCTCGGCATGGACGATCACGTCCATGGCGCCGGGGCGGCCGCGCAGCGCCTCCTGATAGATGAAATCGAACGAGGTCTTGAAGCCTTCGAAGAAGGTCGTGGCATTGCCGAGCCCGCCCGACCAGGCCCGCCAATCATTGGCGTAGTTGAGCTTGGGGATGACAGCGATGCGCTTGCCGTTCGCCTCGGCCACATAGGGCACGTCGTCGTCGAAGGCGTCGCCGAACCAGCGATAGCCTTCATCCGCCAGAATGCCGAGCGTCTCCGCGGTGTGCAGATTGCCCGGCCCGGCCCAGCCCACCGGCCGCGTCCCGGTGCAGGCCTCGATCACGCGCGCGCAGTCGCGCACCTCCGCGCGCTGCGCCTCGGGCGAGAGATCGGTCATGTGGTAGTCGTTGGTCATGCCGTGGCTCGCGATCTCGTGGCCGGCACGGTGCAGGATCTGGATCGTCTCCGGCCACTTCTCGACCGCGAGCCCGTTGGCCCCGATGGTGGCGCGAATCTGGTTGCGGTCGAACACGTCCATGAGCCGCCAGATGCCGACCGCGCCGCCGTAATTGGCATGCGACAGCGAAGCCACGTTCACCTTGATCTTCGAGCTTTGCTTGAAGCGTCCGCTTTCGCGAAAGGCCTCGTAGGCGACGCGGAAGGTGCAACAGACGCGCTTGCCGTCCGGCCATGCGAGCTTCGGCCGTGGCCATTGGGTGCCGCGATGCATCGAAATCTCCCCTGACACTTGAACACTGGACAAGGCGGGGTGCATTTGCAACAGGCGGAAGCTGTGGCATCCTTTTGGCAACGAACGAAGAATTCTCCGGGAGGAAATGCATGCGCCGCGCCTGCGCCGAGCTTGCCGCGATCCTCTTCGCGGCCGCTGTCCCCGCGCTCGCCTGCGCGCAGGGCATGCCCGACCTGCGCCAGCCTGCGGGTGCGGAATGGCTCGCCATCGGCGGCGACTGGAGCAATTCGCGCTATTCAGCGCTGACGCAGATCAACCGCGACAATGTGAAGAATCTCAAGGGCGTCTGGGTGGCGCATCTCGGCTCGGGACTGGGGCAAAAGTATTCGCTGGAAGGAACGCCGGTGGTGAAGGACGGCGTCCTCTATATCGCGAGCGGAAACGACGACGTCTATGCGTTCGATGCGCGGACCGGCGCGCTGATCTGGGAGCATCGGTCAGGCATCGACCAGAACATCAGCACCGTGTGCTGCGGCTGGGACAATCGTGGCGTCGCGGTCGCCGACGGCAGGGTGTTCTTAGGGCTTCTCGACGGCAGCTTCGTGGCGCTCGACGCCAGGACCGGGGACCTGATCTGGCAGACGCAAGTCGGGAAATGGCAGGATGGCTACACGATCACCAGCGCGCCGCTCTATTATAATGGCGTCATCTATACGGGCATTTCGGGCGGCGACCGCGAGGCGCGCGGCAAGCTCACGGCGCTCGATGCCAGGAGCGGCAAGGAGCTCTGGCATTGGTGGACGGTGCCGGCGCCCGGCGAGCTCGGCGGCGACACCTGGCCCGCGCCCGACGATCCCGATCCGATCCGCCACAACGCCTATCTGCACGGCGGCGCCAATATCTGGAACACGCCGGCGGTCGACCCGGAGCTCGGCCTCATCTATTTCTCGACCGGCAATCCGGGCCCGACCGCGGGCGGCATCGGCCGCAACCGGCCGGGCGACAATCTGTTCAGCTCATCGATCGTGGCGCTGCATCTCGACGGCACCTATGCGTGGCACTTCCAGGAGGTGCACCATGATCTGTGGGACTTCGATGCTCCGAGCCCGGTGGTCCTGTTCGAGCAGACCTACAATGGGATGACCCGCAAGGGCATCGCCCAGGCCGGCAAGACCGGCTGGCTCTATCTGCTCGATCGCACCAACGGCCGGCCGCTGATCGGCATCGAGGAGAAGCCGGTCGAGACCGACCCGCGGCTGTTCTCGGCGAAGACGCAGCCCTATCCGGTCGGCGATGCGGTGATGCCGCAATGCCCGCAGCCGCTTGCCGGCTGGGTCACCAAATGCATTTTCGGCACCATCTATGACATGCCGCTGTTGATGTCGCCCGGCGGCAATGGCGGGGTGAACTGGTCGCCGATGGCCTATAGCCCGCGCACCGGCTACTTCTACGCGACCGCGGCCGATCGCCCGCAAAGCCGCATCGCCCAGGGCACCGGCAAGACGGTCGGCCCCGCGATCGGGGCCAAGTATGGCGGCACGCTGACGGCGGTCGATTCGCGCACCAACAGGATCGCCTGGCAGAAGCGCATGCCCTATTCGATCGGGCAGGGCAGCGGCGCGCTGGTGACGGCGAGCGACCTCGTGTTCCATGGCGAGCCCGACGGCAATTTCCAGGCCTATGACGCCAGGACCGGCGAACTCCTGTGGCAATGGCAGACCGGCGCGGGCGCGGACGCGCCGGCCGTCACCTATGAGATCGACGGCACGCAATATGTAGCGATCGCGGCGGGCGGCGTCTCGATCCAGACCACGTCGGCGAATGGCGACATGATCTGGGTCTTCTCGCTTCAGGGCTCGCCGGGCGACCGGCTGCGCCCATTCGCTCCGCCCACGCCGCCCGACAGCGTCGTCGGCTTCGTCGGGCCGGTCGTCAAGGCCAGCAACGTCGAGCTTACCGACTATCGCTTCAATCCCGCCCGCATTACGGTTGCGACCGGCACCAAGGTGACGTTCAGCAATGCGGGCAGTGAGCCGCACAATGCGGCCTCCGCGGACGGCGGCGGTTTCGACACCGGACTTTTGGGGCGAGGGGAGAGCGCGACCGTGACCTTCAACCGGCCCGGAACCTATTCCTTCACCTGCACGCCCCATCCGTCAATGATCGGGCAGATTATCGTGACGGGGCCGGCGCTTGCTTCGGTGCCCGCAACCGTGGTGGAAACATCTGCCGTGAAACCGAACGCATCGACGCCGGCCGATCATGGTGCCCATTGATGATCCGCCGCCTCAAAACATGATAAGACTGGACCGAAGCCAAATGTCCCCCACCACTCGACGTCTCGCCTGCGCGGCCGCGCTCGCTTTGATCGCCGGCGCCGCGATCGCCGCGCCCGCCCTGGCGGCCGATCGCATCCGCCTGGTGGTGCAGCGCACCGGATCGCTCGCCTGGGAGCTCGACGTCATCAAGGCGCACGGCCTCGACAAGAAGGCCAACCTGGAAATCGAGACGCTCGAGCTTGCCTCGACGGAAGCCGGCAAGATCGCGCTCAAGGGCGGCTCGGCCGACGTCATCGTCTCGGACTGGACCTGGGTGGCGCGCGAACGGGCGCTCGGCGATGCCCTGGTCTATTACCCGTATCTGAGCACGCTCGGGGCCGTGATGGCGCCGGCAGGGTCGCCGATCAAGGATGTGACCGATCTCAAGGGCAAGAAGCTCGCGGTCGCGGGCGGGCCGATCGACAAGAGCTGGCTCCTGCTGCGCGCGCTGGCGCTGCAATCCGGCCTCGACCTCAAGACGGCGGCCACGGTCGTCTATGGGGCACCCCCGCTGCTTTCGCAGAAGGCGCTCCAGGGCGAGACCGACGCGACCTTGACGTTCTGGAACTTCTGCGCCGACCTCGAAGCCGCCGGGCAAAAGCGCGCCATCGCCATGGACGACGTGCTGCGCCGGCTCGGCGCCAATGGGCCGGTGGCGATGCTCGGCTATGTGTTCGACGGCGGCTGGGCGGCGCGCAGCCGCGCAGCCCTCGACCGCTTCCTCGACGCCTCGCGGCAGGCCAAGGACATCCTGGCCGCGACACCGGCCGAATGGCAGCGGCTTGGGCCGCGCATCGGGGTGAACGACAGCGGCGCCCTTGCGATCCTCCGCCAGCGCTATGGCGAGGGCATTCCGCGCCGACCTATCGCTGAGGAGGAGACCGATGCGCGCGCGCTCTATCAAATACTCGCCGATATCGGCGGCGCCGATCTGGTCGGGCCCGCGCGCGAGCTCGATGCCGCGAGCTTCTATCGGCGCGCCAGCGGGGATTGAAGAGGGGGATTGAAGGTGGCGCTCCGGCTTGTCTCGCTCGCCGTGCTGATTGCGGCCTGGTCCATCGGCTCGCATTTCGCCGGCGAGCGGCTGCTGCCGGAGCCGCAGGCGGTGGCGCTGGCGATCGCTGCGGAGGCCCGCTCGGGCGCGCTCGCCTTCAACCTCGGCGTGACGCTCGCGCGCGTGCTGGCCTCGTTCCTCATCGCCATGGCGCTCGGCACCGTGCTCGGCCTGCTGATGGGCCGCTACCGCAATCTCGACCGGCTGGGCGATCCCTGGCTGGTGGCGCTGCTCAACCTGCCGGCGCTGGTGATCATCGTGCTCGCCTATGTGTGGGCCGGCCTGACCGAGAGCGCCGCCATCGCGGCGGTCGCGCTCAACAAGCTGCCGATCGCGACCGTCACGGTGCGGGAAGGGGCACGCTCGCTCGATGCCGGGCTCGACGACATGGCGCATGTCTTCCGCATGAGCCCCTGGGTGCGGCTGCGGCACGTGGTTTTTCCCCAGCTCGCCCCCTACCTTGCGGCGGCGGCCCGCTCCGGGCTATCGCTGGTCTGGAAGATCGTCCTCATCGTCGAATTGCTCGGCCGCCCCAACGGGGTCGGGTTCGAGATCGGGATCGCGTTCCAGCTGTTCGACGTCACGCGCATCCTCGCCTACGCGTTCGCCTTCGTGGCCGTCATGTTGGTGATTGAAACATTCCTGGTGCAGCCGCTTGAACGACATGTCTCCCGCTGGCGCCCCAGGACGGCTTGAAGTCGGCATCAAGCAGAAGTTCTTTCGCGCCGCTTCCGGCAACAATCTGCATGTGCTGGGCGAGCTCGCCTTCACGCTCGGCAACGGCGAGGTCGCGGCGCTGGTCGGCCCGTCGGGCTGCGGCAAGACGACGCTGCTGCGCATCATCGCCGGGCTCGATCGCGACTACCAGGGCACGGTCAGCCTGGGCGAGCATTGCCGGCTCGGCATGGTGTTCCAGGAGCCGCGCCTGCTGCCCTGGCGCACCGTCGAGGCCAATGTGCGGCTCGCCGCACCAGACGCTACCGACGCCGCCCTCGATGCGCTCTTCCAGACGCTCGGCCTCGCCGCCCACCGCGGCCATTATCCGGGTGAGCTGTCGCTCGGGCTGGCGCGTCGGGTGGCGCTCGCGCGCGCCTTTGCGGTCGAGCCAGACCTCCTGGTGCTCGACGAGCCGTTCGTCTCCCTCGACGCTGATTTGGCGCAGCGCCTGCGCGCCGAGCTGGCCGAGCTCGTCTCCCGTCGCCCGGTGACGACACTCCTGGTGACGCACGATGTCGAGGAAGCGATCGGGCTCGCCGATCGGCTGCTGGTGCTCTCCGCAAGCCCCGCCCGCATCGTCGCGACCGTGCCGATCGCGCGCCCGCGCGAGGCCCACTCGGCCGAGGAGATCGCCGCCATCCGCAACGCGATCGCGCCGCGGCTGGGACAAGCGCGACCCGAGGGCGCACGCTAGCCAGCCTCCGAAAACGTCGGATTCTCTGACGTCGCCTCCATGTGAGCGTTGAAGGCCGCGAACGCGCCCTGCTGCGCCTTGGTTATGCGTGCGCATTTATACGTAATATAGGTTAACTTAATGAAAAATTTACGACACGGCTGCATGCTGTTACCGCTCGCGCCCCGTTCGATGAAGGCCACCCCCTCCGATTCTTACCGACCGGATCCAATCGATCGGGCGCAGCCCAACGATTCGTAACATAGGCCGAGGTCCCCAATGTTTGATGCTCAGAACTGCCGTCGCCTCACCCACAGGGCTGCGGCATCGCATGGCCTTTGTCTGGCTGCGGTTGCGGGTGCCGCGGTTGCAATTGCGACAGTGGTTACAAACGGTTTTGCCGCGCCGGCTGACCGGCCGCTTGTGGTTGCGGTCGCCAGCGTACCCGATCCGACGATCATGTCGCTGAAAGAGAAGTATCGTCGCCCCGCGGCGATCCCGTTTCCGAAGGACAATCCATACACGGCCACGAAAGTTGACCTCGGCAAGAAGCTTTTTTTCGACACGCGCCTGTCGGCGGCGAATGTTCTGTCCTGCGCTTCTTGCCATAACCCGGCCTATAGCTGGGGCGATGGTCAGCCGCGCGGCATCGGACACGGCATGAAGCCGCTTGGCCGCCGCTCGCCCTCGATCGTCAATGCGGCCTATGGCGAGATTTTCATGTGGGACGGCCGGGCGGCCTCGCTCGAAGAGCAGGCGCTCGGACCGATCAAGACCGACGTGGAAATGAATCTCCCGATCGATCAGCTCATCGAGCGGCTCAAGGGCATTCCCGAATACGGACCGCTGTTCCAGGCGGCGTTTCCGCGCGAAGGCATAGCCCCCGGGGCGATCGCCAAAGCCATCGCGACCTACGAGCGCACCGTCGTTTCGGGCCGCGCGCCGTTCGATGCGTGGATCAATGGAGACGAGAAGGCAATCTCGGATTCGGCGAAGAACGGATTCGCCCTGTTCAACACCAAGGCTCGCTGCACCGCCTGCCATAGCGGATGGAATTTCACCGACGACAGTTTCCATGACATCGGCCTGCGCGATGAGGACATCGGACGCGGCAAGTTTCTTCCGGACGTTCCGAAGATGCAGCACGCATTCAAGACCCCCGGGCTGCGCGAGGTCGCGCGTCGCGGGCCTTACATGCACGACGGGTCGGTTCCGACCCTGAAGGCCGTTGTCGATCTCTATGACCAGGGCGGCGTCGATCGGCCAAGCCGCTCGGAGGACATAAAGCCCTTGAAATTGACGGACCAGGAAAAAATGGACCTCGTCAGCTTCCTGAATACCCTCACGAGCGACATGGGGCCGACGACAATTCCGATCCTGCCGCGATAATGCCAAACCCCGCGCGAGCAACAGACACCGGAGAGCTTCAATGAAGGCGATCATCGCGGCCCTGGCGGCCGGCTGCATTTGCGGTGGTGTCTTGGCGGCCTTTGCCGCCGAGCAAACCGTCACCCAAAAAGGCAAGGCATTTTCCCAAACCGCCATGACGATCAAGAAGGGAGATACGCTCGTCTTCCAGAATGACGACGACGTCGTTCACAACGTCATGTCCTCGGTGCCGGGAAGCGAGTTCAATCTGGGCGCACAACAGCCCGGCAGCAAGGTGTCGCAGGCGTTCTCCAAGTCGGGCGAGATATCGGTAATCTGCGCCATTCATCCCAGGATGAAGCTGACATTGACTGTTGTCGATTGATTTCCGAAAGGGGAATCCGATGGCGCGACGAACTTCCACTAAGCCCCTGCTCCTGATCCTGCTCGCCTTGGCCGGCGCCGGGTGCGGCATCTCCAGCGCAGCGGAGGCGGCCGATCTGGCGATCCCGCAACGCCTGCATCGCCATGCGGCCGCGCAAGACACCCAAGCCGCCACAGCGTGTTGCGCCGACCTGATTGGCACGGCCAACACGCGCAGGACCGACTCGCCGGCGGAAACCGAAGTCGCGAAGAATGCCCGCGCCGCGCAAGCTCAGTTCCGTGACCTGCGCGACGCGATGGAACGCGCGATGTCGCTCCGTCAGGTCGTGCCGAAAGACAAGCTCGCAGCGCTCGATGGCGATATGAAGCGGCTGTCGGCGCAATTGAGCGCCCGTACGCAATCCGGCCATCTTCCCTCGCGGAGCAAGGCGGAAGATGCCTTGAACCTGGCACAGGACTGGTACCGGGCGAGCCTCAGGGTGCTCAACCCTCCCTCCGACGGCGTCACCGAGCTCCCCTTGCCGACGAACGTGTCGGACAAGGCCGACCTTGCGGCCGCGGCGCTCGCGGCGCTGCTTGACGAAGCCACTGCCTATGCCTCGGCGCCGCAGCCTGTCGGATTGCTGAAAAAGCGAGGCAGCAATGGCTTGAGACCCGCGCGGTCGAGCACAGGCCCGATGCCAAACCAGTCTTTCGTTGGTCATCGAGGGTAGCTGATCGCCACGGCTGTCGGACGGCTTTTTGGGGATAGCGGTTGTGTCGATTCGAAGTAAGCTGATTTTGGTGTTCAGCGTTATTGTCGTCCTGGCCGCCGCCGTCGCCGTCTACGGGGTCATGGTTGTGACCCAATCCGGGGCGCTGGTCGTCCGTCTTTATGACGGGCCATTCATGGCCGCGACCCATGCGCGCGTCGCGCAAGTGCGATTCGGCGAAGCGCGTGCCGCGCTGGAGCGCGCGGTCAACGCGCGGGATTCGACGAGCGCGCTCGACACCAAAGCGATCGACGACACCATCGAGGAGCTCATGGCCGAGCTCAAGGTGGTCGGCGAACGGATAACCACCGGGGACGCACCGCAAGCCGTCGCCAATGCGATTTCCCTGACCCAGGATTGGGTCAGCGCCGGGATGACGATCCTCAAGCCGCCACCCGACGGGGTGGTCGAGATTCCCCCGCTGCTAGCGGTGCAGGCGAAGGCTGATCAGGTTGCGGTCGCCATAGACGACGTGGCCGAGGCCGCGGCCGCATATGGATTTGAGTTCAGGACGGACGCCGAAACGGTCGTCACCGGGTCAAGAACGACGCTCATTGCATTGGCCATCGTGACGGTTCTGCTCGGAACCGTGCTGGCGCTCGGAACCGCCTATTCGCTCACCAAGCCGCTTGCCGTCCTCGTCGGTCTTCTGCAGCGACTCGCGCAGGGCGAGGAGGTGGCGATCACCGGCATCGAGCGCCGGGACGAGATCGGCGCGACCGCGCGGGCGGTCAACGGGATCAAGGAAATGCTGGCCGCGAAGGCGCGGCGCGATGCCGCGGAAAAGGCCGAGCAGGATCGGCAGGCCTCCGGCCAGCGCAAGGCCGCCACCGCCAGGATTGCCGACGAGTTCCAGGCGGCGGTGGGCCGCATCGTCCAATCGGCGACCGCCGGCGACTTCTCCAGACGGGTCGCGCTCGAGGGCACGAGCGGCCTCGTCCTCAATGTCGGAACCATGATCAACGCCTTGTGCGACAACGTGGCCAAGGCTTTGGGCGACCTTGTCCAGATGCTCAGCGCGCTGGCCGAAGGCGATCTGACCCAACGCATCACCGCCGACCACCGGGGTGACTTCGCCACCCTCAAGGACAATGCCAATTCCACCGCCGAGCGGATCGGCAAGACGATCGCGGGGATCAAGCTCGCCGCGTGCGAGGTGACGAACGCCTCAGCCGAGATTTCGACCAGCACCACCGACTTGTCACAGCGTACCGAAGATCAGGCCGCGCGCCTGGAGGAGACCTCGGCCTCCATGGTGCAGATCTCCGCAACCGTGCAGAAGAATGCGGAGAACGCCCAGCACGCCAACCAGTCGGCCGCCACCACGAGGGCAGTGGCCGACCGCGGCGGCCAGGTGGTCGCCAAGGCGGTCAAGGCCATGGCCCGGATCGAGGATTCCTCGTGCAAGATCTCCGACATCATCGGGGTGATCGACGAGATCGCTCGCCAGACCAATCTGCTGGCGCTGAATGCCGCGGTCGAGGCGGCGCGCGCCGGTGACGCCGGCCGCGGCTTCGCGGTGGTGGCCTCGGAGGTGCGCAGCCTGGCGCAACGCTCCTCGGAGGCCGCCAAGAACATCAAGGAGCTGATCACCAACAGCAATGGCGAGGTCAAGGAGGGCGTCCGCCTGGTCAACGAGGTGGGTTCGGCGCTGGGCGAAATCGTCGAGTCGATCAAGAGCTTCGCCGCGATCGTCGCCGACATCGCGGCCGCCAGCGCCGCGCAATCGATCGACATCGAGCAGGTCAACAAGGCGCTGTCGCAGATGGACGAAGTCACCCAGCAGAATTCCGCGCTGGTCGAGGAGAACGCCGCGTCCGCCAAGACCCTCGAGGATCAGTCGACCGCGATGGACGAGCTCATCGGCTTCTTCCGAATCGACGAGGCGGCGAGCGGGCAAGCCACACCAGCGCCGAAACGGTCTGCGGTCGCGGTCATCGCTGCTGCGGTTGCTTGAAATCGCGCCACGCCTAGGAGCGGCGACGCAAGGCTTCGAGCTTGTCATCGCCGGGCTTTGTTCCGGCGATCTCGACAAGGAGAGCACTGTGCCTTCCTCATCGAGATGGCCGGAACATAAGGGCGTCTACGCCCGTCTACGCGGGCTATGTCCGCCCGTGATAAAGTGGGCGGGAGTCACGCCGGTTGCGGCTGGGCGGTGCGCCGCAGCATGCCGCGCTGCGGGTCGTAGCCGATCACCGCCAGCAGGAAGAACACCACGGTCGAGCCCGCAACGACCGCGGCCGAGATGGGATCGAACATCCCGTAGATGGTGAAGCGGATCATCTCGACCGCATGGGTGAACGGGTTGGCGAGCGAAACCCAATAGAGCAGCTCGGAGCCGCCCTCGCGCAGCTTCCACAGCGGGTAGAGCGCCGAGGAGAAGAAGAACATGGGGAACATCACGAAATTCATGGCGCCGGCGAAATTCTCCACCTGCTTGATGTGGACCGACAGAAACAGCCAGAGCGATCCGAGCATCAATCCCGACAGCACCAAAGCCGGCAGGACGGTGAGCCAGCCGCTCCAATCGAAGGTCACGTCGAACAGGATGCAGACCGCGAGGAACACGTAGCAGGTGATCACCGACAGCACGGTTCCGGCGCCGAGCTTGCAGGCGAGCAGCACCCAGCGCGGCAGCGGCGCCGTGAGCAGGAGGCGCATCACCCCCATCTCGCGGTCGTAGACCATCGACAGCGACGACTGCATGCCGTGGAACAAGAGGATGATCCCGAGCAGGCCCGGAACGATATAGACCTGATAGCTGATATAGGTCTTGTAGGGTGGGATGATCGACACCCCGAACACGTTCTGGAATCCGGCGGCGAATACCGCAAGCCACATCAGGGGCCGCACCAGCGCCGACAGCAGCCGGCCGCGCTGCTGCACGAATTTGACGATCTCGCGGGTGGTGACGGCGCGGAGCGCGCGGGCGGCGTGAACGAGCTGCATGGGCGTTGCAGAGCCTATTTGTTGAGATGGCAGGGCGACTCGGGTTCGTCGTCGCCGAGCGTGTCGAGCTCGTTGGTGCGATGCAGGAAGCCCTCGACCGGCGCGCTCGCGACCACCGCATAGGGCGCGGCCAATAGCACCGCCTGCCGCACCTGGTGGTCCCAGGGCCGTATCCCGACCGCGATCCCCTTGTCGCCGTCGAAGGTGGCGTCGCCCAAGATGAATTTCTTCATCTGCGGGAAATCGATCGAGCGGGTGCGCAGCGCCGACTGCACGATCATCTTGACCCCGACCCAGGCCGCCCAGTCCGCGCTCTCCATGTGACGGCCGCCGGCGCGCTTCTCGAAGCGCGAATTGACCTGCGGGGCGCCGTTGTGGTCCCAGGTCCAGTGCCAGGCGAGGGGCTCGAGATCGATGCTGCCGACGATCGGCCGCGGGCGCACCGTGTGATAGGGCACCTGGCGGACGAAATCGAAAGCGTCGTCGGCCACGAACACGACGTCATAGTCGCGGCTGATGGCGGTCAGCAGCGCCGGATCGTTTTTCTCGCGCTCGCGCGGATCGGTGCCGGCCTTGAAATCCTGGTGCGCCGCGATGCGGGCGCCGAATTTCTTGGCCGAATTCTCGAATGCCTTGACGCTGACCGCATCGGCGGCGGCCGGCCCTTGCAGCACGAGGTAATCGCGCCACTTGCGCGACACCAGGTATTGCACCAGGCCGTCCATGCGCATGGCGAGGCTCGGGATCACGTGCACCACCTCGGCGGCGCAGAGATCGCGCCGCAACGAGTCGTCTCCCGCGCTGACATTGAAGATGAGCGCATCGCGTCCGCGCACCGCGTCCGCCAGCGGCTTGTAGGCCTCGGCCGGGGCGTCGACCAAGAACAGATGAATGTTGCGCGCTTCCAGGGCCTGCTGCACCGCGCCGGCGACGTCCTCGGCAGACTTGACCGTGATCCGCTCGAGCGCGAAATCGGTCTTGAGCACGCGGGTGAGCGCCTGCGCCTCGTCGAGGCCGACCTGGGCGCCGGTGAACGGATGCTCGCGGGTCTTGAGGATGAGCCGGTCGGCGCCCTGGATCGGCGCGTAGCGCGGATCCCCTTCGATATCGACAAAGCCGATGGTCAGCTTTTGTTGCGGCTGCGCCGGCGGCGGCGCGGGCTGCGCCAAGGCGATATTGGCGGCGCAGGCCATGACAAGCCCTGTAGCCCGCCCCGTAGCCCGCATGGAGCGAAGCGTAATGCGGGTGGTTCGAGACGCGCGGGCAGGGCCCGCGCTCCTCACCATGAGGGCCTCATCCTGAGGAGCCGCGCGCAGCGCGGCGTCTCGAAGGACCCGCATTACGCTACGCTCAATGCGGGCTACAGGTGAGCGCCGGTTGCTACTCATCGATCACCACTCCCCAGGGGATGCGGCCGACCGGGATCGAGATGATAGCCTTGCGGGTCTTGGCGTCGATGACCGTGATGTCGTCGCCGAAGCCGTTGGCGACATAGAGCTTGCTCTCGTCCTTGGAGAGCGTGATGCCCCAGGAACGCTTGCCGACCAGGACGTAGGCCGCGATCTTGCGGGTCGGCACGTCGACCACCGCCACATGGGCGGCGTGGCCGAGCGTCACATAGGCGGTCTTGCCGTCCTTGGTCATGGTGAGGCCGACCGGCGTGACGTCGCTCTTGCGCATGCCCGGCGGCAGGAACTCGATCTTGCCGGTGACGGTGAACTTCTCCCGATCGATGATGTAGACCTCGCCGGACAGCTCGGTCGTGACCCAGAGCTCCTTGCGGTCGGGCGTCGCGGCGAATCGGCGCGGGCGTGTTCCGACCACGACGTCCGACGTCACATATCCGCCTTCGGCATCGACCGCATGCACCAGGTCGCCGACCTCCGAGGTCACATAGACGGTCTTGCCGTCCTCGCTGACGAACACGCCCTCGGGCTCGGCGCCGGTCGGGACCTCGAAGACGGTAATGTTCTGCTCGGTGTCGATGATCGAGAGTGCCGAGCCTTCCTCGTCGGAGACGTAGATGCGGTGGCGCTGCTCGTCCATGGCGAAGGTCTCCGGGCTCGGCCCGGTATTGAGCCGGCCGACCACTTCGAGCTTGGCCACGTCCAATATGTCGATCACGTCGTCGTCCCCGCAGGCGACATAGAGCTTGGTGTGATCGGAATTGAAATGCATGTCGCGCGGCCGGCGCGCGACCTTGATGTCCTTCACGATCTGGTAGGTCTTGGGATCGATGACGATGATATTGTTGGTCTTCTCGTTGCTGACGAAGATCAGCCCGGTATCCTTGGGCCAAGCCTGCGCCGGGGCCAGCAGGAGGACGGCGGCGAACGGAATTGCGAGCAGGGACGCAGGTTGACGATGCACGGGGATTTCTCTCTGACTTGCGAAGATCGCACCCAGCTGCCAGCGTACGCCCGATCAAAGCGGGCAGGCAAGCCGGGTGGTGCGGCGCGATATGGGGGGATGTAGCCCGGATGGAGCTCTTGCGTAATCCGGGAACGCCGTTCCCGCATTGCGCTGCGCTCCATGCGGGCTACGGCAGCAAGACGAGGCGTCGAAGGAGGAACGGTGATCGAGGGAAGCTCCGAAGGGGCTGCGCGCATTCCGGCGCTGCGGCTCGACAAGGTGGTCAAGACCTATGGGCCGATCCGGGCGGTCGATGGCGTCAGCCTCGATGCCCATCCGGGCGAGTTCATCGCGCTGCTCGGGCCCAACGGCGCCGGCAAGTCGACCCTGTTTCAGCTGCTCTCGGGCCTGTTCACGGCCGATTCCGGGCGCATCGAGGTGATGGGCCATGACATGTCGCGCGATCCGGTGCCGGCGCTGGCCGGGCTCGGAATCGTGTTCCAGCAGCCGACGCTTGATCTCGAACTGTCGGTGACCGCCAATCTCCTGTTCCACGCCGGCCTACACGGCATGCCGCGGGCGATCGCGCAGCGCCGCATTGCCGAGGAGCTCGCCCAGCTCGGCCTCAAGGAGCGCGCCCACGATAAGACCGCGCAATTAAGCGGCGGCAATCGCCGGCGGGTCGAGCTCGCGCGCGCCTTGCTGCACGAGCCGCGCCTGCTGCTGATGGACGAGCCGACCGTGGGCCTCGACCCGGCGAGCCGCAGCGACCTGCTCAAGCAGCTCCTGACCATGCGGCGCGAACGGCAGGTCGCGATCCTGTGGGCCACGCATCTGTGCGACGAGGTGGGTGATGCCGACCGGGTGATCGTGCTGCATAAAGGCAAGGTGCTGGCCGACACCACGCCAGGCAAGCTCGTCGCGTCATCCGGAAAGACGACGATCGAGGAGGCGTTCCTGGCCATGACCGGCGCCGGCGATGGGGGGCCATAACGAGATTGGCGCGGCTAATCTTTCGGCGGCAGCAGCACGTGCGGCATTTCCTTGAACACCACGTTCTGCATGTGCTCCGGCAGGGCCTGGAGCTTGCTGAGATCGACATTGTTGGGCGTGACATTTTGCGTCAGGCTCGAGTTTTCCGGCAGGTTCTCCAGCTTTCCGGCCGTCTGGTTTTCGTCCATGTCCTCTGCCAGGCCTTCCTGCGGATTGCCCGACATGATCTCGTCGCGCGCCTTGAGCGAGGCGTCCGCCAAGGGCTTGGTATAGGCCAGCCGGAAAGAGCGCGGCGTGCCGACCGGGACGTTGTTCTCGTCCACCTCCTCGACCCAGAGAAAGACCGCGCCGGCATCGTGAATCTTCGGGTCGGGCTCGACCACGCGCGTCCACAGCAATTGGAATCGCGCCGGCAGGCGTCCGGTGCCCGGCCAGCCGAGCAGGCTCTTGGTGGAGAAGAACGCCTCGGCGAAGAATCCCGAGGTCACCACGATGGCGGCGGCCTTCACCCACCAGCGGACCGGCGAGGCAAGACCTACCGTCAACAGCAGCACCGCCAGCACCACATAGGCGGCGGAAATGGCGAGCAGGGTCGCGGTCATCGACGGCACCTATTCTGCATTCATTTATCGCCGCCGCTGCGACGCACGCTGCGCGTCAATTGAATGAGCGATTTCTCGACGTGATTGACGTCGGTGACGCTGCCGTCCGCGGCCACCCGGAAGCGCACTGCGGTCCTTTCCTGCCCGGCGTGCTCGAGGATGATCGTGTCGTAATGAATGACCTCGACGGTCGGGTTGATCTTCTCGACCTTGACCGAGACCGGGACCGGCAGGGGCTGGGTGGCGAGATAGTAGTGGGTGTTGACCACGTATTCGCCGGCCACGATGCC
>DATDGG010000380.1:0-3909 GCA_036522235.1 Xanthobacteraceae bacterium
TCTCCCGGTCGGTGGCATACTCGACCTCGTCGTAACCGTGCACGGAAATGTCGAACAGGTTGCCGTCCGGGTCCATGGCCCGATGCTCCGCATAAGGCCGCGTCGACGGCCGCGCCGTCATCGGCTCGTCGAATTTCTTGAGCCGCTCCTCGATCTCCTGAAGGTCGTCGACCTGGAAGCCGAAATGATTGATACCGCTCGGCGTCGCCTCGCCGCGATTGCGCAGGATCGCGAGCGTCAGATAGCCGTCGCTCATATAGACGGCGCCGCTTTTCTCCTGGTTGATGACCTTCATGTCGAACACCTGGGCATAGAACTCGGCGAGCCGTGCCGGGTTCTTGGTCTTGATGGCGAGGTGGCGAATCTTCGGCATGGGCTTTCCTCCGCGCTGGGCTGTTGGCCTGATTGTAGCCCGCATGGAGCGAAGCGCAATGCGGGAGGGGCGTTCCCGGATTTCGCTTGCGCTCCATCCGGGCTACTGGCTTGACGCCATCCCGCAAATCAGATTATTCGGGAAATTGAAACTGGCGAACCATGCCCGGCCGGGAAACCGTGCTGGGCTTTGATTTGTCGCGGCGCGCGACATTTGCAGTCCCGCGCCTGTTGCATAGCTCCGGATCCTAACCCAGTCGCCACGCATTGTTTCCAGATTGTTGTTTCAATGGAGCAAGCATTTCGGCGCGCCCGATCGGTCGGAATCCCATGCGATTTCGGAATGCGTCGTAGCGGGTTCCTAAGCTTGTCCCGGCCGTGGCGCGTCGCAGACGCGCGCAAGCGCGTTTATGGAGCCGGGACTGTATCAAATTCCGGCGTCTGGAGCGGTCCGGCTCAAGGCCGGGACAATCACGTCCCCGGCTAAGCCGCCACCAGCGGACCGGGCGATCTCAGGTATTGCGATGTGATCGCGTGCGCCGACCAATAGGTCAGCGCCCCGATCGTGCAGGTCGGATTGTGGCCCGGGTTCTGCGGGAAGGCGGCGCCGCCCATGACGAAGAGGTTGCTCGCCTCCCAGCACTGCAGGTAGCGATTGAGCGCGCTCGTGCTCGGATCGGTGCCCATGATGGCGCCGCCGGTATGGTGCGCGGCGCCGCCATTGTTGGCGCCGTAATTGCCGCGGCGCGGCTGCGGGTTGCCGACGATGGTGGCGTTGGCGGCGCGCGCGATGCCGACCGCCTTCTCGGTCAGGAAGGCCGACATTTTGTAGTCGTTGTCGAAATAGTTGTAGGTCATGCGGACAAGCGGACGGCCGATCGCGTCCTTGTAGGTCGGATCGAGGTCGAGATAGTTGTGCTTGTGGGCGTAGCTGATGCCGTGACAGTTGAGCGGGAAGGAGTGGCTGTACCAGCGCGCGGTCGCCTCCTTCCAGGCCGAGCCCCAGCGCGGCGTGCCGGGCGGGGTGGCGCGCACCTGGATCGGGCGTCCGCCGCTCACCGCCGGCGCGATGAAGCCGCCGCCGAAGAAGCCGAGCCCGCTATGGTCGAAATTGTCGGCCTGGAAATCGTCGATGGCGGCCGGCGACACGCCGGTGCCGATCCACGGATTGATCTCGTCGTCGACGAACATCATCACGTTCGACGTGGTCTGGTGGCAGTAGTTCTTGCCGACCACGCCCTTGCCGGTCGCCGGATCGTAGGGCGTGCCGATGCCGGCGGTGAGCAGCAGCAGCGTGTTGTTGAATGGATAGGCGCAGAGCACGACGAGATCAGCCGGCTGCTCGATCTCCTCGCCGGTGCGGCGATCCACATAGACCACGCCGCGGACTTTCCTGGCCGCCTTGTCGTAGACGAGGCGGCTCACATAGGCCTGGGTGCGCAGCTCGAATTTCGGATCCTGCATCAGCACCGGCAGCACGCAGATGAGCGGGCTCGCCTTGGCGTTGGATTCGCAGCCGAAATATTCGCAATGCCCGCAATATTGGCATTGGCCGATCGGCAATCCCTCGGAATTGACATAGGGCGTGCTGGAATTGGAGGCGGGAGTGGGGAAGGGGTGATAACCGAGGCTTTGCGCCGCCTTGGTGAAGATCATCCCGGCCTGCGACATGATCAGCGGCTTGTTGGGATAGTCGTTGTGCCGCGGGCCCTCGAACGGATTGCCGCCTTCGATCTTCTGGCCGCGCAGGTTGCCGGCCTTGCCGGACGTCCCGCACAGCCGTTCGAAATGCTCGTAATGCGGCTCGAGATCGTCGTAGGTGATGCCCCAGTCCTGGATCGTCATCTCTTCGGGAATGGCATTGCGGCCATAGCGTTCGGTGAGATGCGAGCGCAGCGCGAACTCGCTCGGGGCGAACCGCCACGTGACGCCGTTCCAATGCGCGCCGGCGCCGCCGAGGCCGTCGCCGACCGGCGGCACGTCCCATTTGCGCATGGGCAGCGCCAGCTCCGCGGGCGTGTTGCGCAGCGTGTGCGTCTCGATCGAGGTGTCGAGCATCAGCTCCTGGCGCACCCGATATTTGTATTCGTCGCGGATGCGGGGCAGGGCGAAATCCTCCCGCGGCGATTTGTCGGCGCCGCGCTCGAGGCCGACCACCGTGAGGCCGGCTTTGGTCAGTTCGCGGGCCATGATGCTGCCCGACCAGCCCATGCCGACCATGACGGCATCGACGGCTTTCAATGTCTTGGCCATGCTATGCCTCCACTAACTGAAGTCGGCGATGGATTGGGGTTCGATCACGATCTTCTTGCCGCGATATTCGAGCGCCTTGCTGGCATAGGTCGCGGGCAGGCCCGGATAGCCGACCATGCGCCAGGAGACCTTGTCGCGATTGCCGCCATAGACGGGATCGGCGAAGAAACCCTCCATGGCGGAGGCCAGCAGCATTTCGAAGAACTGCTTGCCGTTGACCTCGTTGAACTGCGCCTTGCCTTCATCCATGGTCTTGAGCGCCGTTTCGCGCTCGGCGGCCGACAGGCGGTCAAAATCCTTGCCGTAGGTCTTGCGCGTCCATTCGTTCGCGGCCTTGATGCCGGCGGCGAAGAATTCCCGCGGCGTCAGCGAGAGCTGGTAGCCCTGCTCACGCTTGCCCTGGATGAAGGGTCCGCTGCGATAAAGCCTGGCGCCGCCGCCCCAGGCGCCGGCGAGCTGACGATCGATGAAGAGGACGAGGCCGCAATCGGTGCCCGAGGGCGAGAGCTTGTCGGCGGGAATGAAAATGTCGTAGGCGGCGCTCAGGAACGCCGCCTCGGTCGCAGTCAAGGTGAGGTGTGCCTCGGCCGCGGGCGGCGGGCTTGCGTCCTTGGCGGGCGGGGTGCTCTGGGCTTGCGCCGGCAGATTGAGCGCGCCGCTCAGCGCGGTTGCTGCCGCGGTGCCGGCGGCGCCGGCGCCCTTCAGGAAGCTGCGTCGCGGAATGCTGTCGTCCGACATGTCTTCCTCCCTGGCTGACGCACGAGCTTTGGCAGAACTATCCGAGCTTCTCGGGCCGGCCGCAAGGGCGTTGCAAACGTTTCGGAGCTCAACCGGCCGCCGGCGTGAAGGCGAGGAGTTGCACGCCGTCTTCCACCACGTCGCCGGCGGCAAAATGCAGCGCCTCGATGGTGCCATCGGCAGGCGCCGTGACCCGGTATTCGAGCTTCATGCATTCGAGCAGCATCAAGACCTGCCCGCGCTTCACGTGCGTGCCCGGCGACACCAGCACGTCGAGCACGCGGCCATGCACCGGGGCATTGAGGCGTCCGCGATCAATCAGCGTCTGCCCGCGGCGGGCGAACCCATCGAGATGGCGCAGATGATAGGTTCGGCCTTCGAGTTCCACATGGAACGCGGCGCTCTGCCGCCGCACCCGCGCCAGCATGGGCGTGGAATCTCGACGTCTGGACCTGATCAGGCCAGAATAGGTCATGGCACAGGTGAGTATCTCCGAGCTCAAGAGCCACCTCTCCGAGCACCTCCGTCGCGCCGAAGCCGGCGAAG
>DATDGG010000381.1:0-16796 GCA_036522235.1 Xanthobacteraceae bacterium
CGGCTGGGCCGCGGTCGCGCGCGGTCCGTCCTTTGCTGCCGTGCCTGGCCAGTTGCCGCCGGTGACCAGCGATCCGGCGCATCCCTATGTGCCAAATGGGACCGGCGCTCAGCCAAGCTTTCGAATTGGCGATCTCAGCAATCCGAACCTGAAGCCCTGGGTCAAGGAGCAGATGAAAAAGGACAATGATGAGGTGCTCGCCGGAAAGCTCGCCTTCTCGGCGCGCTCTGCCTGCATGCCGGCCGGAGTGCCCGGATTCATGGCCTACGGCGGCGGCGACGAGCCGATTTTTATCATTCAGAAGCCAAAGCAAGTCTGGATGATCTATCAGGGCAATCAGGAGGTGCGACGGATCTATCTCGATGTGCCGCACGCGGAAAATCCCAAGCCGTCCTGGTACGGAGAGTCCGTCGGGCATTACGAGGGTGACACGCTCGTCATCGACACGATCGGGCAGAACGATCGCACATACTTGGATTTTTTTCGCACGCCGCACACCGCGAAGGTGCACGTGGTCGAACGCTGGAGGTTGGTCGAGAACGGTCGGATCATGGAGGTCATCTTCACGGTAGATGATCCGGATGCCTTCTATGCGCCCTGGAGCGGACTGCGCCGCTACCGACGTGTTCAGGAGCAGATGCTGGAAGAACCCTGCGCTGAAAATAACCAGCATGCCGACTGGCCCATTCCAGTCGCTCAAAGGCCGGACTTCTGATCGCATTTTGTGGAAGGCGCGGTTCCCCGCAACCCGGTCGACCGGTTCTGTAAAGCAAAGTGGCGCGCCAGTCGGCGACGCCGTGGCCACATTGGCGCTGCATGCGATCGGAAGGGACAGGCCGCCGTTAGAGGGCGCTATTTCAGCGGCAAAAGCAGTTCCGCGACCGCCTCATGCTCCGGCACCTCCGGGAAGAAGCTCAGCCGCTGGCAATAGATCGGGAAGTCGCGTGCTTCCTCGCCGCTGGCCGGAAGCCAGTCGCGATAAAGGTAGAGCGCGGCGGGCTCCAGATTGTCGGTGTTGCCAACGACGCGCAGCACCGCGCAGCGTCCGCCAGGGATCTCGCCGGCCTTGATCTGCTCGCCGTTCGCCTCGATCGGTTGGTCGGTCCCGACACAAAGGTCCACGCTATAATCGGCAGGCGACGCAGGACGCCGCTCGGAACGCCAGACATTGAAGGTCGGACTTGTCTTGGGGTGCAGGCCAGCGGCCGTGCGCCATGCGATGAACCGCTGGATGGTGGCGCCGAGCGTCGCCGGGTCGCCCCGATGCTCCATGATCGCCACTGGCGTGGGGGGCACATCGCGAATCGTCACGTCGTCAGTGGTAAAAGTCTTCTGCATGAGCTTGCTCCACGCGTTGTCGAGAGGCCCGAAGGCCGCAAGCCACGGCTCCCAGTCGGGAGACTTCCGGAACGACGAAGGCGATTGCCCGAACCGTCGCCGAAAGGCGCGGGCGAAGGCGTCCGGCGCATCGTAACCGGCATCCATCGCTATGTCCGTGACGCTTTGGGCATCACTGTAGGCTAGCCAATATGAAGCGCGTTTCATGCGGGCGAGCTGGATATAGCGATGCACGGACAGCCCGAAGGTCGCCGTGAACTGCCGGTGGAAATGATATTTCGAGTAGGCTGCGACGCTGCTCAGCGCGTCCAGGTCCAGATCGTCGTCCAGATGCCGATCTATGTGATCCAGCACCCGCTGCATCCGGGCATGGTAGTTTTGCAGCGCCGCCTTCATCGTTCTGCCTCCGTGGCAGCACCAACTAAGCGCACGCAGACAGGACGCGCTCGACCGATCTTGCGGTTTTGTCACGGGTCGCAGAACATCGCCAAGGACCGTTTACGGCACGCCCAATTTATGGATGACCGGCGAAGAAGGTTTCGCTCATGGAATATACCGATTATCATGCGGTCAAGCGGGCGCCCCTGGAAGAGATTAAGGCCAGGCTGCAGCAAGCAAAAATCACGGCATTGATCTCGGACGGCGTTGGCTGCAAGGCGGAAGACAAGTGGGTGGTCATCGAGGCACCGTGCACGCTTGGATGCAAAGTGCCAGGGGATTATTCTACCTTTTCGGTATTGTCTGATCCCTGGGAAGATCTGAAGAAGAGTTTCCATCGGATTTTTCAATTTTTCGTGGAAGAAGGACTGGTCGATCAAATGCAGCTTAAATGGCGAGGAAAGACGTTTTGAATTCTACGAAGGTTCGACGCCGCGCAGCTACGCCGAGGAAGACAAAAAATACTTGTCGGCTTTGTTCGAGCTTCCATTCGAGGACCTTGTGCCGGTCCTGAAGCCTGGGCGTTTTGTGGCTGCCGAATTTTGCCGCCTGGTGAGCTTGCCCTATTTCGAAATGGAAATGCAGGATAAACTTGACGGTGTGATTCCCCCGGGAACCGTCGTGTTCCGTTCAGAGCTACCGGGCTGACCGGAAATCGGAGCTTTGGGTCGGCCGGCGCTGAAAATCAACTCGTCGGCCGCATGAACACCGTGAACCGGCGCGACATAGAGTTGCCGGCGGATCAAGCGCGCACTCTCGGGAGATGGAGTGGAGGCGCGGGCATCATCATCGTGCCACGGCGCCCCAATAGCACCCACCTTCATCGACCGCGGCGCGGCGGCGTCACGGCCAAGAGCGCGACGGCGGCGACCGCGCCCAAGAGAATTCGCAAACGCATCGGGCTCCTCCGATGCCGAGGCCGGCGGCCTGTCTGTTGCAAAATCTAAAGCAAAATCTAGAGCATTTCCCGGCAGTTGCGAATACCGGCTTGGTTCCGCGGCCCGGTTGCGAGACGGAGGAGAAAGACGCCCGTAATCAGGGCGCGCCTTCGTAAACCGTCGCAGTTTGGCTTCGTGCCGACGCGTCAGCGCGCGCATCGCCTCGGCTTTGCGTCTGGTCATACGGGGAATGTCGACTTATTATGGCCCGCTCGGGATGGCTCCGCTTCCAGTCGCGACGAAGGACCAAGCCCTGGACGCCGGGCGCGCGGATCTTCCCGCCCGTACAGCCGAGATAAGCCCTGCGCACGGTCAGGCTCATCGAGCAGCGCGGCGGCGGCGCCAGTCATTTTCGAATAATTCGACGAGCTTTCCTGGGAGACGAAAATGCAGATCACCGGACTGCTCTATGGCGCCCAGCTCCTCAAATACGTCGACTTTCCGGCTTCCGAGGTCCTGGGTCCAGGCGCGACCGAGGACGAGATCCAGGCTCTTATCGACCGCCACCAGGTGATCTTCGTCAAACCGCTGTTCCGGGGCGGCGTCGGCAAGAAGGGTAAGTCGGGCCTCATCGGCAAGGCATCCGACCTCAAGACCGCGCTCAAGGAAAAGGAGAGGCTTTATTTCGTGGAGCATCGTCACGGCAATGCCATGGCCAAAGCCAAAGGGGTGACTTTCGAGGGCGGCGTACCGGCGGAGCACGAAGTCTATTTCGCGATCACCGATTCGACCGAGTTTCGCGCTCCCACCATGACGCTGACCCACGTTGGCGGCGTCGACATCGAAGAGCTCGACAAGAAACAGATCGCGCAAGTCCCTTTCGAGGCGCTGACCGGTCTCAAGGCCTTCGTGGTAGCCAACGCACTCAGCGACATCGGCGCGCCGAGGGAGATCATCTCGCCACTCGTTCAGCACCTGCCGAAGCTGTGGGAGTTGATGCATCATTACGGCATGACCGCGCTGGAGCTCAACCCGATCCGGATGCGGCCGGACCGCGACGGACGCACGACGCCGGTCGCTTGTGACTTCAAATGCGGCTTCGACCGTGATGACCCGCGCTGGCAGCGCCTCGATCTTCCCCATCATCTTTTCGCCGCGGACACGTCAGATTTCGAGCGCGAGGTCAACCAGCTGCGCACCCACCAGGGCCAGTCTGACGTGTTCGTCATCAACGACAAGGGGACCATTCTCGCTCCCACCTTCGGCGGCGGCGCGAACTCACTTGTCACTGAGGTACTGGGCGAGACGGCGATAATCTCGTCGGATTTCGGCGGCAACCCGCCTTACGAGAAGATGAAGCAGGTCGCCCATATCTGCTACAAACATTGGCTCAGGCAGGCGAACGTCCTGTTTATCATCGGCGGCAAGTCGAACAACACCGACATCTACGAGACGTTCCGGGCGATGGGCGACGCCCTGCGCGAACATTTCAGTCATTACGGCCCGACACCGCTCTACGTCGTGGTCGGCCGCGGCGGCCCCAATCTCGTGCGCGGCATGGGCGCCCTCGCCGACACCTGCGACTCGCTCAGCCTCCCCTACCGGTTTTTTGGCTTCGACAGCGCTATTTCCGAGGTCGTCAATTACGCCAAGAAGGTGGATGAGTGGATGAAGGCGGGCGGCCGCGGCGAGATTGCCGCCAAGCTCGGATTGAAGCCCGCCGCCTGAGACTGCGCGCCGAAATGGAATCGTGCCATGTTCAAGAAGGGCATCGAAGGTTTTCCCTATTATCTCGGCATCAACTCGCTCGACGAAGTCGCGACACGCGAGGAAAAAGTATGCGTGCTAAATATTCTCGGCGGCGAATCGCGCCAGGTCACGCCGATTAGCCACGTTTTTTCCGGCGGTAACATCATATTCGGCACCTCGCCGGGACGACGCGGCCAGGTCTTACCAACGGCGATCGGCGACATTCCCGTTTACAACAACGTACGCGAGGGCCTCGACAAGGGCCTGACGTTCACGACCGGTGTGGTCTATCTTCCGCCGTCCGGCGTGCGAGACGGCGTCGCTGAGCTCGTCCGGGTCAACCCTGACTTGAAGAAGATCGTGATGATCACGGAGAAGATTTCCGTGCACGACGCGCGGGAAATTCGCGCTCTCGGCCAGGGCAACGGCATCGATATTTTCGGCGCCAACTGTCTCGGCGTGGCGGATTCTTGGAACCGCGTGCGTATTGGCGGCGCGCTCGGCGGCGACAATCCCGAAGAGGTACTGCTCAGGGGCACGATTGCGATCTTCTCCAATTCGGGTGGTTTCACGACCACCATTGCCCAATATCTCGCGACCGAAGGCTGGGGGACGACGACGCTAATTTCCTCCGGTAAGGACGTGTATATTCATTACGCCGCCCGCGATTTTGCGCACGCGCTGCGCCGAGATGCCCGCAGCAAGGCCGCGGTGCTCTACGCGGAGCCGGGTGGCTATTACGAGTACGATGTCGATTTTGGCAAGCCGGTGGTGGCGTGCGTTGTCGGCCGGTGGAAATCGAAGTTGACCCGCGCCGTCGGCCACGCCGGCGCCATGGCGGGTTCCGGCGACCGCGCCGAGGACAAGGAACACTGGTTCATGCGGAGCTTCGGCGTCGACGGCATCTTCACGCCGGAGCGGCCGATCGTCAGCACCAAGGGCGCGTTGGTGACGAATATCGCGCATATTCCGACGGCATTGACGGCGGTCATGAAGCTCAACGGCATTCAGCCGGATTTCGAGCGGCGCGGCAACCTCTCGCTCAAGCCGTGGATCGCTAATGATCAGGGGCTGAAATTGCCGCCCCATCTCGCGCTACCCGGTGTCGCGGCCCTTGCGCCCTACGGTGCGCAAATCAAGGCGTTGAGCGAGCACATCGGCGCCGTGATTCCGCGCCAGCCCATGAAGGATCGGTCCGGCGCCACCATCATGGACCCGAAGACACAGGTCACGAGCGTGCACGGCCACTCGGTACTCGATTTGGCGCTTCAGCCGCTCGAGGCGAATTTTGCGCTGCCGCTCGTCCATGAGATCGCCACCGAGAACGACCGGGCCTTGCTCGACATCGCCGTCGCCGCGGAGATGAACCTCGTCGGCGACAAGGTGCTGGTGGCGGCCGACGCGGCACGTGAGGCGGGAAATTCTCCCAATACGATTATGGCGACCGCCGCCTCAATCATCGGCTCCAGGCGCGTCGAGCGAGCGCGCGCGTGCACCAAGAAGCTGATCGATCTATTCGCCCATTCCGGCCTGACGGATGCCCGTGACGAGACATTTGATTGCTCTGTCATCAAGGTCGACGCAACGACCCGCGCGCTGTTTGCGAGCAATACGGCCGACGCCGATGATCCGCGTCCCGCGGCAATGCTCAAGGCGGTGCACGATCGCGGGAGCAAGTCGCTGTTCCTGAAATTTCTGGAATCGCTCGATGACCGCCCGTCGCGCGATGCGATTCTGGCGGCGATTTCGACCACCATTGCCTGGGGCCCGCTGATCCGCAAACGCATCTCGCGCCTCACCGCTGAGACGCTGCCGTGGTACCTGCGACTTTACGGGGTGATGATCGGGGCCTCCATTCCAGGCGAGCACCACCGTCACGGCAGCCTGCGCGGCATCTCGCGCGAGGAGCGCTTCAGCCGATGGACCATGGCGGATTTCCTTTTTTTGGCGCTGACGGGAAAGAAGCCGACAGAGGCGGAGGCGCGGCCGTTGCAGATCCTGATCGGACTTCTGATCTCGAACGGCCCCGGCGCGATCTCATCCCAGGGCGCCAAGGGCGCGGTGTCCGCCGACGGGCCGCAGACGCCGGGACGCGTGCAGATCAACAAGGCGATGGTGGGGTTCCTCACCCACAGCGGCTACAGCCACGGCGGCAACGGCTTTGAGGGTATCGCTTTTCTCCTGGACCAGTTTAGGAACAGCAACCTCAAGGATCCAACTGATCCGCGTCATGGGATCGATCTCAAGGCGATGGCGAACAGATTCGCCGAGGCGTACGGGCAGGAGAAGTCCCAGTCGAAGGAAGCCGGCCTCGACGGGCCGCGCGCGCTGCCCGGTGTCCATCACCCGATCTTCCGGGGCAAACCTGTCAATTACGATCCGCGCGAGCGCTTCATCGCTCAGTTCATGGAGAAACGCGGGGATTATAACGTATTCCACGCCTTCTATCGCGAGTTGGTGCAAGCGCTCTACGACACCGGGTCGTCGCGGTACGTCTTTTGCGTCAACGTCGACGCCATCATTGCGGCGCTGCTGCTCGCCATCCTGTGGAAGGACTATCGCTCAGGCGCCCTCACCGACAAGGACTTGGAGTCGGCCGCTTTCAACGTGTTCCTCTACGGCCGGATGATTGGAGCTGCGGCCGAGATCGACGATCACCTCAACCGCGGCCGCAACATGGACACACGCACGCCGCTGGAGCAGTGCGGGTTCGTGGTGTGACCGTCGGATGTGCGTTGATAGGTTGGGCCTGGGCAAAGCACCAATGTCCTTTTCGCATCGAACCACCATGGTGGCGCTGCTCGGGGCGCAACGCCGGTGATCTATCTCTAACTCGATCGGGCCGACGCATGGCTCGGCCGGCGCCGCTCCGGGACCATCGGCGTGGGGGCGGCGGCGCACACGAGCGGCGGGGCGCCAAATGCCCGCGCCACGGGTGAGTACCGGCTTTCTTCCGCGGTTCGCCTTGCGAGGCAGGCCGGAAAAACGCATCCTGTGGGCGTAGCGGCCAATTGCCCAACCGGGAGGCTTCCATGCGCCGAGCCATGAACAAGTCGTCTTGTCTGCTGCTGCTTGCATCGCTGCTGCTCGCGGGCGGTTCCTCCGCGGCGCGAAGCCAGGGCGTGACGGTGTACGAAGGCGCCCGCCTGATCACCGGCGACGGCACGACCATCGAGAATTCGGCCTTCGTGGTCGAGAACGGCGTGTTCACCCGGGTCGGCCGGCGTGGCGAGCTACAGGCGCCCGCAGGCGCCGCGCATGTGGACCTCGCCGGCAAGACCGTGATGCCGACGATGACCGACCTGCACGGGCATTTCGGGTTCCAGAACGTGCCCGCAGGCACCATGTCGAAGGAGACCTTCACCCGCGAGAACCTGATCGACCATCTGCAGCGCCTCGCCTATCACGGGGTCGGCGGGGTGGTTGGGGTCGGTGACCTCATCGACCGCTCCGACCTGCATGGCGGCCGCACCGGCTGGGGCGACGTGCCGCTGCGCGTGCGCGAGGAGGTCGTCCCCTACGCGGCGCTGTTCCATACCGCCGGCGTCGGCATGGGCTGGCCGGGCGCCGGCGCGCAGGGCCATGCCTCGCGCGCCGACGTGGCCTATCCGGTCACCACGGTCGCCGAGGCGCGCGCGGCCGTCGACGACTACGTGAAGATGCAGCCCGAATTCATCAAAATCTGGGTCGACGACCGCAACCACACCAAGATGACGCTGCCGCTGGAGCTCTATGACGCGATCCTCGACGAGGCGCACAAGTTCAACGTTCCGGTCGGCGTGCATAACATCACCTTGAAGGACGCCAAGGAGATGACGCGGCACGGCATGGAGGGCTGGCTGCACGTGCCGGTGCGCGGCGGCGAGGCGGTCGACGACGAGATGATCTCGATCGTCAAGCAGCGGATCGCCACCAACGATCGGCCGGTCATGTGGATGACCCCGGCGCTGATCACCGCCTGGATGAACGCGTCCTGGGCGACCACGCCCGACGGGGCGCGCCCGGCCTGGCTCGACGACCCGCTGCTGCGCGAGACCTATGCGCCCGCGCAGATCGAGGCCTATTGGGGCCAGTCGCGCAAGCAAGGCATCATCAACCGCTACGTCGCCCGCGACTTCGAACTGCTCGGGCAGAACGCCATGCGGCTGCGCGCGGCCGGCATGAAGATCGTGACCGGGACCGATACCGGGCAGACCCAGTTCCTGATCGGCTATTTCAATCTCCTGGACCTGGAGAGCATGGTGGCGATCGGCATGACCCCGATGGAGACGATCATCGCCGCGACCCGCGACGCCGCCGACATCGCCCACTTCAATTCCGGGCTGGTGGCGGCCGGCCGGCAGGCCGATTTCATCGTGCTCGATGCCAATCCGCTGGAGAGGATTTCCAACACGCGGCGGATCAACAAGGTCGTCCTGCGCGGCCAGGAACTGCCGCGCGCCGCCATGGCGGCCAAATGGCAGGCCCAGTTCCGCCAGACCGCGTCTGCGCAATAGGGCACGAACTTTCTTCCCTCCCCCTGCAAGGGGGAGGGCGGCTCGCGCAGCGAGCCGGGTGGGGATTCAGCGCCGCCTCGATTCACTGCCTCGATGCGAAGCGGAACCCCCACCCGACCGCTTCGCGGGTCGACCCTCGGGTCGCGGCCCGAGGGCAGGCTCTCCCCCTTTCAGGGGGAGGTTAAGAGGCGGTGCCACACCAGTCGTTTACCACTGTGTCATTACTCCATTGTCATAAAGCTGAGACAGGAAGTCGCAATTGTAGCTGGATGCGATTCGCCAGAGTGATCAGCGGCCGTCCGTGGCCTGGAATGCAGCGCCGTTTCGGCGCTCAACCCGTGAGCATGGGGCGCGCCGGCTGATGCGCGTGCTGGTCGCCACCGACGCTTGGCATCCGCAGGTCAACGGCGTGGTACGCACCCTGACGTCGCTTCAGCGCAGCGCGCGCGACCTCGGCGTTACCATCGATTTCCTCACCCCGGAGGGATTTCCCTCGCTACCGGTGCCGACCTATCCGGGCCTGCGGCTGGCGCTGCCGAGCCCGCTCGGCATCTCGCGGCGGATCGGCGCCGCCGCCCCGGATGCGATTCATATCGCCACCGAAGGGCCAATCGGCCACATGGTACGGCGCTACTGCGTCAATCGCGGCCTCCCCTTCACCACCAGCTACACCACCCGCTTTCCCGAATACATTTCCGCCCGCCTGCGCATCCCCGAGGCCTGGAGCTATGCGGTGCTGCGCCGCTTCCACGCCGCCGCGACCGTCACCATGGTGTCGACGCCTTCGCTGATGGCCGAGTTCACCTCCCGCGGCTTCACCAATCTCGGCATGTGGACGCGCGGCGTCGACACCGAGCTGTTCAGCCCGGCGCATGCGATCAATCTCGACTTTCCGCGCCCGATCTTCATCAGCGTCGGCCGCGTCGCGATGGAGAAGAATCTCGACGCGTTTCTGTCGCTCGATCTGCCGGGCAGCAAGCTCGTCATCGGGCAGGGACCGCAGGCGGCCGCGCTGCAGCGCCGCTTCCCCGACGCCAAGTTTCTCGGCCTGCTCGACGATCAGCTATTGGCCGCGCATCTCGCGGCCGCGGACGCCTTCGTGTTCCCGAGCCGTACCGATACATTCGGGATCGTGCAACTCGAAGCGCTCGCCTGCGGCCTGCCGATCGCGGCCTTTCCGGTGACCGGCCCGCGCGACGTCATTGCGGGCCATCCGATCGGGATCATGGACGAGGACTTGCGCGCCGCCTGCACGGGGGCGCTGCGCCTGTCGCGCGAGGCCTGCCGCAACTTCGCTTTGACCCGCTCGTGGGAGCATAGCGCGCGGCAGTTCATCGGACACATCAACCGGGTGGTCCTGCGCGATTCCAAGAAGCCGCGGGCGTCGGAAAACATCATGCGCCAGCAGGAAGTCGGAGCAGGATGATGCGGAAGGGGCGGATCGCGAAGGCGATGACGGCGGAACTCGACCGGGACACGATCGAGCAAGCCTATGCGTATTGGGCGCCGTTCTATGATCTGGTCTTCGGCGCGGTATTCGAGCAGGGCCGGCATGCCGCCATCCGGGCGGCCGAACGCGTCGGCGGCCGCATCCTCGAGGTCGGAGTCGGCACCGGGATTTCGCTGCCGGACTACAACAAGGCGAGCCGCCTCACCGGCATCGATCTCTCCGAGCCGATGCTGCGCAAGGCGCAGAAGCGGGTCGCGGAGCTCGGGCTGCGCAATGTCGAGGGCCTCGCCCTCATGGACGCCGAACGGCTGGCCTTTCCGGACGCAAGCTTCGACGTGATCGTGGCGCAGCACGTGATCACCACCGTGCCGCACCCGGAGGCGACGCTCGATGAGATCGCCCGCGTGCTGCGGCCGGGCGGCGAGATCGTGCTGATCAGCCGAGTCGGCGCCGAAGCCGGCCTGCGCGCCGCCTTCGAGCAATCCTTTGCCCCGCTCACCCAAAAGCTCGGCTGGCGGCTGGAATTCCCGTGGTCGCGTTACGAGAACTGGGTGGCCGGCCCGCACGGCATGCGCCTCATCGAGCGGCGGCCGATGCCGCCCTTCGGCCATTTCTCGCTCATCCGCTTCGCCAAGGAGCGCGTCAAGGAGCGCGAGAGCACCGCGCCGGCGCTTCGGCAGGGGATGCGCGCCAGCGGCTGAGCGGAGGTGATAGCGATTGCGTTTTACTTTCAATCGCTTCCACAGCAGTCTTCGAAGTGTCACAACTCATTTATAAGAATCGTCATAGCAAAAGCGGAGAAATCGATGGACGGCTTTCTTCAGGCGCTCAAGGTGCAGCGGTGGGACGATCACCGCTATTACCATCACAGCCGAATCAACCAGACGCTACACCTGGTCAGCGCATCGAGCTTCGTGTGCGCTTATGCGCTCGCCTTCACCAACCCGGCGGCGGCCGCGCTGCTGGGCTGGCTCGTGGGAATGACCAGCCGGCAGGCGGGGCATTTCTTCTTCGAGCCGAAAGATTATGACGAGGTGAACCAGGCGACGCACGAGTACAAGGAAGAGATCAAGGTCGGCTACAATCTCAAGCGCAAGGTCGTGCTGATGTCGATCTGGGCGCTGTCGCCGCTGCCGCTCTACTTCGATCCCTCGCTATTCGGGCTGATCCGGCCGCACAACGGGGCCGGCGAGTTCGTGCGCCAGGTGGCGCTGATGTGGCTGTTCATCGGGCTCGGCGGGCTGATGTTCCGTACCGTGCACCTGTTCTTCCTCAAGGACGTGCAGACCGGGCTCGTCTGGGCGACAAAAATCCTCACCGACCCGTTCCACGACATCAAGCTCTACCACAAGGCGCCGATCTACCTGTTGCGCGGCGAGCTGTTCGACGAGATGACGCCGAAGACGCACGGGTAGGTCAGGCAGGATGCCGAAATGGAGCCGCCTCCCGCGAAGGAGCGTGTGCGGAACTTTGTGTCAGGGACGCAGGGCCTCGCACTCCTTCTCCCCGAAGGGGAGAAGGGCGGGATGAGGGGGTTCGGGCGGTGCGATACGGAAATATCGTGACCCCCCTCACCCCACCCTCTCCCCTGCGGGGCGAGGGAGTGAGACGCTGTGCGCACATCACGTATTCGCTTGCCGTGTTCCTCCGGCAACTCACGACGCCTTGGCTTGGCCGCGCGCGAGCCCCCAGCGGTGCGCGATGATCTCCCGCAATATCCCGCGCCGGATGGATTTGTTGGTCGTGCCGGCTTGCGACCACCACCAGCCGTCCTCCTGCATCTTGGTGGCGGCCGCCACAAAGCGGTCCGCCACCGCATCGAAGTCGGCATCCGTGTAGTTGAGGCTGAAGATCAGCCGCCCGGTTCCGACCCAGCTCAGCGCCAGGCCCTCGGCGCGCAGGTAGAATTGCAGCATCCAATTGTAGCGCGCGGGCTGGGTGTAGGTGACCGTCCAGATCGAGGACAGGTTCGCGACGTGAACCGGCAGGCCCGCCTCCCGCAGGCGCGCATTGAGACGTTGCGCGCGGCGGTCCCAGACCCTGTCGAGATCGCCGTAGAGCGCGCGCACTTCCGGCGTCTCCAGGCGCTCAAGGAACTCATGCATGGCGGCCATCACCAGCGGGTGCGAGTTGAAGGTGCCGCGGGCAAAGCAGATGTCGGCCGGGCGGTCGTCGCGGAAGCGCCGCATGAGCGCCTTGCGGCCGCACAGCACGCCGATCGGCAGGCCGCCGCCGAGCGTCTTGCCGTAGGTCACGAGATCGGCCTCGATCCCGAAATATTCCTGCGCCCCGCCGGGCGCGAGGCGGAAGCCGACAAAGACCTCGTCGAAGATCAGCACGATGCCGCGCGCGCTGCAGACCGCGCGCAGCTCCTTGAGCCAAGCCGCATAGGCGGCGCGGTCGAAACGGGCGGCGCGGCCGCTGTCGAGGAGGCCCGAATCCGCCGGCGCGCCCGCATTGGGATGCAGCCCCTGCAGCGGATTGACCAGCACGCAGGCGATGTCGCGGCGGCTCTTCAGGACCCGCAAGGTGGCGTCCGACATTTCCGCAAGCGTATAGGTCTCATGCGCCGGCGTCGGGTTGCCGACACCGGGCGCCACGTCACCCCACCAGCCATGATAGGCGCCGCAGAAGCGCACCAGATGGGAGCGGCCGGTGTGGTAGCGCGCGAGCCGCACCGCCTGCATCACCGCCTCGGTGCCGGACATGTGGAACGACACTTCGTCGAGCCCGGAAATCTCCCTGAGGCGTTTGACGTTGTAGGCGATCACCGGATGATAGGCGCCGAGCACCGGACCGAGCTCGCGCACGCGCTCGAGGCCGCGCGCCATGCAGTCCTTGTAGAAGTCGTAGCCGAACAGGTTCACCCCGTACGAGCCGGTGAGGTCGTAGAGATGATTGCTGTCGAGATCGGTCACCGTCACGCCGGCGGACGACTGGACGAAGGAACCCGCCGCGAGGTGCTGGCGCACGAAGCTGCTGAACTGGAACGGCACCCGATAGGCGGCGGTGAACTGCAGGTCGGAAATGCCCTCGGCCACCTCGGCGGTGCGCGCGCGCGTCTTTGCAAAGCGCTCCCGGTAGAGCGCCGCCAGCCGCATGAAGCCGGCGCGGCGGCGCGCCGCGATCTCTTCCGGCGGGTCGTCGCAGGAGAGCACATGCGCGTCGTCATAGGCGTAGTATGGGACCAGCGCCGCGAACCGCCGCGCCACGCGGGCATGCCCGGTCAGGGAGGGATGCTTGGCGAGCGACAGCTCGAGCCGCGCCTTCAGGGCCCAGAGCGCCATCGCGAGCGCGATGGCGCCGGCGGCGGTCAAGGCAAGCATAGCGGGGCCGAAATCCATCGAATCAGTGTCTATCCAGGCAGGTTTACGGAACGATGACGGTCCGCTCCCGGATTGCAACGATTTTCCAGCAGGAAGACCTCAACTTCCTGCTGACCAATCGGATTCCGCGGCGGCTCGTCACCCAGTTCATCGGCTGGTTCAGCCAGATCGAGCAGCCGCTGGTGCGCGACCTCTCGATCGGGGTCTGGCGGTTCTTCTCCGGCCTCGACCTGAGCGAGGCGCGCGCCACGCGGTTCCGCAGCATGCACGATTGCTTCATCCGCGAGCTCAAGCCCGGCGCCCGGCCGATCGACCCGAACCCGGCCGTCCTGGTCAGCCCGTGCGATGCGATCGTGGGGGCGTGCGGCGCGATCGCCGGCACCAGCCTGTTCCAGATCAAGGGATTTCCCTACACGCTTGAGGATCTGCTCGGCGACGGCGCGCTGGTCGATGCCCACCGCAACGGGCGCTACGTCACGCTGCGGCTCACCTCCGGCATGTATCATCGCTTCCACGCGCCGCACGACTGCCGGGTCGACCAAGTCACCTACATTTCGGGCGACACCTGGAACGTCAACCCCATCGCGCTCCGACGGGTCGAGAAGCTGTTCTGCAAGAACGAGCGCGCGCTGCTGCGGACACGCCTCACGGGCAGCGGCCACAGCGTGACCCTGGTGCCGGTCGCCGCCGTCCTGGTCGCCAGCATCCGGCTGCACTTCCTCGACGTCCTGCTCAGTCTCAAACACCGCGGGCCGAACGTGATGCCCTGCAACGCCGTCTTCAGCAAAGGCCAGGAGATGGGCTGGTTCCAACACGGCTCGACCATCATCGTGTTCGCACCCGAAGGCTTCGCGCTGTGCGAGGGCGTCGCGGAGGGAGGCACGATCCGGATGGGACAGCGGTTGATGCGATTGCCGTAGGGGGCGCCCACAAGAGGCGCCCTACGTCGATCGTCCGATCATCACGTCCACAGCGCCCGCACGCCGAAATAGGCCGTGTCCTTGAGCCGCCGCGCCAGGCCCTGCCACCAGGTGGAGGTCGGGTCGGTGCAATAGGTCATGCTCAGCACCAGGCGGCGCTCGCCGTCTTGGATCGGCGTCACCCGATGGCGCACGCACGCGCCCTCGAACGCGATGAGCGTATTGGGGGCGCTGGCGACCTCGATCTCGCGCTCTCCCAGGCGCACCTTGAGCAGCGCGTGGCTCAAGTCCCCGGCGGCGCGCCCGCTATTCTCAAGCGTGAGCAGCACCGTGAAATGCCGCCCGCGGTAGAAGTTGTGATCGTAATGCCAGCCGATATGGTCGCCGGGCTTGTCGTAGACGAGCAGCGAGAGCGAGCTTTGATCGTAAATCGGCGTCGGGGAGATACGGACGCCGATGAGGCGCCCGACGACGTCCTGCAGGCCTTGCGCGTGATAGCAGGCCACGAGCGCGGGGGCGGTCGCGATCAGGGTCTCGTAGGCGAGCGTTCCGCCCTGTTTGTGGGTCGGTACATAGCTGCGCTCGGGGCCGCGGACCTGCTCTCCCGCCGCGAGCCGCGCCGCCTCGCCGGCCAGCAATGCGAAACTTGGAGCGGGAAGGAAATCCGGCAGCGCGGCGAAACGATCCGCGAAGCCCGGCAGGCTCTCTGTTGCGATTGCCGCCAGGTCGAGCTCGTTGGCGCGGGTGATGTGCGCGAGGCGGCTCGTCAGCAACCGGTAGAGCCGCGCGCGCGCGGACCTGACATAGAGGAAGCCGCCGATCGCCAATGCGCCGGCACCGATGACCATCTCGGCCAGCATGGTGGCACTCGATTCGCCGGAATCTTGAAATGAGCGATAGACCAGCCGTGCGACAGTTCTATTGCATCCCGCGGCGCAACATGCCCGCCGCCGCTCAGCCCGCGCTCATCGCCGGCTTGATCCGCTTGGGCGGATCCCATGGGTACCGCCGCCGGGCCTCGGCGGGGCGGGCCTCGAGATAGGCGGGACCCAACGCCGCCGCATCGGGCGCCTGTCGATGCACGAGGGCGTAGAGCTCGGCCGTCAGGGCACTGCGGTCGTCCCGGCAGGACAGCGCGGCGAACGGCACCACGGCGCCGACATGTACCCGCACGGTCGCGCCCACGAAGTGCCGGAACTCGGACACCAGGAGCGACAGGCGCAGCATCAGGCTGTAGCGGCTGATCAGGTGAAACAGCGCGCTGTTCTGGCCCTCGAAATAGACCGGCAGCACCGCTGCCTGCGCCTGTTGAACGAGGCGCGCCGTGAACGCCTTCCAGGGCAGCTCCTCGGCCTTGCCGAACGGCTGCTCCGCGGTCGCCACCCCGCCAGAGGGAAACACCACGATGGTGACGCCGGCCTTGAGCAAGCGCCGCGCCTCCATCCGGCTCTTGAGATTGGTCTCGATCGCCGCGCGGCTGCCGGAGAAATCGATCGGCAGCGCATAGGGCCTGATCTCCGGCAGCTTCATGAAGTCGCTGTTGATGAGAATGCGGTAGGGGCGGCCAAGCGCCTCGGCGAGCGCCAGCACCGCGATACCATCGCCGATGCCGAACGGATGGTTGGCGATGAGCACCAGCGGGACTTCGGGCGGCACCGTGATCGGCCAGGCCGGAGCGCGCACGTCGAGCCGCGTCCCGATCATGTCGAGCAGCGCCTCCATCATGCGCGGGTTCCCCTGCGCGACCGTGGCGCGCCAGCGGTGGTAGATCGGCAGCAACGCCCGCCGGCCGGAGAGATTCTCGATGGCGCGCATGATCCAGCGCTTCCAGAGGGGATCGCGCGAGGAGACGTAGCTGAGCTCTTCGGACAGCACGGGAATTCCATAGCGTAAATTTGTGACGCCCGCATTGAGAGATGCCGCGGCCGTCGCCGCGGCGATGAAGGAGCTTGATTCGCATTCGCCGGCGCCCCCTCACCCCAACCCTCTCCCCTACAGGGAGAGGGAGCTCGCTTGCGCGAGCCGCGAAGCCGTCTTTCAACTTCGCATCAACAAGCCAAGTTTGTTGGTCAGGTGGGCACAGCGTTTCACTCCCTCGCCCCGTAGGGGTGTATGGACCGGAGACATGGGTGACAGGCGTTCGGAGACATGGGTGACACTTGTCCGACTTGGGACGGTTGGACAAGGGGAACCTCGATGCC
>DATDGG010000382.1:0-3072 GCA_036522235.1 Xanthobacteraceae bacterium
CAGCACGTTGGCGCGCCGCGGCTGTGTCTGGAGCGGAATCATTCCGTGATCGGATGGGCTCGAAACGAGCCATAAGATTATCCAGAAAGGACTGGCATTCCGGTACGAACAGAGCGTCACTGTGCGGGCCTGGAGGGCACGTTTGGCCCTCTCGGGATTCCGCCCCGCCGGCTTCATGGCCACTGCGGGGCTTCGGTGGTGACGGCGCCAGACGCCGTCGTAACCGAATGGAGAATCCCAATGAAATTCACCGACACACAGCTGGTGCTGCTTTCCGCCGCCTCTCAACGTCAGGACGGCGCCGTGGACATTGATCCGAAGCTCAAGGGCGGTGCCGCCGACAAGGTGATTGGCAAGCTGCTGAGCCAACGTCTCGTTGAGGAGATCCCGGCGCAGGGTACCCTTGGTGTTCGTCTTCAAGGTCGGCACCGCAGCCCATACCAATACGTTTGGGCTCGGTGACGGCGGGCGCTACCGCACCAACGTGTGGGACTATGCCGGGGTCAATACCGCAGGGCGGCGCGAAGACCTGTCGATGCATCCGACCGTCAAGCCGGTGGCGCTGGTGGCCGAGGCCATTCGGGATTGCTCCCGGCGGGGCGAGATCGTGCTCGACCCTTTTGCTGGGGTCGGCACCACCCTGATGGCGGCGCACAAGGCCGGACGCCTGGCCCGGCTGATCGAGTACGACCCAGCCTATTGCGACACCATCTTGCACCGGTTCGCTCGTGTCACCGGCAAGCAGGCGACCCACGCGGCGAGCCGAATGAGCCTTGAGGATGTCGCAGAGGAGCGCGCCGCGCCGCCTGCGCGCAAGCAACGCCAATGACCAGCAAGAAGAAACGGCCGACCAGCGCGGTCGGGTACGGCAGGCCGCCGGTCCACAGCCGGTTCCGCAAGGGGCAATCCGGCAATCCGGCCGGACGGCTCCGGCAGAGCGAAGGTAAGCGCGCGAGGAAGCTCATCCTGCAGGAGGCTTTTCGTATGCTCAATCTGCGCGAGGGCGACAAGGTCACCCGGATACCGGCCCTGCAGGCGGTCCTGCGCAGCCAGATCGCGCTGGCCGCCAAAGGCAACGGCCCGGCGCAGCGCGCCGTGGTCAAAACCGTCCAGGACATCGAGGCCGAAGTCCGGGCGCACGGAACCTCAGGTGCTGCAAACAGGAAGCTCGGCAAGGACCTCAGTGACCTTACCGATCAAGAGCTGATGGCCATTCTCGGTCACGACAAGAGGTCGGAGGCATGACGTCGGTATGGCGATTCCCGCACACATCTCCCCCGCCGTCGTGGCCGAGGTCCTGCTCAAACGGCGGCGCATCCGAAGAAGCCTCGTCGAGTGGTGCCGGCACTGCGGATATGAGCCGGCGCCGCACCACAGGCTCTTGATTGATCGTCTGGAGCGGGTCGCACGCGGCGAGATCAAGCGGCTCGCAGTGTTTATGCCGCCGGGTTCGGCAAAATCGACCTATGGATCGATCTTGTTCCCGCCTCACGTGATGGCTAGCGCACCGGGCAGATCGATTCTCGCAGCCTCGCACACCACCGAGCTTGCCGAGAAATGGGGCCGCAGGGTGCGCAACCTGATCGTGCAGCACGGTGCCACCCTGGGCCTTCGCCTGGCGGACGACAGCCATGCGGCCGGCCGCTGGGAGCTCGACAATGGCGGGGAATACTACGCTGCCGGCGTCGGCACTGGCATTGTCGGTTTCCGCGCTGACGGCGCCTTGATCGACGACCCGGTCCGCTCGCGCGAGGACGCCGACTCCGAGCGCATGCGCGACAAGACCTGGGATTGGTACAAATCCGACCTCCTGACCCGCCTGCGACCGGGCGGATGGGTGATCCTGATCCAGACCCGCTGGCACGAGGACGATCTTGCCGGCCGCATCATCGCCGAAATGGAGCGCGGCGGCGAACATTGGGACATCGTCTCCCTGCCGGCCGAGGCCGAAGCCGGCGATCTGCTCGGCCGCGAGCCAGGCCAATGGCTGTGGGACGATGCTTATGGCTATGCCGACTTCCTGCGCCACGAGAAGGCGACCCAAATCCCGCGCAACTGGTCGGCGCTCTACCAGCAGCGGCCCGCGCCCGAGACGGGGGATTATTTCAGGGACGAGTGGTTCCGCACCTATGCGAGCGAGCCGCCGCGCGAAACCCTCAATGTCTATGGCGGATCAGACTACGCCGTCACCTCGCGGGGCGGTGACTATACGGTGCATGTCGTGGTCGGCGTCGATCCGGAAAACCGCATGTATCTGCTCGATCTCTGGCGCGGCCAGACCGCCTCCGATGTTTGGATCGAGGCATGGTGCGATCTCGTCCGCAAATGGCGGCCGGCCCTTTGGGCCGAGGAGCACGGGCAGATCATTTCCGGGGTCGGCCCGTTTCTTCAACGGCGGGCCATCGAGCGGCAAGCCTATACCTGCCGCGAGCAGTTCGTCAGCCGCGGCGACAAAGCGGTGCGCGCCCAATCAATGCGGGGCCGCATGGCGATGCTTGGCCTCTATGTCCGGCAGGGCGCGCACTGGTTTGCAGACTTGAGGGCGGAACTCTTGAGTTTCCCTGCCGGCCAGCATGACGATCAAGTCGACGCGCTCGGCTTGGTCGGACAATTGCTCGATCGGATCAGCGCCGGACATAAGCCAAAGCCGCCAGAGGTCGCACGTCATGATGCCTATCGCTCGGCATCTGACGAACTCCCCGACGTCAGTTCAAGCGTCAAGTTGTTGTGACATGAGGCGCGAATACCGCAGATCGTCACCCTCATGGATGAGGTTGCAGCGCAGCCCTGCAATAGTTAGCCAGCGACTACGTCCGCTAGTCCCCCAATCGCGTAGGATTTGCTGCACCGCAGCGATCTCGGCTCCGGGCCAAAGCACTAAATCGCTTCGCGATAGTGGCGAGGGTTGAGGCTCGTCCTGAGTGATATCCGATGGAAGAGATCGTGGGTAGCGGGGGAAGCGCCCTGTCTTGAGGATCGAGGTGTTCCCAAACCTCATTCAAGACAGGAGTTGGCTATGACAACCGAGGCTATCACCCCGCTGCGTCAGCGTATGATCGAGGACATGAATGC